>JBGTBA010000014.1:0-19205 GCA_041749595.1 Flavobacteriaceae bacterium | reverse complement strand
GCTAAAAAGGGCAACAGGCCATCCCTAAAACCCACAAGAAAACAGATCAATACCCATATAGGGCAAACCGACCAAGACCGGTTCAGTCAACACTGCGTTCATGTTAGGCCGTACCGACCACACGAACGCTTAGTTATTGTGCATAGTATTTTTACTCTGTTGTTAATTCAAGTTTCATAGAGTAAGTCATTAATGTTACTAAATTCGTGATTTTATTTGCTTGTTTTAATGTTTCATCAATTTCTCCAGCAATTATACATCCTGCAATTTCTTTTTCAGGAAATTTTTCCATTAATAGACCTAAATACATTGAAACTTGACCAAAAACTTTAAAATTTGCAATTCCTGATTTTAATTCCACAGCTAATAAGTTTCCATTTGTTTTTTCTAAAAGGATATCTATTCGTTTTCCACCAATAAGATATTCTATGCCTTCATTTTCATATCCGAATATTTTATAGTCAGGAAATAATTCTGAAATCTGGTAAACGATAGAGTTTTTTAAATCTCTTTCATAACTGAAATTTGTTGAATTTTCGACCAAATCAATTTCTTCAAATGTCTCATTCTTATTTACTATTTCTGTAATTAAATTTGAGTTAATAGTATTTTCTCTAAATCGATATAATGAATTAATTGCTGCACGATTTGTTCCATTTCCTATATGTCCAAATTCTGAATATTTACCTGTCGTTCCATATAATTCTGCAATCGTTTTTAGTTTCGGTAATTCAGTAATTCCATACAAGTTCAAATCTTGGTTTGTTTTTTGTGAATAGTGTTTTGAAATTCTATTAATTGCTTTTGAATAATTATACGCCGTTTGGTTTGATTTATTTTCGTTATTAATCAACCATTTTTCGAAATGTTCGCTTATCATTTTGTTCTGTTTTTTTTCGATTTCATATTATGCACAACGTTTGTGCATAAGCAGTGGCGGGAATTCGAAGCGCGTCACTGTCCCACCACACAAAACGTATTTTGAAAAACTAAACTACAAATTTACACTGAACCCCGCCATTGATTATGCATTTTGTTGGCGGTTCGTTGTTTATTCTATATTATTTGTCAAATAACCATTCTCAAGTTCTACCAAGTCAAGCTTTATGAACTCTTGAAGATGTTCTGAACTTAGGTGGTCACTAAATGATTGCCCGTCTTTAAAGCACTCCCAAAGAATAATTTTTGTCGGTTGGTCTTTCACTTGTTTGATGTCAAATGATATGTTACCACTTTCTAAAAGTGTTTTACTTCTTAATTTTTTAAGTTCAGAAATTACATAGTCAATTTTTGTCGTGTCTTTTATTTTTAAAATACCCGTGGAATAAAAATGTTCGTCTATTTTCTTTGGTTCGATTAAGTCCCAAAGGTTGCCATATAAATCTTCAAAAACCGCAACTGTTCCATAGTCTTCAAAACTTGGCTCTCTAACTATTCTTATATTCTTGTCAATGAGGTCTTGATAGTCTCTTTTAAAATTGTCGGTATGTAAGAATAAAAAAACACGTCCGCCTGTTTGGTTTCCAATTCTACTTTTTTGTTCGTCATTTACTCCTTTGGCTAATAATAAAGAGCATTCATTCGCACCTTTTGGTCGAACTAAAACCCAGCGTTTAGTGTCCGAAAGAACAGTATCTTCAATTAAAGTGAAATTTAATTTTTTAGTATAAAATTCAATTGCTTTGTCATAGTCGTCCACGACAACTGCAATATGTGTCAAATTCTGTTTCATTTTCTTTACTGTCTATTTTTAACGGTCAATCCTTACCAATTGTCTTATAGGCGTATTTGCTTTTTTGCCAATCAATCAGTTCAGAGGGGTAGTACTTTACGTTCATCCGATCCAAATAGGGTGCTTGGTGGGCCAGTCTTACCTTATAATTTTCCCAGTTGCGGTTTTCCGCTGTGGACCACCCCAGTTCGGCATAGCCAATGGCCCGTGGAAATGCCAGGTATTCCAGCTCTTCTATGGTGCCTATGGTTTCGGACCATAGGGGCGCCTCTATGCCCAAAACGTTTTCCAAAGGGATGCCTTCATAGGTTTCCGGTGTCCATACATAGGCGGTATCCACGGGGATGTACGCCGCCCAATGCAGCCCATGTTTGGAAAGGCTGTCGTACTGCATATCCAGATACGCCTTTTTTGCGGGGGAAAGAATCACCTTCAGGCCCTTTTCCACCGCCGTTTTGGCATTTTTGGCACTGCTCCAGTACTGGCCTATGGCATTGGAGTCTATATCCGCGGTTACGATCTCGTCCCAGCCGATGACCCGCTTGCCGTGTTTTTGCACAATTTTTCCCACTTTGGCAACAAAATAGATGTAGTCTTTTTTCTTGGTCACATGGCTTTCATCTCCCCCGATATGGAAGTATGGGCCGGGGGTTATGGCCGCGATTTCCCGCACCACATCATCTATAAAGGCATATACCGTGTCCTTACGGGTATCAAAAGTGCTAAAACCTACGTTTGTCCCGGTGTACAGTTCCGCCTTTTTGCCATTTCCATTTAAGAAGGGATAAGATGCCGAGGCAGCGTTGGTATGTCCGGGCATATCAATTTCCGGGACAACCGTAATGTAATGTTTGGCGGCATAAGCCACGATATCCTTGTATTCTTCCTGAGTGTAAAAACCGCCAGATTTGCCGCCCACTTCCGTGCTTCCGCCAATTTCCGTGAGCTTGGGCCAGGATTTTATCTCAATGCGCCAGCCTTGGTCGTCCGAGAGGTGCAGGTGCAAAATGTTGTATTTATAATAGGCCAACAGATCTATGTATTTTTTTACGTCTTCCACACTAAAAAAATGCCGGGCCACATCCAACATGGAGCCTCGGTAGGCAAAATTGGGGTTGTCCACTATTTTTCCGGTGGGAATGAGCCACATTTTCTGTTCGGCAAGGGTGTCGTTGCTGGTATCGGGAATAAGTTGCCTCAAGGTCTGTACGCCCCGGAAAGCCCCTTCGGCTGTTTTGGTATTGAGGATCACCGAATCTTTTGAGATGTACAGTTCATAGGCCTCATCCGTGGTGAAATCCTTGCTATCAACCTGGTTAATGTATATGATGCGTTCCACGGTTTTCGATGCAGATTCATTTACGGGCACGGATAGATTGATATGCTCCTTGATCTTTGCCGATAAAAATTGGCCCACCTGGTTGTAATCCTCTGTTTGCGAAGTAAAGATGGCCGTGTTTTGGTCCAACGCAAAGGCAGTATTGGTGGCTACGGTCTTAAGGGGTTTTGGGATCAGGTTTTCCACTGCCAAATCGGTCGAAGGAAAGTTAATGTTCTTTTTCCTGTTGCCTTCCGAGCAGGCGATAAGCCCTGCAATCCCTAAAAGGACCACGGCTGTTTTTGTTAAAATAGATTGTTTCATTTGTACTTGGTTTAGTTTATATAATTTTTTAAAACAGCGTACCAGAGGTCGTATCCTTTGGTATTCATGTGCAATCCATCTGCGATAAAAATATCGGGCATAGGTTTCCGGCCAACCAGCATTACATCCCAAATATTGGCAAATTCCACGGTGGTATTGTCCTGGGTAAGTTTTTCCATTCCCCGGTTAAGGCGTTTGTATTTATGGCGAAGATGCCATCGGGCCGGACTGGGCTTGGCGGCGATCAGTACTATATGGGTGCTCCTATTTCCGTGCTTTATGGTGTCTATTATTTTTTGAAGATCGGCGAGGATCAGCTTCACCCTTTTTTTATTGGCAAGATCGTTGTCCCCTTCATAGAGAAACACTTTTTTCGGATTGAAATGGAGTATCAACTCGTTGGAATAGGCCAAAAGATCGGATGCCTGAGAACCGCCAAAAGCCGAGTTTACGATTTGTTGACCAGGAAACCGCTGTTGCAGATCGTCCCACATCCGGATGCTGGAACTGCCCGTAAATACTATGGTTTCTTTGGAACTGTCCCAAAGTGTCCCGTATTTTTTGGATATGGCATCAACTTCGCCCTGAAAACGGAACGGGTCCTGGGCATTACCTATAAGGAAAAGGAAAAGGAAAACAAGAAGCGGAACTCTCATGGCGTATGTTTCAATAAGGGTAAAAGATAGATGATATTTGGTTAGGCAAAAAACTATTTTTAGGTACTCATTAAGGTAACGGCACTATGTTGACATATAAAATTTTGTAACAATTTATGGCTTAAATTGATGGCATTCCGTCTATTATCTAAATTCTTTCGTCCGGTTAATAGCTACAGCCCCCCTTTGGGCGCGGTAATACCTTCCGCTACGGACCATTCGTAAAAACGCTCGGTCCATTTGTCCGAGGGCAGGTTTTGTTTTTTCATCCCAAAACCGTGCCCACCTTTGGCATACATGTGCAGTTCAACGGGTTTACCTGCTTTTAGCCATGCGGAGTATAGGTCAACACTTGGTGGTGCCAGCTGCAGGGGGTCGTCGGAAGCACATATTACCAGCATGGGCGGTGCGTCCGTATGCACATCATAGGCACCTAAAACGGTCATCCAGGGATAGACAGGGACAATAAAATTAGGTTTGTTTTCCTTTGTGGCCTTGAATGTTACCCCCATGGTAACGGCACCTCCGGCGGAAAAGCCCATAAACCCTATCTTTTCTGGATTTATACCATATAGATGAGCATTTGTACGAACCTCGGTAATGGCTTTTAGGCCATCTTCAATGGCCAATGGCATTATGGGTCTTACATTTTCAATAACTTTTGCCCCCGCCTCGGTAATCTCTTTCACTCCATCTTCCCCGGTGGGGGCCAAGCGGTATTTTAGGACAAAGGCGGTAATTCCCTTTTTGTTGAGCCATTTCGCCACATCGTTCCCTTCACTGTTGATGCTCAATGCATAGAGTCCGCCTCCCGGGGCAATGATCACAGCCGTGCCATTGGCATCCTCGGCATTGGGTCTAAAGACCTCCATAGTGGGCACTGAAACATTGGTGACCACTTGGGTCTGCCAAATATCCGAGAAATAGGTTTTTTCTCCACCCTGCCATACAATACCTGAAGCGGGGGTATAGGGCAACTGAATAATTTCCTGCGAAAATCCAATAGCGGAGATGGATACGGAAAACGCGATCATAAGTATATTTTTCATCTTGTTGTAGTTATGGTTTATTGATTGAATTGTTAAAAAAGATTAATCCACTATCGCCTGGTACGTATATTGACGCAATTTTTCGCCGTAATAATTGTTGTACGGCTGTAGCTGGGTCAGGAGTATGGCCACAAGTTCTTCTTTTGGATCGATAAAGAAAAAGGTGGAGTAGGCACCGCTCCAATAATATTGTCCCACAGAGCCCAACGCTTTGCTATCGGCAACATTTGTGGTGATCCCAAAACCCAATCCAAAACCTTGTCCCGGGGCCTGGTACAAATCCCCCACCTGATTTTGGGTCATGATCTCTATGGTCTTAGGGCTTAAATATTGTTTGCCGTTCCATTTGCCCTTGTTGAGCAGCATTTGGCAAAAAGACATATAATCCGAAGCCGTTGAGAACAATCCATGTGTGCCCCCAAAGACCGTATTGCCCTCTACTGGCAATTGGTTGGCCGACTTTACTAACTTGCCCTGTTCGTCCACATTGTGGACCGGCATCATCCTATCTTTGTTTTTAGCGGTTAGGTTATAGCCGGTATCTTTCATCCCAAGGGGATCAAAAATGCGCTGTTGCAGAAATTCCGCAGTGGTCATTCCCGAGAAATGTTCAATAAGGAGCGACAAAACGTCCGGAGATGCACTATAGGACCATTGTTCCCCCGGTTGCCCGATCATGGGCAATCCTATCAATGTGTTCACCCTGCTTTCAATGTCTTTTTGGGGTTCAAAATAGAGGGCTTTGGCAGTTTCGTTGTCCAACGTGGTACCACCAAGGCCATGGGAAAATCCCGCAGTATGTGTTAAGACATTAAAGATGGTTATTTCCTTATTGGCCGGCACCGTCTCTCCCTTTATTCCCGTGGTCACATCTTTTGCCACTTTTAGATTTTTAAATTGGGGCAGGTATTTGGAAACGGGATCTGTAAGTGCAAAATGACCTTCTTCGTACAACATCATAAATGCAGTGGTAACTATGGGTTTGGTCATGGACATCAGATGAACTATCTGATCTTGTCTTATAGGCTTTTTGTCGTCCAAACTGCTATAGCCCATGGTTGCCTCATGCACCACCTTTCCTTTTCGCATAATATAGGAAACGGCACCAGGAATACGGCCTTCCTTAATTTCCGTATTCAAAAAATATTCATAGCGCCCTAAGCGTTCGGAAGAAACCCCGACGGCTTCCGGTGTGGTTTTTACGGATAATTGCCCGTGGATCTGGGACATGTAGACCAAAAGCAAAACACATGCAAAAAGGTGGAAACAACTCTTTTTCATTGGGTTTAATTTAATTGTGGTTAAAATTGTACTTGGTGTTTTTTTGCACTTGTTACAAACAGGCGTCAATGTAAGGAATATTCTAAAAAAAAAGTAATTATGACCGTAAGAAGTTGTACAGATCCCTATTTAATAGCTATAAATAAACCCTAAATTTCTTCGGATCAAGTAGGTGTTTTGGATGGAAAGCCTGTGATGTCCAATTTGGAGGAGCCGAAACAGGGGACCGGAAAGGCAAAATAGGCATGATCCGCAAAATGTTTTTACGTTCAGTAACAGTATAAAAGAAAAAACCCGAAAGCATTGAAGTCTCGGGTTTTTTTTGAACAGCCTTGGAAAATTTCCCGTGACCGGGCTGGGATTCGAACCCAGGACCCTCTCCTTAAAAGGGAGATGCTCTACCAGCTGAGCTACCAGGTCGGTCTTTTTTTAATAAAAATCAGCTTCCCGTATGTTTCTCGGTTAGCGGCTGCAAATATAATATCAATAATTAATTTAACAAGTCGATTTTCGGATAAATTTCTTTTTTTTTGAAATTCCATAGTTTTGGCTCACTTTTACAAAAAAAATAATACATGAAAATAGTCTTGGTCGGTTATATGGGCAGTGGAAAAAGCACTGTAGGAAAACGATTGGCTAAAGATCTTGGGTTCAATTTTTTTGATTTGGATAGTTATATGGAAGCTAGCCAAAAAATGAAAATTCCTGAAATTTTCAAGGAAAAGGGCGAAATCTACTTTAGAAAAATAGAGAAGGACTGTGTAAGGGAGGTGCTTTCCCTAAAAGAAGACCTTATTTTGTCCACCGGTGGTGGCACTCCTTGTTATGGTGGTAATATAGATGTAATGTTGGCCCTTGCCGAACATGTTTTTTTTCTTAAAGTATCCATCCCCGAATTGGTGAAAAGGCTTTCAAAGGAAAAGGAGGACAGACCCTTAATAAGACATATAGATGAAGAAAGTTTGCCTGAGTTTATTGGCAGGCACTTGTTTGAGAGGAACAACTTTTATTCGAGGGCCACAAAGACGATTGACTGCGATAATAAAGAACCCCGGACCATTGTTGAAGAGGTCAAGGGATTCTTAGTCTAGGTAAACGGAATTGTTGTTTGCCTTAAATTCAACTTTGATGTGTTCTTGAAGGGAAGTTGACAAGGAGATTCCTTTATAATCGGCCTTTACCGGATATTTTTTGTGGTTTCTATTTACCAAAACAGCGGTTTTTAGCTGTTTTAAGGGCACTCTGAGAAAATGGTGCACCCCATAGATCAATGTGGTGCCGGAATTGAGCACATCATCTACCAGAACAACCGACTTATTGGCATACTCACTTTCGGGTATGGAAGTTTTTACCCCGTTCAGCAGAGGATCGTTCTTGTCCATCAAGACTTTGCACAAAATTATATTTGCCCCAGTGATTTTCAGTAGCACATCCTGTATTTTTTTTGCGAAGTGCAGTCCCCCGCCCTCTATACCGGCAATTACTATCTCGGTTTCCTCTACGTTGGCCTCATAGATTTGATACGCAATACGTTTTATTTTATGTTGGATTTCTTGGTGGGTCAATATTCTGTTTCGCATAGTACACATATTTAGTGTCAAAGATAAAAAACGGTTCCCTATCCCCGAGGGCTTTTGGAAGTTTATAAATCAATTTCGGTTTCCGTTAAAAAAAGCATCATTTCAGGCTTATGGAAAATAGGTTAAGACTGGCCATCTTCTATATAGCCGTCCATTTCCCTACGGTCTTTTTTTGTGGGCCTGCCCGTTCCCTTTTTTCTATAATGCTCCTTGGCGTGTTTAAATAGTTCATTTTGATGTAGCGCCCCTTCGGGAGTGGTGTTTTTCCTGTAAATATCCACCAATTTGGCCGATATCCTACTTATAGGAATGTCCAGAACGGTGAGTTCATGGTTTATTTGATCCCTTCTTACTACAATCTTGTCCCCCGCATACACGTCCCTAGAGGGTTTGGATGGTGTTTCATTGATCCGTACATGTCCTTTTTTGCAAGCTTCAGTGGCCATATTCCGGGTTTTATAATAGCGTGTGCACCAGAGGTATTTATCTATTCTCATAAACAATTGCAAATGTTTGTTAACGATTTCTGCAAAAATAGTGGAAAATTGTATCTTGCCCCCTCAAAAAGACGATAGATGAAAATGAACCAAATTCTTGCCGCATTAGTGCTAATGGCCATGATATGCTCCTGTAATAAAGACAATGGTCCTGACGGTGACATTACCCCTCCGCGATTATTGAGCGAGGTGGCCGTGGAAAATGATGCCCAAATCAAGGAATACCTGCAGACCCATTTTTACAATTACGAGGAGTTTACCAACCCACCTGCCGGTTTCGACTTTAAAATAAGGTTAGATACTATCGCTGGGGAAAATGCGGCTAAAACAGCATTGATCGCCCAAGTGGAGCCAAGGACTTTTAACGTGTCTTCCACTGCTTTTTTGGGCCTTACGGAAGAAAAAAACATTTCCCATACCTATTATGTCCTAAAAGCCCGTGAGGGGGCGGGGGGGCAACCAACGGTAGCGGATTCTACATTTGTACGATTTGAAGGCTCGCTCTTGGACGGCTCCGTTTTTGATTCCACCTCTTCCTTTAATTGGCTGTATCTGCCCGGCTTTTTAAGTGGTTTCTATAATGGTGTGGCAAGTTTTAAGGTGGGCAATGACATTATCGTTAACAACGATGGGACCACCTCAATTGAAAATACAGGACTAGGACTTGTTATCTTCCCTTCCGGGATGGGGTATTTCAATAGCCCGCCAACCACTAACATAGGTGCTTATGATCCATTGATATTTAAGTTGGATGTGGGGTTGTATGTAGAGGACACGGATTTTGATAATGACGGCATACCCTCTATCATGGAAGATTTGGATGGGGATGGAAATTTGAACAATGATAATACCGATTCAAGCGAAGAGCAAAAGCGCTTTATACAACAAATACCCAATCACGCGGATTCCGACGATGATGGGGATGGTTTCCCTACCCGTGATGAGATCATAATCAATCCGGATGGATCGATCACTTTTCCGGACACTAACGGGAATGGGATTCCCAATTACTTGGATGATAAGGACAACTAGGCGAAAAAACAAGGAAGCCCTTCATAATTCATAAGGGCAGCATAAAACCATGTGAGATTTGGGAATGAATGCCTCAGGAAAGCAGAAAATATCTTCAGCCATAAAGTTTGCCCCATAGCGTTTGGGGTTAGAATGTACTGGAATAAATTTCAAGGATTAGCCAAACGGCATTGTTGTTATTGAAAAGAGAGCCTTAAGTCGTTTATTTTAAAGGAAATATTCTATGTTCCCCCATCTATTTGCCTTCTGGGCTGAGCCTGACAGCAAGAATTACCTATGGTTTCTTCAAAATTAAAAAGATGTCATTTTGCGCCCTCGCTTTGTTATGGGCCACAATTGAAAAGCTAAAAGCCCGTAAATTCGTTAACTATCCTTTTCCTTAAAGTATTTAAAGGGCACAAACAGCATCCCAAAACATTCTCCCTTTTCTTTTCCCAGATGTTTATGGTGTATTTTATGGGCCCTTCTTACGCCTTTTGCGTACCGGTTATTGGAGCTCCTGAAAATCCTGAAACGTTGGTGTATAAAAATATCATGCACTAGAAAGTAAATGCCGCCATAGGCCATGATCCCCAGACCAATGGGCCAACCGCACCAAAAATCGGTATTGGCCGCTGCAGCAAAAAAAGACATACTTACCAAGGCATAGAATATAAAAAAAATGTCATTTCTTTCAAACCAAGAATCGTGGTTTTTTTTATGGTGGTCCCTGTGCAACCCCCACAAAAAACCGTGCATGATGTATTTGTGCGTAAACCATGCCATGAATTCCATAAATGAGAAGGTTGCCAAGAAAATAAAGATGGCAATAAGTAGTTTCATTTTAAACCATTTTTAGTTTGTAATTAACGTAGGATGTGGCCAACAGTCCAAATTTCTGATAGTCCGGCACACGTATCCTTGCATTTTTTAATTCTTTCGGAGCTGTATTTTGCAGCTTTTTAAGTAATTTATAGTAATATTTATAGGCCGTATACACCCCGAACTTTGCTTCGTTGGGCAGTGCTTTGATCCCCGAATAGCCCATGGAAAAATCGGCTTGGATTTCTTTTATGATCCTGGATTTTGAGGCTTCATCCAAATTGATAAAATCGACATTCGGAAAATAGGTGCGGTTAAGGTTTTCAAAGTCCATTTTTAAATCCCTTAAAAAATTCACCTTTTGAAAGGCAGAGCCCAAGGCCATGGCCGAAATTTTTAAGGCTTCGTATTTTTCTAAATCCCCTTTTACAAATACTTTTAGACACATAAGCCCAACCACATCGGCAGAACCATAAATATATTCCTTGTATTCTGCTTCGGTCCTATAGGTTTTTTTGTAGAGGTCCATACGCATACTTTTCATAAATGCTTCCACCAGATTATACGATATACCGTATTTATGGTAGGTGTACTGAAAGGAATTTAAAATGGGGTTTAGGCTTATTTTATCGTCCAAGGCGTTTTTTAAGTCATTTTCGAATCTATCAAAAAGCACTTCTTTATCGTATCCATGAAACGTGTCCACAATTTCATCGGCGAACCGTACAAAACCGTAAATATTATAAATATCCGCTCTTATGGTCGGGGCCAACATCTTTGTGGCCAAAGCAAAGGAAGTACTGTAGGATTCGGTAACTATCTTGCTGCAGTTATAAGAAACGTTGTCAAAAGTGGCTTTCATCTTTTATGGCTTTGGGTTTTTAAAATCAATTCTGAAACCAGCTTTCCCGAGATCAATGCGGGGGGCACTCCAGGGCCCGGTACGGTCAGTTGTCCTGTAAAATAAAGATTGGTTACTTTTTTGCTTTTCAATTTTGGTCTTAGGAATGCCGTCTGCATCAAGGTATTGGCCATTCCGTATGCATTTCCCTTGTATGAATTATACTGCTCTATAAAGTCGTTGGCACAGAATGATTCCTTGAAAACGATATTGTTTCTAATGCCTTGTCCGGTCCTGTCTTCGAATCTTTTTACCATAAGGTCAAAATAGTGGTCCCTCAAAGTAGCCGTGTCTTCCAATCCCGGTGCAATTGGGATCAGGAAAAAACCTGCTTCACATGCTTTTGGGGCCATACGGGAATCGGTCACCGACGGGAAATTGGCATAGAAAAGCGGATTTTTTGGCCATTGGGGGGTGTCGTATATTTCCTTGGCGTGCCGGTCAAAATCGGTATCAAAAAAAAGGTTGTGATGCTGCACATTTATTAATTTTTTATCAAAGCCCACATAGAACAATAGCGAGGATGGCGCAAATATTTTCCGTTCCCAATAGCTTTCGGAATACTGTCTATATTGTGTTTCCAACAAGGTTTCGGAATGGTGGTAATCTGCACCGCTAAGTACAACATCGGCATCGATTTCCTCCCCATTGCTAATAATTCCCATGGCCTTTCCGTGGGACACTCTTATTTTCCCAACGGTGGCATCCGTGTTTATTTTTACTCCGAGTTCAATTGCCACAGTGCGCATGGCCATGACAATTTGGTACATGCCCCCTTTGGGGTGCCAGGTGCCCAAACCAAAGTCGGCAAAATTCATAAAACTATAGAAAGCTGGGGTATCGCTAGGTTTTGCACCTAAAAAAAGGACCGGAAATTCCAATGTGGAGATTAATTTTTTGTTCTTGAACCTTTTCCTTACCTCACCACTTATGGTTTTAAAAAAACGGTCCACCTTCAGAAGGGTCTCTTTGGTCACCAATTCCAAAGGGGAGTTTCCAGGACGAAGCACAATTTTATTTATGGCAATATCATAGTTTTCCTGGGCTTCCGCCATAAATTTTTTAAGCGTTATGGAACTGCCTTTTTCAATACGCTCAAATTCCACACATATTTTTTCCATAGTGTCGCCAATGGTGACCGCATCATCCGAAAAGAAGATTTTATAAGCAGGATCTAATTTATCCAAAATGTAAAAATCGGAGGTTTTTTTACCGAAATCTTGGAAGAATTTATCAAAGATATCGGGCATCCAATACCAGCTTGGCCCCATATCAAAAGTAAACCCATCACTCATGATTTGCCTTGCCCTACCACCCACGGTAGCGTTTTTTTCGTAAATGGCAACATCAAAACCAGCTTTGGCCAAATAGCATGAGGCCGATAAAGCGGCAAACCCAGAACCAATCACAACAACTTTTTTCTTCATGCCAGTAATGGTTTTCAAACCGTGTGCGTTTATTTTTATAATGCGTTTACCACATCCTCAATTGTGCCGAATATTTTAATGTTTTCGGGCATATTCTCTTTTTCCATGTATTTTGTTTGATGCCCTAAAATCCATAATGTTGGGTTTCCGTTTTTACCAATGGTATTTTTGAAGGTTTCTATGTATTTTTCCACCTTCTCCTTAGTAGGCGAAACCGTAAAATAGGAAAGGAAATTTACGTTGGGATAGTATTTTGTGAAGTCTTTAAGGCTTTCCAAAGGTACGGTAGGTCCCAAATATATTGATTTGTAACCCATTAGGACAATTTCATGGTTTAAATACAGCAAGCCAATTTCATGAATTTCATTTTCAGGCAAAAAAAGGACAAAAGTCTTATCTCTTTTAGTGGGGGCGGCCATAAGGAACTTTTCCGTACCCGTGTATATTTTTTGCTTGATCAGGTTAGAGATGAAATGTTCATGGGAAAGCTGTATGGTGTTTGTTTGCCACAGAAGGCCCAATTCATTTAAAAGAGGTATAAAGACCTCTCTAAAAACACTTTGAAACGACCTATCCCTTAACAAAGTATCACAGGTAGCCATGAAAAGTTGTTGGTCATAATTTATCATGGCCAACTTAAAGGCACCTATGGCATGGTCTTTAATGCTTTCCTTTGCGACAAATTCCTGTACAATCGATGAAATTTCATCATCGCCAATTTTTGCAATCTTCGAAATTTTAAAACCGGCGTTGTACAAAAGCGTTATATTCAATAATTTTTGTAGGCTTCCAAGACTATAGGTCCTTATATTGGTGTCGGTCCTTTCAGGAGACAATAAATTATATCTTTTTTCCCATATACGAATGGTGTGGGCTTTTATTCCGGAAAGGTTTTCCAGATCTTTAATGCTAAAGGTTTTTTTTACATTGTTCATTGATTATATAAAAAGATTAAACAAAATTACAATTTAATATGCATTGGCAATGGGTATTGCGCATAAATTTAATTAATATAAGATCAAATTTTTATTCTTTGGATACTGTACCGGAATTTTTTCGATTTTTTAAAGCGGAATTTGATATATTTAAGCAATCCTTTAATATAATGAAATGAACAGGAATACTAAACAGACCAGAAAACAATTTATTACCAAACTTGGAATGGGGGCAATGGCCTTAGCGGGCGCTCCAACGCTCATTTCCGCCAATACGGGCCAAAGAACGGCCTATATGTTCAGGAAACAATATTCCGCAAATGACAATCTACAGATAGCCCTTATAGGTGCCGGGGGCATGGGCAGTGAAGATACCTATACGGCCCTAAAGCACGACGGGGTAAAATTGGTAGCTGTTTGCGACCTTTACACAGGGCGTTTGGAGAAGGCCAAAAAAGAATGGGGAAACGATATTTTCACGACCAAGGACTACAAGGAAATCCTCGCCAGAAAAGATGTGGATGCCGTTATTATTGGTACGCCGGACCACTGGCACAAGCAGATTTCCGTGGACGCATTGCGTGCCGGAAAACATGTGTACTGCGAAAAGCCCATGGTACATTCCATAGATGAAGGCCACGAGGTAATCAAGGCTCAAAAGGAATCCGGAAAAATTTTTCAGGTGGGCAGTCAGGGGCTGTCCTCTTTGGGAAATGAAAAGGCAAGGGAACTTTTGGCAGAAGGGGCCATCGGGAAAATTAATTATGCGGAAGGGTTTTGGGCAAGGAGAAGTCCTTCGGGAGCTTGGCAGTATGCCATTCCTGCCGATGCATCGCCTGCAACCGTAGCTTGGGATACCTTTTTGAGCAATACCAAAAAGCTCCCTTTTGACGCCACCCGTTTTTTTAGATGGCGAAATTACCGGGATTATGGCACCGGAATGTCCGGAGATTTGTTTGTGCACCTTTTTTCCAGCCTTCACTTCATTACCAATTCCTATGGTCCGGAGCAGATTTATTCTTCGGGTGGGCTGCGCTATTGGAACGACGGTAGGGAAGTACCCGATGTGCTTTTAGGGATTTTTGACTATCCGGATACGGCCCAACACCCCGCTTTCAATCTTTCCCTGCGCTGTAATTTTGTGGACGGTACTTCAGGAACCACCTATTTACGGATTGTGGGAAGTGAAGGTTCCATGAACGTAGAGTGGGACAAAATCACCCTACAAAGAAATAACGAGCAATATGACGATGACCCGTTTTTAAAAGCGCAGTCGGCGCAATTAAAAGGAAGTGCGTCCCGGAAACAGATGAAAATCCAGGACGAAATTATCTATAAGGCCGAAGAAGGGTATAAAGGTGCACATTACGATCATTTTGGCAATTGGTTTAATGCCATCAGGGGCGGAAAAGCAGTTGTGGAGGATGCCGTGTTCGGGTATCGGGCCGCAGCCCCTGCCTTGGCCTGTAATGACAGTTATTATGAAGACAAGGCCATTAAGTGGGATCCCGTAAATATGAAGAAACTATAATTTTTTGGAAATGAAGAATGGGGTCGTAGTACTTGGTTTATGTGCTTTACTATTGAGCTGCAAACAAGAAAAAAAAGGGGAAACAGATACAGGTTTGGGTTCTGAAATAGGGAAAACACCAGTTGAATGGATTTCCTTGATGGACACTTCCCAATGGCGTGGCTACAATCAAAATGTCCTGCCCAGCAATTGGGCCATTAAGGATGGTATCATAGAATGTTATGGAAAGGCCGGGGATGTAGGTGGGGATATTATCAGCACGGAAGTGTATGATAATTTTGAATTAAGATGGGAGTGGAAAATAAGCAAAGGCGGTAATAGTGGTGTTTTTTACCATGTCGTGGAAGATACCATTTACCATTCGCCGTACCAGACCGGACCGGAATACCAGTTGTTGGACGATGTGGGTTTTCCCGAACCCATTGAAGATTGGCAAAAGACGGGAGCCAATTATGCCATGCACGTCGCCAATGGAAAAAAGACCTTGAAACCTGTGGGCGAATGGAATACGGCGGCAATTATATTTAACAGGGGCAGGGTAGAACACTGGTTAAATGGCGAAAAAATCGTTGAATTCGACAAGTTTAGTGAGGATTGGAAAACGCGTCGCAATAGTGGCAAATGGAACGATTATCCGGATTACGGAAAGACCAGCACCGGTTATCTGGCCCTACAGGACCACGGGGCAGGGGTTTGGTTTAGAAATGTAAAAGTAAGACGATTGTGAACCCAAAAATTACAAAAAAAGGAAAAACCGCTGCATAAGCGGTTTTTTTGTGCCCACGACTGGATTCGAACCAGCACGTCCTTACGAACACCACCCCCTCAAGATGGCAAGTCTACCAATTTCTCCACGTGGGCAATTTTCCGTGTGCAAATTTAGGATAATTCCATGGAAATTGAACTTTTGTTTGAAGGGAAGTAAAAAAGAATCCGTTAGAAATTGATTTTTGTATGGTAAATATCAAATTATATGCTCTTTTGGAAGGCTTGTCGTTGAAAGATTGATAATTAGGTTGTATTTTAGTTAAAAAATTGAGGGAATCTTGTGTCCTTTGGTTTTTTGGAAGATGAAAACTTGGATAAATTTAAAGAAGCACATGAAAAATCCACAAACAGATCACCAAAATCCCATGCACCGCATTGACGACTGGGAAGAAAACCTACTGGAGCGGTATCCCGACCCCGAAGAAGGTGTAAAAGAAAAAGAGGAATATCGCAATTATGTAGATTCGGAACGGGTAGAAACGGTAAAAGAATTTTACCGATTAAACCACACCTTCCAAACCTATGATTTTGTAGGGGAAAAGGAAAAGGAATTTCTGAAATTCGATAAAAGGGAAATGTCGCTGTGGGATGCAGTGGCCTTTCTGAACACCTTGGTAGATGACAGCGATCCCGATACCGATCTGGACCAGTTGCAACATCTTTTGCAGACATCAGAAGCTATAAGGGCGGATGGCCACCCCGATTGGTTTGTCCTAACCGGATTTTTACACGATATGGGTAAGGTTCTTTGTTTGTTTGGAGAACCGCAATGGGCCGTTGTTGGCGATACTTTTCCGGTGGGCTGTGCCTATTCCGATAAAATCGTGTACCCGGAATATTTTAAGCACAACCCGGATTATAGCGATGCGCAATATAACCATAAGTACGGTATCTATACGGAAAATTGTGGCTTGGACCAGGTTAAAATGAGCTGGGGACATGATGAATATTTGTATCAAATTATGAAAGATTATCTCCCGGAGCCCGCATTGTACATGATTAGATACCATTCCTTTTATGCACAGCACCGAGAAAATGCTTATGCCCATTTAATGAACAAGAAGGATCATGAAATGTTCGAATGGGTAAAAAAATTCAATCCCTACGACCTATATTCCAAGGTGCCCGTACCGCCAGATGCCAAGGCGTTACGCCCGTATTATGAAGATTTGGTAGCCAAATACTTACCCAGCACATTACGGTTTTAAGCATGGATATGGATAAGATACAACCGTTTATATAATGCTATCTACCTATTTGGGTTTTTTCGGTTTTACCTTGCTGGTAATTATACTCACTGCCTATAAACTTCGCAAAGACAATTTTAGTTCCGCGAAAGGCTACTTTCTGGCCGGAAAAAGTCTTACCGGTCCCATTATTGCCAGTTCCATGATACTTACCAATATCTCTACCGAGCATTTGATAGGCATGAACGGTAGTTCCTATAAAAACGGAATAATCGTCATTGCCTGGGAGGTCACTTCAGCAATTGCCCTCGTAATTGCAGCTATATTTTTTATTCCACGCTTTATCCGCATGGGCCTCACCACCATTCCCGAGTTTTTGGAAAGGCGCTTCGATGGGCTTACGAGATCTATTGTAGCTTTCTTGCTCATGCTTTCTTTTGTGGTTACCCTATTGCCCATAGTACTTTACTCCGGTGCGATCAACATTGAGAGTGTGTTCGGTTTTACAGAAATGTTCGGGATCACAAAGAGTGGGGCTTTGCTTTATACCGTGCTCACTATCGGGGTCATAGGATCGCTCTATGCCATTTTTGGTGGGCTAAAAGCGGTGGCCTATTCGGATACGTTTAACGGTATCGGTCTGATGTTGGGCGGATTGTTGATTCCGGGTATCGCCCTGTACCAGATCGGGAAGGGGAATCTGTTTACAGGGATGAAGACCGTGTATGATTTTGCGCCCGATAAATTCGATATTATCGGAAGTCTCGATTCCATTTTACCTTTTTCTACCTTATTTACAGGGCTGATGATCAACCAGCTGTATTTTTGGGGGATGAACCAAGCCATTATTCAAAGGGCTTTTGGGGCCAAAAATTTGGTAGAGGCCCAAAAAGGCCTTATTTATACCGGTGTCCTTAAATTATTGGTGCCCCTAATCATCGTATTGCCCGGACTGATCGCCTTTTATTATTTTAAGGATGAATTTTACGATACCCCGGATCTTATCTACCCAATGCTCGTAAAAAAAGTGCTGCCGGCCTCGTTATTTGGCTTTTTTGCCGCTGTTATTTTAGGGGCGGTATTGAGTACGTTCAATAGTGTACTGAACTCCGCCAGCACCGTTTTTTGCTATGATATCTACAAAAAAATAGTTAACAAGACGGTTTCCGACACCAAATTGGTGCAGATGGGTAAAAGGGTCTCTATAATTTTGGCCATTGTCTCCATTGCCGTGGCTCCTTTGGTGGCCTATGCGCCGGATGGACTCTATTTTTTATTACAGGAATTGAACGGTATTTTCTTTATCCCGATTTCCTCGGTGATCATTGCGGGCATATTTGTGAAACAGATCAATGCCTTTGGGGCAAAAATGGGATTGTTTTTTGGTTTCGGTTTTTATATTCTAACCACGTTTATCCTTAAAGTAGATATTCATTTTGTGCATCTTTGGGGCATTGAGTTTGTACTTAATTTTATCATTATGTTCTTGGTCTCAAGAATATACCCAACAGAAAACTTTGTGGAAGAGACCTATGAAAACCCCGGAAAATCATGGTCTTTAGTGAATATAGCCGGTATCATCCTTGTGGTCTTGACCGTTCTTATTTATATATTGTTATCGTAGGCCTTTGGATGTATAAAACAAATTTTTATTCAAAATCCGAAACCTTTAATTGCTTGGTTTCCCAATAGTCGTCCGATCTAAATTCAAAGGCCGTTGGACGGTATTCCCCAACAAGGGTTACATCGGCTTTTTTGGGAATGGGTAAACCCAATGCCCAATACACCCCATTGACCAATAATCTTCGGGTTCCTTGTATTAGGAGGTCGCTCGCGGCCCCTATGGTCGATGTAAATGCCTTTCCCTTTTCTCCTTCGGGGATTTGGTAGCTTTTGGTCCAAGCAATAGGAATAAGCGTTTCGTTTACAGGGACACCTTGATCATTCGTTTCGGCAATTTCATCATCTGTCGGTCTCATGCCATAAAAAATGTCATCCTCCCTAAACTCCCCTTTTCTGTTGATAACCTGCCCCAGAATTATGGATTGGGAATCGTCCGGCAGGGGCAATCGAACCCCATAGACATCGGTCGCTCCCCAAATATCACCATCGGAAAGACCGTTGGTGATATCGTTAAATCGTGCTGATGGCGCTATGATGCCCTTTGTGCTTTGATGTTTATGATG
>JBGTBA010000013.1:0-7097 GCA_041749595.1 Flavobacteriaceae bacterium | reverse complement strand
CTGTTCAGTTGGCTTATAGAGAAATCCGACATACGGAAAGCAAGCAAGGTCAGATCAACAAAAGGGCTGACACTCCATATCTATGGAAGGCTGGCTGCGGCCTTTATAGGATTAATATTTTAACCCTTGATTCGCATTATTTAGTTTTTACCCATCAATTCCAGTTTGGCTACGGCCAACTGCAAAATAGATTTCATTTCAATTTTTGCATTAACATCATTTTCCGATTCAACAATTTTTATTATGTTTTCCGAGGGCATGGCATGGGGACTGACCCTATTTTGATCCTACGGAAAGGATGCGCCCGAGTGTAAAAAGCACTACGAACATTAAAAAAATGGTTTTCATGGTTTTGGTTTTCATGGACGGCAACTGTGTGGGCGGTATTTATTTGGTCGTGACATCATGGTCTTTTTGGGTTCTCTATACAGATTGGAGCTAAAGATGTGGATTTTATCAATCCTCCAACTCATAACAGCTTCGATTTTAGCCCCATAACCATAAAAATTGGCGAAAACTATTATGAGAGCGTTTCCATGTAGGGAATTTTCAAAGGGTTTTTACGAAAAATACGTTAGGGTTCTAAGGCCACATTCTTTGTGTTTGTTTGCCGTAATTATTCCAAATAATATTCTTTTTGCAAATATCCGATCAGTGCGGTGCCCGCGATCTTTAATTCTTTATCCGTTCCAAGTATTCCTTTTTTTGTGCCATGCATATACACTGAAAAGACGGACAGTTCCTGCAATAATCCATTATCGATTGTACGTAATGAAGGGTTGCCTTGAATTCTTTTTATTTCATTATTGTTCCCTTCTGCCTGTATAAGCACGGCAGGGTCGAAAATTTTTGCCGCTATTTTTTTGTATTCATTGAATTCGGTTTCGTTGACCGATTCCAGTAACCGTATCAGGGAAAACTTTTCATAATAGGCCATGATTTTATTGGATGTGCCAAGATTTCTGATAAGCCGGAAGTTTCCGGAGTTTTTTAGCTGCTCAAAAGTTCTGTTGTTGGTTGATAATGGGTTTAGTCGTGGCGCAAGCCTAGCCAGATAATATAACTGACCGGTATTATGGACAATCGGCCCCGGCGTGTTTAAAATAGTGATCATACTGTCCATCATGGAAAGACCTGCCTCCAAATGCAAAATATGTTGGGATAAAATTTGTTGGTCGCTTTTCAAGTCCGCCATTAACGATTGCACGTATTCCTTTTCCTTGGCTTTGTCACTTAAATGTTCCCTATAGCTTTCCGCAAAAAACCCCATGGTCACTGCTAAGAATATCATGAGGGGTTCAAGGAAATATGCTTTCCATCGTTTAGGTTTGTGCCAAACTTCCGCTTGGCGCACCTCTTTGTTTTCCGTTTCCTGTTTTGGGGTTACGCTGCCAACGGACTCAAAGGAATGGCTGTTTTTGTCCACTATTTTTTCCGATTCGTTTTCTTTTGAATTTCCCATATCCTTTTCGCCAGTATTTGTGTTTTCTGCCATTATTTTTTGTGGTCCTAATGATTTCCCCGTTCTTATTTGAAAAACGTAATGCTATTTAATAGAAAGCAGACCTGCACACATAATCCCAACCTTAGCAAAAAAAATTTGAGAGGGGCAACACGGCTGGTCATCTATTTCTTTCCCCCAACCACAATTACTATCTCCCCTTTGGGGGGCTTTTCGGTAAAATGCCGTAGTACCGTTTCCGCCGTTCCTCGGATGGTCTCTTCATACATTTTGGTCAATTCACGGGAAACGGAAACGGGGCGGTCTTCGCCAAAATAAACAATAAAATGGGTTAAGGTTTTAATCAGTTTGTGCGGCGATTCATAAAATAGCATCGTTCTTGTTTCTTCGGATAAAAGTTCCAATCGGGTTTTCCTTCCCTTTTTTACCGGTAGGAAGCCTTCAAAAACAAATTTGTCATTCGGAAAACCACTGTTGACCAATGCAGGCACAAAGGCCGTAGCCCCGGGAATACAATCTACCTCAATATGGTTTTCTATACAAGCCCTGCATATTAAAAATCCAGGATCTGAAATAGCGGGCGTTCCCGCATCGGAAATGAGGGCTATATCATCTCCCCCCAGTATCCTTTTTATAATGCCTTCCACACTTCGGTGCTCATTGTGCATGTGGTGGCTCTGCATTGGTGTGCCAATGCCGTAATGATGCAGGAGTTTTCCACTGGTACGGGTATCTTCGGCCAAGATAAGGGACACTTCCTTAAGCACCCTGACGGCCCTAAGGGTAATGTCTTCCATATTGCCAATTGGCGTCGGAACTATGTATAATTTTCCCATTGCATAAAGAAAGGCCTAAAAATAAGAAGCCGAAAATTGTTAAACCAACTTTCGGCATATATTTTATAAAATGGTCTTGCCTATTACGAAAAACGTCGTTCGATCAATGCCATAAAACGGGCCTCATACTCGTCTTTCCCCGCCCAATTACCGTAATCCGGTTTTACCATATTCATGATAAAAGCAATTGAACGTTCCTCGGTATCAATGGTATTTAACTGGGACACCACCCTATTTAAATCCTCGGCACTGTTATTGAAAAGATGTTTTACAAAGGCCAGACGATCATTTAAATCGATTTTGATTTCCTTGCCGGGCTGGTCGTTCAAGGATTTTGGTTTGGGTACTTCCCCAACTCTATTTTTAATTTCCGGGATTGCAAATTCCTTTTTCATAAATTCAGGTTTCGCCATGAACTCCGCAAATACCTCATCTATAGGTATGCCCCCACGCATTTCGCTTACCATATCCTTTATGGTATCCATGCCCGGTGTTATAATGTCCTCATTGTGCGGATTGCTTTCCGGTACCGATGTGTTTTCGTTTATAACGGCATTGGCCAACTTCTCAAACTTAGTGGCGACCGCGTTTTTAGACACGTCTATTTCCAGATCATTTAACTTTTCATCAATATATTTCAATACCACCAACTTCTCATAAAGACTCTTCGCCGCTTCATATAATTCGGGAATATTGTTCAATTTTCGGGAGGTGATGATATCCGTGGACATCCGTATCAATTCTTCTTTCAACTTTCTTTTCATCAATTCAACCTTTTTATTATCCCTTTTTCTAAAAGGTGTACTTTGTTTACTAATTTTATGCCTGTACTAAATCAACAACGAAAAACCGTTGAGTTTCGTCTAAAATTACAAAATGTTTCTCGAAAATACTGTTAATCACAAGGAACAATTCGGTTGGATAGAAGTTATCTGTGGATCTATGTTTTCCGGTAAGACCGAAGAATTGATCCGAAGGTTAAGGCGAGCCCAATTTGCAAGGCAAAAAGTGGAGATTTTCAAACCTATCGTAGATACTAGGTATCATGAGGATAAAGTAGTTTCCCACGATGCCAATGAAATACGGTCCACCCCCGTGCCCGCTGCCGCCAACATTCGCCTTTTGGCCGATGGTTGCGATGTGGTTGGCATTGATGAGGCCCAGTTTTTTGATGACGAAATTATTACGGTCTGCAATGATCTGGCCAACAGAGGGGTTCGGGTAGTAGTAGCCGGACTTGATATGGATTTTAAAGGGAATCCTTTTGGCCCAATGCCCGCTTTAATGGCCACTGCAGAATACGTGACCAAGGTACATGCCATTTGTACACGTACCGGAAATTTAGCCAATTACAGTTTTAGAAAATCGAGCAATGAAAAATTGGTGCTGCTGGGGGAAACAGAAGCCTATGAGCCACTGAGCAGGGCTGCTTTCTTTAAAGCTATGTTGCGCGAAAAAGTAAATCAGCTACCTGTGGTATCCGAAGAGGTGCTACCTATAAAAAAGAAATCCAATGGGTAAAACCACGGAGACCACTTTGGAGATAAACCTAGGGGCATTGGCACATAATTATCATTATTTAAGGAGCAAATTGGATCCTAAAACCAAATTCCTGGGGGTGGTAAAGGCCTTTGCATACGGCAGCGACGCCATTAAAATTACCAAAAAATTGACACAGTTGGGTATAGATTACCTTGCTGTAGCCTATGCGGATGAGGGTGTGGCATTGCGCAAGGCAGGAATAGAAACACCTATTCTGGTGCTACACCCGCTTCCGGTAAATTTTCAGGTGATCATAGACCACCATCTGGAACCCAGTTTATATTCCTTAAAAATGCTGGAAGCTTTTATAAAGCTGGCGGTTTCGAATGCACTTAAGGAATACCCCGTTCACCTTAAATTCAACACGGGACTTAATCGTCTCGGTTTTAAGATTGAAGAAGTTGACGATGTAATGATCTGTGTTAAAAAAGCCAGAGAACTTAGAATTGTATCCGTATTATCCCATTTGGCCGCTTCGGAAGATATACAGGAAAAGGAATTTACAGAAAGCCAAATAACATTATTCAAAAAGATTGCCGCTCAAATTGATCATCATCTGGGATACCATCCCCTCTGGCATTTACTGAACACCTCCGGCATCATAAACCACTCCGCCGCACAATTTGATATGGTTCGAAGCGGCATTGGTTTATACGGTTTTGGGAATGAAAAACACATAGATGACCAACTGCAACCTGTAGCCACCTTAAAAACGGTCATCTCCCAAATCAACCTTATAAGTGCCAACGAGACTGTAGGGTATAACAGGTCCTTTAAAACGGATAAGGCCATAAAAACGGCAACATTACCGCTAGGCCATGCCGACGGGATAGGCCGAATTTACGGCAATGGTAAAGCCTACGTTTCCATACATGGGAAGCCGGCTCCGATTATTGGCAATGTGTGCATGGATATGCTTATGGTAGATGTTACAAACATTGACTGTAACGAAGGCGATGAAGTCATTGTTTTTGGAAAATACCCCACCGCCGACCAATTTGCAGCCTTGGGTAATACCATAACGTACGAACTTTTGACGGGCATTTCCCAACGGGTAAAAAGAATCCTCATAGACTCCTGAAAATAGACCTGCACAAAATTAACCAAATCCATTTTTTTTTTAAATTGCATTCCTAATTAACCCGTTAAAACACAAAATCATGCTTAAAGAATTTAAGAATTTTATTATGACCGGCAATGTCATTGAATTTGCCGTAGCGGTTATCATGGCCGGTGCCGTAGGATCTGTGGTCAATGGATTTGTATCGGACATTATGATGCCCATAGTAGGGACGCTCACAGGGGGAACCGATTTTACCAACCTCAAATTTGTGCTTACAGAAGCCTCGGGTGTTTCGGGAGCGGCAGATTACGTGGCCGAAAATGCCATTCGCTGGGGCGCCTGGGTAAACACCATTGTAAACCTTGTTATCGTGGGGTTTGTAATGTTCCTCATTATTAAAGCCTACAACAAAATAAAGCCGGCTCCGGCTCCAACCGCTCCAGCAGGGCCTTCCCAAGAAGAATTGTTAGCCGAAATTAGGGATCTCCTTAAGAAGAAATAAAACCTATGGTTTAGATCAAGACAGTGGCACATGCCATGGCCTATCTAAATATAATATAAATTGTCCAAAACCGGCACAAAGGTCAACTGTGTCGGTTTTTTTGGTGAATCGCAACATTACCAAGTTATAAATATAACATTTTGTTATATTGTTTTTAATCTTTGCCATACTATTTGCGGAATAGTCCGTATGCCGTACCTTTGCCTTCATTATTAAAAATAATAAAGTCCTGATACCTCAATAGGTATCTGGCATATTTTATCTTAACTAAATAAAGGAATGAAAGTAGCAGTAGTCGGTGCCACAGGAATGGTTGGCGAAGTAATGTTAAAAGTATTGGCCGAACGAAATTTTCCCATAACCGAATTGATCTTGGTTGCTTCGGAACGCTCTGTGGGTAAAAAAGTGGTCTTTAAAGGCTTGGAATATACCGTAATTGGTCTTGAAAATGCAGTCAAGGCCAAACCGAATCTTGCCATTTTTTCGGCAGGCGGGGATACCTCCCTGGAATGGGCTCCAAAATTTGCTGCGGCAGGAACCACCGTGGTCGACAATTCTTCTGCATGGCGCATGGATCCTACCAAGAAGTTGATCGTCCCCGAAATCAATGCCACAGAACTTACCTCCGCCGATAAGATCATTGCTAACCCAAACTGTTCTACCATACAATTGGTAATGGTTTTAAACCCATTACACCTAAAATATAAGATGAAACGGGTGGTAGTCTCTACCTACCAATCCGTATCAGGAACAGGACTAAAGGCCGTTAAGCAATTAGAAAATGAAATCGCCGGCGTATCCGGGGAAATGGCCTATCCGTATCCCATCAATAGAAATGCCCTGCCGCATTGCGATGTTTTTTTGGAAAATGGTTATACCAAAGAAGAAATGAAACTGGCCAGGGAACCCCAAAAAATATTGAACGATCGCAGCTTTTCCGTTACAGCCACAGCCGTGCGAATACCAACTTCCGGCGGGCACTCGGAAGCCGTAAATGTGGAATTCGAGAATGATTTTGAACTGTCCGAAGTGCGTAAAATCCTAAGCGAAACACCAGGAGTAATTGTCCAGGACAACACCGATACCAATACCTATCCCATGCCCATATATGCCCACGACAAAGACGATGTATTCGTTGGCCGTATCCGCAGGGATGAAACCCAAAGGAATACCTTAAACCTATGGATTGTTGCCGACAACTTAAGAAAAGGAGCGGCTACGAATGCGGTGCAGATTGCAGAATATTTATTAGCCCATAAGTTGGTATAATACCCTATTGCGTTAAATTTTATTGCGGTGTTAGGAACAAGCCGATAAAATTTATTGTTTGAAAAATAAATGATGGGAAATCCAACCATCAAAGTCTAATAGCTGTATTTGTCTTTCTTTCAATTACTGTGGCTTTAAGCGCAATTTTCTATTTCTATTATAGTTCAAATGTTTTTTTGCAAAATTCATCTTGTCATCATCTGAACCTCTTAAAATTGAATTTTCACTTGAATTTAAAATTTCATTTAAATTTACTGGTTCAATTCCTAGCGATTTATTTCTTAGTTAATTCCCAAACATTGGCTCTATTTGTCTATTGGTTTCTTCAGGTTCGTTGCACTTTTCAAAAATTTTAGATAACCCCATTTCATAAAGCCTTCCGCAAACACGATTATTAGTTTGAGGATTCCTTTCAATTGAAGA
>JBGTBA010000012.1:0-7609 GCA_041749595.1 Flavobacteriaceae bacterium | reverse complement strand
AAACAACAAAACCTTCCCGATTTCCAGACGTTGCCGCAGAAGATTCCACGATGGGCAACCATGAGAAGGCGTTTTCACTGCCCAAAGGATTGGCTATGCCCAAAAGCCATTTTTCGCCGGTTGCCCTGGTCCCCCAAGTGGTAAGACTGCCGCAGGCATTTATAGCCCCGGCCTTTACTTCCTTGGACACCATAAGTTCCTTGGCCTTATCCGCAGCATATCCTTTGCCGATACCATCAAAACTTATTTTCATCCCTTCCTCTTTTAAAAATACCGTATTTTCAGCGGTATCCAATATAATTTTTTTGTGCCCAACTTTACTTGTTTTCCTTTTTATCTCCGCATCGGTAGGCAAGTGGTCCATTGAACCATCAAATCTCCAAAGCCCATCTAAAGCGGCATAACTAATATCAAATGCCCCATCCGTAATTTCGGAAATCTGTTTGGCTCGTTCTATTAATTTAAAGAGTTCCGCGCTTACCTTAACCGGCATTTTTCCCGCATTCCTGTTAATGAGGGATGTCTCAGAGGCTTCGTCCGAGTTATCCAATATTTTTTCTATCCGCCTTATTTCCTCCACTATTTCTTCTATGTTGATATACCCTATTTCCTCATTGGCCGCAACAACCGTAAGATCAACTTCACAGCTCATCAGTTTAACGGTTCTTTTAACGGTAACATACCTATTCTCCTGTCCGAAACCTGAAAAAATGAAAAAACAAATAAAAATGGGGGTCAATACTTTCACTTTATGAAAGAATTTAGCTGTGGTATGTGTTTATTGAGAAAAACCTTCTGGTAACCGGTCTTCCCAAGAGCTTTTTGGTCCTTATCCAACACTACAACAAGTAGAAATTGGCTTTTGGCATTAAATGTCCCTGCCATAATCTTATTATCCCCCAACTTCAGCTTGGACAGTGCATTCCTTTTCTTTATGGGAAAATCGGCCCTGTATAAGATATGGGGTAGATGCGTGGTTTTTAAAGACAACTGACCGGAAAATTTCCCTGCCGGGAATGCATGGGGAACGGCTAAAATAGGGCGAGGATTATTCAAAAACCCTAAGGGCATCTCCCACCAATTCTATTTGGAACATCTTTAAGGGTCTGGGGATTTTGCTGTCAACCTGATTCAAAGGCTCACCGGATTGACTAAATCGGGAACCATGGACATCACAATGGAAAAAACCTCCATTTGCGGTTAAAAATCGAACCTGATCATAGGCTTCATGGCTACACACCTGACTGGCAGCTATAAAATTTCCCTCCAGGTTTTTAACCACCACCACAAAGTCCTTTAGGATAAAGCTACCGTTATTTTTTAATTTGGCCCCTTCGGGGGAGTTTAGGTCGATCGTAAAATCCACACCTGTCGGTACCGTTCTTATTTCCCCGTTTTCAGCATCCTTGGAGCAGCCGTTTAAACAGGGAAAGGTAAGGGCAAAAGCAGCACCGGCACCTAAACTTCTTAAAAATTCTTTTCTTTGCATAGCAGGTTATTTATATAAGACAACGTAAGAAATGGGGTATTCGTATATCTCAATATCCAAAGGTACCAAACTCACTGATAATTGTGAGCTTTTTAGAGTTGCTTGCCTCCACTCTCCCCACTACCCTAGCTTCTACACCATATTCTTGGGAAATGGCGGCGATATCTTGAGCAATGGAACTTTTTACATAAAGTTCCATTCGATGGCCACAGTTGAACACCTGGTACATTTCCTTCCAATCCGTTCCGGATTGTTCCTGGATTAGCCTGAACAAAGGGGGTACAGGAAATAAATTGTCCTTGATGATATGGAGACCCTCTACAAAATGAAGGATCTTTGTCTGTGCTCCGCCACTACAGTGCACCATTCCGTGTATTTCACTTGCGCCATATTTCTCCAACACTTTCTTTATAACAGGCGCATAGGTCCTTGTGGGGGACAAAACAAGCTTTCCTGCGTTCAGTGGGACATTGGGGATGGGATCTGTTAATTTTTTATTCCCGACATATACCAGTTCGTCTGGTACGGAAGCATCATAACTTTCAGGATATTTATGGGCAAGGTATTTTGAAAAAACATCATGCCTTGCGGAAGTGAGGCCATTGCTGCCCATGCCCCCATTATATCCCTCTTCGTAGGTAGCTTGTCCATATGAGGCCAGTCCCACAATAACATCACCATCACCTATATTGGCATTGTCAATTACGTCCGTTCTCTTCATCCTTGCCATTACCGTGGAATCCACAATGATAGTGCGCACCAAATCTCCCACATCTGCCGTTTCCCCGCCGGTGGAATATATGTTTATCCCATATTTCCTTAATTCGGCAATAAGTTCTTCCGTACCGCTTATAATTGCGGATATTACTTCCCCGGGAATATTGTTTTTATTGCGCCCGATGGTTGAAGACAGCATTATGTTGTCCGTAGCACCCACACAGATAAGGTCGTCGATGTTCATGATGAGCGCATCTTGGGCAATCCCTTTCCAGACGGACAGATCCCCGGTTTCCTTCCAATACATATAGGCCAGGGCGGATTTTGTTCCCGCCCCGTCAGCGTGCATTACCAGACAAAAGGTTTGGTCGTTGGTAAGGTAATCTGGTACTATCTTGCAAAATGCTTTCGGAAAAAGGCCTTTATATACGTTTTTGATAGCCTGATGCACATCTTCCTTGGATGCCGAAACCCCTCTTTGGTTATATCTGTCACTGTTGGTTGATCCCATTTCCTTCGTTTGTGGCAAAAATAGACGAATCAAAAAAAAAAGCCCACATTTTGTCCGCTTTTAAATTGTTTTTTAGATGAAGTTATATAGCCTTACCTTTTCGCCGGATTAAACTCAGGAATTTTGATTGGACATAAATAACAGGCTATCTTTCCTCTATTTTATAAGCAAAAGTTCTCTATACTTTGTCAATGGCCATAGTTGATTATCCACCAATTGCTCTAATTTGTCGCAGTGATAGCGTATCTGTTCAAAATAGGGTTTTACATTATTACAATAGCCAAAGGCTTTTTTATGGCTGTCATTTAATATGTTGGCCGCTTTTCTTGCATTTGTCATTGCGTCCGTTTTTTTCTTCAGCTCTGCAATATGTTCCCCAATCTGTTCTATGATGCCGAGTTGTGCATCCGATATTTTTTTATGGGCCGCCCCGTAAATCTCCTTTAGCCCAATGACATTGTCGATCAATTGGTTCTGGTAGGTTATGGTGGATGGAATGATGTGGTTATAAACGAGCTCATTATACACCCTCCCCTCAATTTGGACCTGAAAAATATACGTCTCCAATTCCACCTCCTGCCTGGCCTTAACTTCTACTTCGCTCATTACCTTCATGGACTTAAAAAGGAGCAGACTTTCTTTAGAGGTCAGCACCTGTAGTGCTTCGGGCGTATTTTTATTATTGCTTAGTTTTCTCCGTTTGGCCTCTTTTTCCCAATCCTCACTATACCCATCACCTTCAAATCGGATTCTTTTACACGTTTTTATATACTCGCGGAGCACATTGAAAATTGCTTCATCTTTTTTAAGGTTTTTCTTATCGATCAATAAATCAACCTCCTTTTTAAACCCTAAAAGTTGTTTCGCCACAATTGTGTTAAGGACCGTCATGGGTTTGGCGCAATTTGTTTTTGATCCTACTCCGCGCATTTCAAATTTATTTCCCGTGAAAGCAAAAGGAGAAGTACGGTTCCTATCCGTATTGTCCTGTAAAATTTCCGGGATCTTGCCCACTACGTTCAATTTCAGTTCCGTTTTTTCCTCAGGAGAGAGTTTTCCGTGGGAAACGCCCTCCAATTCATCCAAAACGCTGCTCAGTTGTTTCCCAATAAAAATGGAAAAAATGGCCGGTGGGGCCTCATTGGCACCCAATCTATGGTCATTGCTGGCAGATGCAATAGAGGATCTCAACAATTCCTCATAGGTATCCACCGCTTTGAGCGTATTGATAAAAAAGGTAAGAAACTGAAGGTTTTTCATGGGCGTGGAACCGGGACTGAGCAGATTTACCCCTGTATCCGTGGCCAAGGACCAATTGTTGTGCTTGCCCGAACCATTGATGTCGGCGAACGGTTTTTCGTGGAAAAGGACCTTAAAACTATGTCTGTCCGCAATTTTCTCCATGACATCCATAAGCAGGGAGTTGTGGTCCACCGCCAAGTTGGCCTCTTCAAAAACGGGGGCCAGCTCGAACTGATTGGGAGCTACCTCATTATGTCTGGTCTTCACAGGGATGCCCAACTTGGTACATTCTTTCTCCAGATCGCTCATAAAACTAAGTACCCTGCCGGGAATGACCCCAAAATAGTGGTCGTCCAATTGTTGTCCTTTGGCCGCGGAATGGCCCACAAGTGTCCGTCCGGTCATCACAATATCCGGGCGGGAATAGGCCAAAGCCTTGTCCACCAAAAAGTATTCCTGTTCCCAGCCCAAGGTTGCGTTTACTTTGGATACGTTTTTGTCGAAATATTTAGCAACGGATGTAGCAGCTTCATCAATGGCACTGAGCGCCCTCAGTAAAGGAGCTTTATTATCCAATGCCTCACCGGTGTACGCAACAAAAATAGTAGGGATACAGAGAGTTGTTCCGTAAATAAAAGCTGGGGATGTGGGGTCCCAAGCCGTATACCCCCTTGCTTCGAAAGTATTGCGGATACCTCCACTGGGAAAGCTGGATGCATCCGGCTCTTGCTGTACCAACTGGCCGCCGCCAAACTTTTCCAAAGCCGCCCCATTTGGCAATAAATCGAAAAAGGCATCATGTTTTTCCGCAGTAGTTCCCGTTAAAGGCTGGAACCAATGCGTATAATGGGTAGCCCCCATGGAGATTGCCCAGGTTTTCATGGACTCCGCCACTTGTTCGGCAATCTTCCTATCTATCTTGGAGCCGGAAACAATGGCGCCCTTAACACTTTCCAAGGCATCCTTGGTAAGGTATTGCAGCATTCGTTGGTCATTAAAAACATTTGTTCCGAATAGTTCCGATCGCCTCCCTTTTTCTTCAATAATTATACGATCTCTTTTATAGCTTTCTGCAATTGCGTCAAAACGTGTTCTGGACATGGTTCAATGATCTAATTTTAAGCGGTAAAATTAAGAATTTAATAATTTAATCGATAAAAAATATTTTTTTTTTCAATATACCCTAAAAAAAACAAGGGTAACAAAAAATGTTTTTAAATTCCATACAATTACCCCTATTAAAATTCATATTATTCAACAAAAAACATATTTTTGTTTGTTTTTAAAATCGAAAAAAATTAACAACCCATATTATGAGTAAAACAAAGTTAGAATACATTTGGTTGGACGGTTACTTCCCAACCCAAAACATGCGAAGCAAGACCAAAGTAGTGAACAACTTTGGTGGTAAATTGGAAGATTGCCCTATATGGTCCTTTGATGGAAGCTCAACCAGACAGGCCGAAGGCGGTTCGTCCGATTGCTTGCTGAAGCCGGTCGCCATTTTTCCAGATCCCGCAAGAAATAATGGCTATTTGGTTATGACAGAGGTTTTAAATGCTGATGGCACACCTCATCCTTCAAATGGAAGGGCTACCATTAATGATGATGACAATGATTTCTGGTTCGGTTTTGAACAGGAATACTTTATAATGGACACCGCTACACAGCTACCCCTTGGTTTCCCCGTGGGTGGCTACCCTGCCCCTCAAGGCCTTTATTACTGTTCGGTAGGCGGAAAAAACACCCATGGAAGGGAATTGGTTGAAGAACATGCCGATCTGTGTATTGCAGCGGGAATTAACTTTGAAGGTATAAACCAAGAAGTTGCCTGTGGACAGTGGGAATTTCAATTATTTGCAAAAGGAGCTAAAAAAGCAGGTGATGAGCTTTGGGTGGCACGATATCTTTTGGATCGTTTAACCGAGCAGTATGGTTATTATATTGAGTACCATCCAAAACCCCTTGGAAAGGATATGGACTGGAACGGTTCCGGAATGCACGCCAATTTCTCTAACAGCACCTTGCGAACTGCAGGTTCTAAAGCGGTCTATGAAAAAATATGTGAAGCTTTCCGCCCTGTGGTAGAAGAACACATTGCCGTCTATGGCGAATTCAACGATCAGCGTTTGACCGGAAGGCACGAAACCGCTTCGATACACGATTTTAGTTATGGCATTTCGGATCGTGGCGCATCCATCCGTATCCCGATTGCTACTGTAGAAAGCGGATGGAAAGGTTGGTTGGAAGACCGAAGACCGGCCTCTAACGGAGATCCTTACAAGATTGCCGGACGTATTGTAAAAACGGTAAAGTCAGCAAAGGTTTAAATTTACAAACCCAATTATTTTTAAAAAGAGCCCTCTAAATATTGGGCTCTTTTTTAATTAACGGTAAAGTAAACAAAAACCGTATACACCGAAAGTAAAACCAAGCCATCCCACCATCCTAACCGAAGTCCCTTTGGAAAAAACACCAAAGGCAGAATTAAAAAGGAAATCCCCAACATCCAAAAAATATCACTGTCCAGTAGTTGCCTATCCACAACCGTTATAGGAGTAATTATCGCTGTAATGCCCAAAACACCCAGAAGATTAAAAATATTAGATCCTACAAGATTCCCCAATGAAATAGCTTTTTCCTTTTTCAATACCGCAATAACAGATGCCGCCAATTCCGGGATACTGGTTCCTACGGAAACTAGGGTTACCGCTATAATCCGTTCGCTCACCCCATAGTACGTGGCCAAGGCTACGGCACCATCAATGAGCAACTCGGAACCGCCCCAGAGGGCCGCACCTCCCATACCTAAGAAAAGAGCCGTTTTATAGTTGGGCAACCGAACATCGTCCTCTGGTAATTCGTCAACTACGGCGGTTTTCTGAAATCGGAGTAGAAAAATCAAAAAAAGGAACAAACATACCAACATAATAATACCCTCTGCACGCTGTAGCTCCCCGTCAAAGTAGATAAATCCAAAAAAGAGAAGGGAGGTCAACATCATTACCGGCCAATCAACGGAATAAAAACTCTTACGCACATCCATGCTTCCTAAAATAATGGTGATGCCCAATACCAATCCCAAGTTGGCCAAATTAGAACCAACCACATTGCCCAAAGCCAAATCCGGATGACCATCGATGGCCGCTTTTGCGCTAACAATAAGCTCAGGGGCAGAGGTAGCAAAGGAAACCACGGTCATCCCTATTACGATTTTTGGAATATTCAAGGATAATGATAATGACACCGCTGCTTTTAAAAGCCAAGTGCCCCCAAGGATCAAAAGAAATAAACCAAGGATTATAAAAAGAAAATCTTGCATTGTTTGAATTTTTGATAAATACTGAAAGGATTCCTCTTCAGGATAATCCAAATATTGTAACGATGCTAATGGAACGTGCCCTTGATATTTTAGAAGGGAATGGACACTACCATATCAACGGCAAAACAAATAAACCATACACTTTCGGAAGATAAAAAAATAAACCTGCAATAATTACATAAATAGTCGAGCCTTAGAAACGATATAAACATTTGAATATTAATGTTTTATAATTTAAACATCATTAAAAACGCTTGCGTAAATGACCGGCTTTTTGTAACTTCCAGTATAAAACCCTGTCAAATGCGCCCAAAAAAGAAGCCTGCCG
>JBGTBA010000011.1:0-21998 GCA_041749595.1 Flavobacteriaceae bacterium | reverse complement strand
CTGTCCGCTAAAGTAAGGTGAATTGCTTTTTTCATAAGACAAAAATACAATACAATATACTGATATACAAATAGTTGAGTTAATATTTTGTGCCAATTTATGCCCTTTTCAATGGAATTTACCGTGCAACGGTCTTATTTTCTCCGTTCGGACCAACATAAATCTCCGAAATATTCGTTTTTTTTTAACTGACTTCGCCAAGTCTTTTATGTTGTCAAACGTTACAAAGCCCGCTTTGCACGGTTCTTATCGTAAGACTTGCCGACAAGAAATCGCATTCATGTCCCAGCCCCTATAGGTTAGCCACCTTTATTGTTGAATATTCCCGGAACCAAATCCAATTTTTCCCAACGGTCAAATATAAGCGTAGTGCGGGATTAGAAGCACTTCACTTTCGGTTTAGCTATATGTATTTAGTGTTAACATAATTTCTCTAAAACTTGCTAGTCCTGCTTCTAAGTTTTCAATAATGTCTTCCGCCAATACATCAGGGTCAGGTATGTTGTCAAGGTCTGCAAGTGATTTGTCTTTGAGCCAAGAGATGTCTAAGCTTGTTTTATCTCTATCAATGATTTCAGCATAAGTAAATTTCCTCCAACGTCCTTCGGGATTGGTGTCTGCGTGATATGTTTCCTTTCGTTTGTTTCTGTTGTCGGGTTTGTAACAAGCAATAAAATCTTTTAAAACTTCAATGTTTAACGGATTTTTCTTTAAAGTGTGATGAATGTTGGTACGGTAATCATAAACCCAAACTTCTTTTGTCCACGGATTTTTACTTGCAGGTTTGTTGTCGAAGAAAACAACATTTGCTTTTACTCCTTGTGCATAAAATATTCCTGTCGGCAAACGTAAAATTGTATGCAGGTCGGTTGTTTCCAATAATTTTTTGCGAACCGTTTCACCTGCACCACCTTCAAACAAAACATTGTCGGGTAATACAACGGCTGCCATTCCTGTTGTTTTTAGCATTGAACGAATGTGCTGAACAAAGTTCAATTGTTTGTTACTTGTTGTAGCCCAAAAGTCTTGTCTGTTATAAGTTAAATCGTCTTTCTCTTGTTCGCCTTCGTCATTGGTAAAAGTTTGTGAACTCTTTTTTCCGAATGGTGGATTTGCCAATACATAATCGTAAGTTGTCGGGGAGGCTGCAATTAAAGCATCGGCAGGAGAAATGAAATTATCACTTTCAATATCGCCAATGTTGTGCAGAAATAAATTCATTAAAGCCAATCGCCTTGTTCCTGCAACAATTTCATTTCCGAAAAATGTTTCCATTTTCAAAAAAGTGTTTTGTGCTTTATCTAATTTGTTATTGGCAACGATGTAATCATAAGCCGCCAAAAAGAAACCACCTGTACCACAAGCTGGGTCAGCAATGGTTTTCTTGGGTTGAGGCTGAATACATTCTACCATGGCACGAATCAAAGGGCGAGGTGTAAAGTATTGCCCCGCACCGCTTTTTACGTCTTGTGCATTTTGCTCTAATAGTCTTTCATAAATATCACCTTTAACATCTGCACCCATAACCAACCATTGTTCGCTGTCAATCATATCTATGATTTTGGCAAGCATGGCCGGGTCTTGAATTTTGTTTTGGCTCTTGGTAAATATTTGACCTAAAATACCTTTTGCTGTACTTAACTCTCTAAGCAAAGTGGCATAATGCAATTCCAATTCTGCACCTTTTTTATTTGTTAGACTTTCCCAGTTGTATGTTTTTGGAATCGGAAGTTTTCTGTTGTGTGGCGGCTTGCCGTATTCATCCGCCATTTTTAAGAAAAGCAAATAGGTGAGTTGCTCTAAGTAATCGCCATATCCTACACCTACATCACGTAGGGGGTTACAGAAACTCCACACTTTACTAACTATACTTGATGTGTTATTGCTCATTTTAAATTTGGGTTATCTCGGTTTTGGGTATATACCTGATTTATATTCACTTCATCTAATGCTGTGGTAGTAAATTGTTCTCCACTATCCTTGCATTGGTAATAATGGAAAACAATTTCAATTTTTTCGTTTTTAAAATCCATCAACCTTTTCTCTTGGGTTAATTTCATTGCTGTGCCTGTTATTGGACTTTTCATTTATTTTTTATTTTTAGCTTTTTGCTCAATGATTTTTAAACTCTCTAAATAATTTTTTTCTACTTCGCTCAATGTTTTTGCTTGGTATTTTTTGTATTCATTGGTAGCTTTTTCAATCGCTTTTTCGTGACTTATTGTGCCAGCACCTAGTAATAATTTTTCTCCGCTCATGGTTAAAATACGGTCTAAATGTGTTGCCCAATCTTTCATAGTCATTGTTTCTTCTCGTTCGGCTTGTCGTTCGGCAAAATCTAAGTAACCCGAAACAATTTGTCCCAATGCTCGCAGTTCTTTTTCGTTTAAGTAATTTTTAGCGATTACAACATCTTTTAATTGTGGTTGATTTCCTGTAAAGGTCATTAAGCCCATAAATTCTTTTTCGGCATCTGCACGGTTAAAAATTACTTCGGCTGCGGTTTGACTGTGAACTGCATAGTGAATTTTGTTTTGTACTTTTTTAAAAAACGCAATGGAAACATCGGCTTTGGGGTTGTAATCAATGCTGGTAGCGTATATGTCCAATACCTGACGATAAAATACTTTTTCGCTGCTTCGAATGTCACGGATGCGTTGCAAAAGTTCTTTCCAATAACCACCACCACCCAAATTTTTCAGGCGTTCATCGTCCATGGTAAAACCTTTGATAATGTATTCCTTTAATCTTTCGGTTGCCCAAATTCTAAATTGTGTAGCAATTTTTGAATTTACACGATAACCCAGTGAAATAATCATATCCAAGTTATAGTGTTTGGTGTCGTAGTTTTTGCCATCTGAGGCAGTTCGTAAGAATTTCTTACTAACTGAATTTTCTTGTAGTTCTCCTTCGGAAAAAATATTTTTAATGTGTTGTGTAATTCCAGGGCGTTCTACACCAAACAGCATTGCCAATTGGTCTTGCGTAAGCCAAACATTTTGTTCGCTTAGGCGAACATCTACCGAAATTTTTTCGTCTTCGGTTTTAAAAATAATAAAGTTCAAACTTTGATTTTCTTGTAGTTCCTTATTTTGAATTTTTTTTACCATCTACTTTTTAGTTAAATGCTATTCCTAATTCTTAATTTGTAAATCGTAATTAATTAATTTTCCCTCAAAAGCCTGTTTCAAAATACTCTGCCTTAATGTTTCTGCTTGTTGCAAACTTTGGTTGATGGTTTCTTCTATTTTATCACAAACCGTGAGTTTGCTTTCTAATTCATCTACGATAAGTTGTTGTTCTTCAAATGAACAATATGGAACCTCATAATTTTTGATAATGTCGGTATTTAAATTTGGCTGGGCAGCACCCATATTTATATTTCTTAATTCTCTTGTTTTGCTCACCCAGAAATAATAAAGAAATAAATTACTTCTTTGGTCTAATTCTAAAAATGCAGCTATACCATCATTCATTGTTGCATCAATCATACAGATTTTTGGAACGCCCAATGTTGCACCACTATTTGAAAGTAATAATGTGTTTGGTTTAATTTGTCTTGTTTTATGTAATCCAGCTTCCTTAATAGTATATTCAAAAGTTGTCAGATAAGTACCACTATCTTTTGTAATATCTCTTACTTTCAAAAAAGGAATTTTTCCATCATAAAATTTGGGGTCACCAGCAGGTCTTGGTGAACCTCCACGAACCACATTCGATATTTCCGAAACTTTCACTCTTTTCCACCCCTTTGGCAATTCACTTTTGTCTGAATCACTGATTTGCTCGGATTGCTCAGATTGCACAGATTTTTTTTGATACTTGTTTTTAAAATCTGTGTCATCATTTAATCCCTGTAATCCGTGATTCCGACTTAATTTCCCTTCAAAAGCCCATTTCAACAAACTTTGCCTGTACACTTTTAATTGCTGTTGGGCGGTGAGCAGTTGTTGTTTGCCGTTTTCTAATTCGCTGAGTAATTTTTCTATTTTGGCTACAATGGCTTGTTGTTCCGCAAGAGGTGGAACTGGGATTTCTGTCATTCTAATCGTTTCACCAGAAATTGCCCTAAAAGTGGTTCCTGTACCTTTACTGTCTAATTCTTGTTCTATACTTTTTAAAAAGTAAAAAACATATTTGTAATTATCATATCGAATAGCAGCTAATCCTCTTCCTATGCAACATTTTATATTTGCAATATTTGTTGTTCCAACTGGTGCACGAACTGAAAGTAAAATGTCATTTGGTTCAGCAATTTTATTGGGTGAATTGCACCATTTTTCAACAACAGGATATAATTCCGTAAACTCAGCTTTTCCTTGAAAGAATGGTAGACCAATGCCATTTGTGTTGTATGAAGTTGATGGAGGTGATTGCCCCATAATTATATGACATACCTCTCCCAATTTTTTGAGTTGCCAATGTTTCGGTATATTTTTTATCTCAGTCATTTGTCTGAATCGCGGATTTTTTTTGGATTAAAAGATTACACAGATTTTTGGGTTAAAATTAATCGTTTAAATTCTAAACTTTTCGATCCAAAATTTATCAGCAATCCAACCTCTAATTTATATGCTTTCAAATAATTTAGAGCTTGTGCAAGGTGAACATCCTCTAGTTTAATGAGGGCTTTTAATTCCACTAATACTTTCCCTTCCACCACAAAATCTGCTCTCCTAGTTCCTATTGGTTCAGGCAATTCTTTATAAAAAATATGCTGTTCTATTTCTCTGGCAAACTCTAATCCTGCATTTCTCATTTCATACGCTAACGCTCTTTGATAAATTACTTCCTGAAATCCATTACCTAAAAATTTATGAACTTCAAAAGAAGCTCCAATTATTTTTTCTGTTATTTCTTTATGCTTTAATTCAGTATTCATTTTTTCTTTTAATCTGTGTTAATCAAATAATCTGTTTAATCCGCGATTCAGACAATTTTTTTCTTTCAGTCAAATAGCCATCAAATAAGGAAACTCAATACTGCAAATGGTTTCGGTGTTTTGAAACGCTGTTTTTTATTTTTCAGTAAAATAAGAATTTTAGCTCAATTGTTAATAACTTGTTACTCCAGTCAAATAACCGTCAAATGAAATAAGCGTTGAAAACCAATTAGTTATACTCATTTTTGCTTCCTTTTAGGTTTGCCGGTCAATTAAGATTAAGCCCAAACGGGTATGTATTTTACAAACTTCCTTGATTTGTTTTCAGGGTCAACTTCTTTAATTAAACCTGCCTCATAGGTGTCCTTTATTATTCTTGAAACCATTGCAGCATTTTCATCGGCTATTTTAAACCTTTCTCTTAAAGAAGTATTGGTCATTTTTTCGTTCATCACATATTTCAGACAAGCGTGCTGGTAACAAGCCCTAACACGGTCATTTTTATCCATATCCCCAAACTTCTGATAGCCGAATAAAATTATTTTAGTGTGTTTTTCTTGTATCTGAATATCATAAGCAGGTAACTGATACAACTCAATATGAGTAACCACCTTGTCAAAACCACTTCCTTTTTCTTCACAAATTCTAAACCTTCTCATCATACCAGCAAGGTTTTCATTTCGGCTTTGGTATTCATCAATAAATCGGATTGGTGTAATTAATGGTAAACCCGGATTAGAGATTTCAATGCGGTCAGTATAAATTTCGACCATAGGTCCTGTGCCTCTTTCTTCAAAATCTTGATGTATAATTGCATTAGCAACCAATTCTCGTATAGCAATTTCGGGATACATTGTAACTGTGTCCCGAAGTGCCTGATTTATTATTTCATTACTGGGCAGTAAGTCGTTAATATATTTAATCAATCGCTCAAAAGCCACCGCATAGCCCAATTTGCCTTCTTGGTCTTTCAGTGTATTGATTTTGTTTTTTCCTGCATATTGAATTACCCGAACCGCTTTGCGCTTTACTGTATCAAAATCGGAAAGGTTTTTGGCAAAAAGTATAGCACCTAAATTGGTAATAGCATATCCACCAGCATTTTGTTTTATGAATTTTTCTGAAACAAATTTTTCAATAACGGCTTCTCGTGTTGAGGGATAAGGAGTTTGGAGTAAATCAAAATAGGATTGAGTATCTAAAAACTTAACAACATCTGCTGCATCTTGAACTTGCAATGCAACTCCTTTTTCAAATGCTTGTTTATGAGCTTTTGTCCAAATTTTTTTTTCTTTTTCAGGAAAATCTTTTAACGAACGGGTAATACTACCTACTCTCACATAATCCTGATTTGAAAAACAAGTTGGTTGTCCGTTTGCTGCCTGAATTTGGAAAAGAGAGATAAACTTATCTTGATAAATTGTTTCATAAAGTAATACTTCTACTCTTGGTGACACTCTTTGTAACAACCAATGTTCTAATTCTTCATTTCCTACTTTATGTAATTTGGGACGAAAATTTGTTCCTTCGGGTTGTAGCGTTTTATCATTTATACCAAAAACCAAATAACCAAAATGTTCGTTTTGCAAACAAGCACCATTACTCAATGCCGAAATGTATTTACCAATTTCATCCTCCGTTTTTAAGTTGAGTTTAAACTCTGCCCATTCACACTCTTTTGGGAGTTTTAAAAGCCTTTCAATTATTTTATGTAATTCCTGTTCTGTCATTTTATGCCGCTAACGCTTCATTTAATTCGTTAATAATCTCTTCTGTCTTATCTCCAAACAATTGCCACATCTTCCCTAATCCACCCTGAGCATTAAAAGGATTCAAGTCAAAATCATCTTTGTCAATATGAAAACTATTCACCACATAATCTTTAATCATCCGCAGCCATTGCATTTGTTCTTCGTTAAACTTGGTAGCACCGGCTTGTTTTTTAAAAACCCAGTCTTGAAAATTTTTGTCCACTATTTTATCATAAGCAGTAAGTGTTGTATCTAATCCGCTTATTTTACGAATGAGAGAAACAATTGCTGTTAGTTCGTTTCTCGGTGAACCGTTGCATTGTTCTAAGGCTTCGTAAGCCCGCCAAACATTCATTGGTGCAAGTGTTGGTTTATCGTTTTGAAGTTTTTCCAACACTTCTTTAATCATTGTATAAGTCAGTTCCCGTCTGCGAAATGGTTGGTTGTAAAAAATCTGCAATGCCATTATTTCATCTTTATGTAATTGCATCCATTCCGAAAAATTGGCAATTAGTTCTTTGGCTTTGTTTGAATTGTCTTTGTCCCAACCTAAGTGAATGACTTCATCAGGATTTGCCAAGTCAATTTTTTGTTCGTGAGCCTTGCGAACATTTTCAATGTATTCGTTCAATTCTCCTGTAAAAACTTTGGCAGCCTCGTTTTGTAGTTTTTCGGTTTTTACTTTTATAGCAGCATCAATTTCTACAGGAGCTGCACCTGCCATTTCGGTTCTTACTTTGCTTTCAATTTCTTCCAACACATCGGGATTAAAAGCATTCAATAATTCTTTCACAACTTGTGAAACGCTTTTGCCATTGGCCTTTTCGGCAAATTGCTTTTTTTCTTTTTCAGTAATTTGCTTGTCTAATCTTGTCAGTCGGTTGGCTAATGAAGTAAATAATTCTTCTTCTCTTGCTCCAACTGCAACTGCTTGTAATAAATCTTTTAGCGGAACGCCTGGCTTTTTCTCCAATGGTCGGCTGTCTGTTTTTAAACTTTTAGTTACACCAATGGCATCTACAATTACAAAATGGTCTTTAGTGAACTTTGCTGTTGGGGTAACTTTTCGCAAACTATCTAAATCAATAGTCCGTGTGCCTCTGCCTTTCATTTGCTCAAAATAATTGATGCTTTTTACATCTCTCATAAAAAGCAAACATTCAAGCGGCTTAATGTCGGTGCCAGTCGCAACCATATCAACAGTTACTGCAATTCGTGGGTGATAGTCATTCCTGAATTGCGATAAAACCGATTTTGGATCTTCGTCAGTTTTGTAAGTAATTTTTTTGCAGAATTTATTTTCTTCGGCAAATTCTGCTCTTACAATGTCTATAATATCATTGGCGTGGCTGTCTGTTTTAGCAAAGATTAAAGTTTTAGGCACTTCAAAATTTCCGTTTTTATCGTAACGTTCTTTAAAAATACTAGGCAAATGTTCTTTGAATGTTCGAATGATGGTTCTTATCTGATTAGGATTTACCACATCTTTATCCAATTGCTGTTTTGAATAATTTTCATCTTCATCTTGCAATTCCATTCGTTTCTTTCTGCTCAAGCGTTCACGATGTTCAATGTATTCGCCTTTCCAAAGCGTAGCACCTTGTTGGGTTACTTTGGTATCAATGATAAATACTTCGTAACCTACATTCACACCATCGGCAACCGCCATTTCGTGAGAATATTCACTTACTAAATTTTGGTCGAAGTAACCAATGGTTCTTTTGTCGGGAGTAGCGGTTAAGCCAATTTCAAAAGCATCGTAATATTCCAATACTTGTTTCCAAAGGTTGTAAATGCTTCGGTGGCATTCGTCAATCACAATGAAATCAAAAAACTCAATTGGCATTTTTCCATCGTATTCAATCGGTGGAATTTCTTTTGGTTGATATTTTCGTTCGTTCGGATTTTCTTCTTCTGCACTTTCTTCAAGTTCTGTTCCTTTCAAAATAGAATACAAACGCTGAATAGTGCTTATGCAAACCTGACTATCCGTTGCGATGTAACTTGATTTCAGTCGTTGAACACTGTATAATTCAGTAAATTTTCTATTGTCATCATTCGGAACGAATGACATAAATTCCTGCTCCGCTTGTTCGCCAAGATTTTTGGTGTCAACCAAAAATAAAACTCGTTTTGCTTTTGCATATTTCAGCAAACGATAAATTGCAGTTATGGCTGTAAATGTTTTTCCAGAACCTGTTGCCATTTGTATTAAGGCTCTTGGTCGGTTTTCTTTAAAGGATGTTTCTAATTTAGTTATGGCGTTAATTTGGCAATCACGTAAACCTTCGGTTTGCAATGAAGGTAAATCTAATAATCTTTTACGAAGCGATTTGTCTCGTTTCACCCAATCTTTTAATGTTTCAGGTCGGTGAAAACTAAATACTTCTCTTGCTCTTGGTTTTGGGTCGGTAAAGTCGGTGAATCTTGTTACTTCGCCTGTACTGATATAAACAAAAGGTAAAGGCTCATTTTTTAGATGTTTGAGTTTTGCATTTGCGTATTCTTCACCTTGTCTTTCGTGAACATTTATTCTATGTCCCTCTTCTTCACGCTTGGCTTCAATTACTCCGCAAGGTTTACCTTCAACAAATAAAACATAGTCGGCAGGACCAACATCTGTCAAATATTCTTTCACTGCAACACCAATTCCAGCATTTAGATTTACTTGTTTGATGCTCTGAATAACCCAGCCGCAAGCCGTCAATTGCTTGTCAATGTTATCTCTTGCTATTTGCTCTGGGTTTTGGTTTGCCATTACTTAATTCAATACAATATTTAGTCGGTTAAGATACGATTTTTCACCCTTAAAACGGTCATTCTCGTTCTGTGGCGGGTGGGAGAATTGGCTCTTTTGCAAGCTTGGGTTTGTGTGTCGGCTTGTGTGGCTTGCAAATGTGCCTGTTGTGTGTCGGCAGAATTTGCTGAATAGGTTGTCTGTTAGCAAAGTTAAATGCCAGAATCAATAAAATGAAAATTAAGGTATTGTTAAGGCTTGTTCGTATTAAAATATTTATTTTGATCTTGCACCGCTAAATACGGATCATTGGTTTCAAAAAAAAAAGCAACCTACCTAAAATTAGGGGCCTCTATTTTTATAGGTCTCTTAACGGCATCCATACTGCTCGTTTCGAGCATTTATCTGGGCTTATGGGGAAAATTGCCCGGAAAAAAGCAACTTTCAAACTTTCAAAACCAACAGGCGTCTGAAGTGTACTCTGCCGATAGTGTATTGATTGGAAAATACTATTTGTTCGACAGACAGCCTATTCCCTATGTAGATTTTCCCAAACATTTGGTCGATGCCCTAATCGACATAGAGGACGAGCGCTTTTACAGCCATTCTGGTGTGGATTATCCCAGCTTATTCCGTGTGGCGTTAAAGACTATTTTGTTGAGTGACAAATCTGCCGGTGGCGGCAGCACCCTTACCCAGCAATTGGCCAAAAACCTATATCCCAGAAATGAGCGTAAAAAAGTTCCTTTGGTAGTGAACAAAATAAAGGAAATGATCATTGCGAGCCAATTGGAAGACCAATATTCTAAAGAAGAAATCCTTACTTTGTACCTAAATACAGTTTCATTTGGCGACAATACCTTTGGGATTGAGAGTGCTGCCCTAAAATTCTTTAACACACATGCAAAACAGCTCGCCGTGGAAGAAGCCGCCACCCTGGTGGGCATGCTAAAAGCCACGTATGGCTATAATCCCCGGGTTTTTCCCGAGGCAAGTCTTGACAGGCGCAACCTTGTGCTTCAATCCATGTATGCTAATGACCACCTTTCGGAAACCGAAAAAGACAGCATTGCACAAACACCCTTAATCCTAAACTATACCCAATATGATTCCAATGAAGGTATTGCTCCTTATTTTCGGGAGGAAATCCGCAAACAATTGGTAGAATGGACTTCAGGAAAAAAACAAAAGGGAAAGGGCTATACTATTTACACATCCGGACTTAAAATCTACACGACCCTAAATTACAAAATGCAAAAGTTGGCAGAGGAAACCATGGGTACACATATAAAGGCCTTACAACAAAGTTTTGAAAAAAGTTACGGAAAAAATGCGCCTTGGATTACGAATAAAAACTTTATCAAAAAAATAATACAGCAATCCGAAGCGTATAAAAAACTTAAGAATGCCGGACTTGAAGAGGCCCAAATCCAAGATTCCCTTCACAAAAAACGGGAGATGGTCTTAAGCGATTGGGAGGGCGAACATACCATGCATGCCAGTACATTGGATAGTTTACAACATTATGCAAAACAGCTCAATGTAGGTACTTTGGCCATAGACCCTCAAACCGGTGCGGTTAAAACCTGGATTGGTGGCATCGATTTTAAAAAATTTAAATACGACCATATTTCCCAGAGCAAAAGACAAGTGGGCTCTACCTTTAAACCATTTGTGTACACAGCTGCTTTAGAAAACGGCCTAGACCCTTGCTCTTATTTTTCGGCCCAGGAAGTGGCCTATGAAGATCTGGAAGGCTGGACACCTACCAATTCCGGCAATACGGATGAAACCTACCTTAACTATTCCATGAAGGAAGCACTGAGCAAATCGGTAAATACGGTTTCGGTAAAAGTTTTGGAAAAAACAGGCATCCACAATGTATTGGAGCAAGCTAAAAAGATGGGTATTGTAAGTGAATTACCTCATTTGCCATCACTAGCTCTGGGCACTGGGGAAATTAAACTCAATGAATTGGCGGGAGCTTATGCCAGTTATGTAAACAAAGGAAAATCGGTTACGCCCTTTTTAATTCAGAAAATAACAGATTCCAAAGATTCCGTTTTGGAGGTTTTTACGCCCCAAATTTCAGAAAAACCTGCTTTTTCGGAAGAAACACGACAACTAATGCTAGAAATGCTTAAGGAAACCGTAAATGGGGGCACGGCCTCGAGAATACGCTCTAGCTACCAACTAAAAAACGATATTGCCGGAAAAACGGGAACCACACAAAACAACAAAGATGCTTGGTTTGTGGCCATAACCCCAAGATTGGTCCATATTACATGGGTAGGTCTGGACCATCATGAAATTGGCTTCAATAGCACCAGCTTGGGCCAAGGGGCCAATGCCGCCCTTCCTCTATTTGCCCTATTGTTCCAAAAAATGAATAAGGATCCATACTTTAATCCCATTACCAAGGCCAGGTTTGATACGCCCAATACATCCATTTTGAGGGCACTCGACTGTGAACCCATAAAACGGGATGGATTTTTTAAGCGGCTCTTTAAAAACCCGAACAAAACCAAATCAAAAAAATTCAAGTCAAAAACCTAATATTGGCTAGTGTCGCTAGTTATAAAGAGTAGTTTCCCCTTCTTCCTAAGACATACGGTTATTTTAAAATTTGATACTTTAGCCTTTTTGGGACTATTTTACAACTAAAAACCAGGGTACATGCCATCACATTACCTTTAAATTAAATGAATTACAACATACTTTGTTCAGATCTCGATGGTACTTTATTGACCACCAAAAGCGACGTGTCCAATTTCACCATTGCCGAAATTACAAGGATTAAAAACAGGATAAAGGTTATTTTGGTCTCTGCCCGAATGCCGCAATCCATGACCTATCTGCAACGAAGGTTGGGTATAGAAAACGAACCCATCATTTGCTATAACGGAGCGTTGATTCTCGATGGTGACAGGGAAATTGGATCTGCAGAAATAGCATTGTCCTACCTAAAGGAAATCCATACCCTAGCCAAGTTTCATCTTATTAAATTAGGCCTGTACCATAAAAATGAATGGTACGTAGAAGAAAATACGGAAAGGGTCCGCAAGGAAATACGCTATACCCGGGCTATCCCTGTTTTTAGAGACACCGATATTACCCTGGCCGATTGGAATGAAAGAACCATAGGACCCCATAAAATAATGTTGATGGGCGACAAAACGGCCACGGACACTATTTTTCCCCGACTTTTAGAAAAATTGGGCCATGATTTGCATTTTTACCGCTCTAATGACACCTTAATTGAAGTAGCACCAAAATCCGTCTCAAAACTTTCTGCCATAAAACAATTAATACCATTTGAACATGATTTACAACAGGTCATTGCATTTGGCGACAATTATAATGACATGGAAATGCTGGAAAAAGCAGGTTTGGGGGTGGCTGTTGGCAATGCACGTCCCGAAGTTATTGCCATTGCCAATAAGGTAACCCTAAAAAATACAGAAGACGGTGTAGCACACTTCATCAAAGCCCATTTGTAATTTGATTATATTTGGGTACAATCAAAGTAACTCTTCATGAATGACCCGCTTATTACCAATGATGCTGTAGTATTTGGAATTTTGGCCCTTTGCCTGGGTTTTATTTTTTATACATCCGGAAAGAATACCGGTTTTTGGAAAAAATTCTATTCCATAGTCCCTGCTGTCCTCATGTGTTATTTGTTACCTGCGATATTGTCCAGTGCAGGGCTGGTTTCCGACGCCACTTCCAAGCTATATTTTATGGCAAGCAGGTATTTATTGCCCGCTGCCTTGGTGCTCATGACCCTTAGTATAGACCTTAAAGCCATTGCCAATCTGGGTTCAAAAGCTTTAATTATGTTTTTAACGGGGAGTGCGGGCATTATTATTGGTGGCCCCTTGGCGATACTTATCGTATCTAATTTTTCCCCGGAAACCGTTGGAGGGAATGATTTTGATGCCATTTGGAGAGGCTTATCTACGATTGCGGGCAGTTGGATAGGGGGCGGTGCCAACCAAGCTGCCATGCTGGAGATTTTTAAATACAACCCTGAAAAATATGGCGGTATGGTGCTTATAGATATTGTGGTCGCCAATGTGTGGATGGCCATCTTACTTTTGGGGGTAGGAAAGACAAAAAAAATAGACCTATGGCTCAAGGCAGATACTTCTTCCATTGAAGTTCTAAAAGCAAAAGTTGCCGCAAATACTGAAAAAATAACGAGGGTGCCCCAATTGAACGATTATATGCTATTACTGTTCTTTGCCTTTACCGCAGTGGGCATTGCGCATTTTTTGGGAGACCATATCAGCACTTATCTACTCCACAATTTCACGTTCGTATCCGCCAAAACAAGCTTTTTGTCTTTTTTGGGCGAAGGTTTTTTCTGGATGATCGTGATTGCAACGGTAGCGGGCATTGCACTGTCCTTTACCAAAGCCAAAAATTATGAAGGGGTGGGGGCCAGCAAAATAGGAAGTGTTTTTATCTATATCCTCGTGGCCACTATTGGCATGAAAATGGATTTGGGGAAAATCCTGGAAAATCCCGGACTGATGCTTCTGGGCCTTATCTGGATCTCCATCCATGGAGGACTGCTTATTCTAGTGGCCAAAATCATAAAAGCTCCATATTTTTTCTTGGCTGTGGGGAGCCAGGCCAACGTGGGCGGTGCGGCCTCAGCACCTGTAATGGCGGCAGAATTCCATCCGTCCCTTGCCTCTGTGGGTGTTCTATTGGCGGTACTGGGCTATGTTATCGGTACCGGTGGTGCCTTGGTTTGCGCCTATCTTATGGAAATTGCTTCAAAAATTTAAATTTCTATTGAACTTTCATGATATTTGCGCCACTAAATAAATAAGATGAAGAAACTAGTTCTGATTGGCATAACATTACTGTTATTGATTTCCTGTAATAAGCACACCCAAAATACCATGACAGTGACGGGCATTGTCAAAGGTCTAAAAAAAGGCACCCTTTATTTACAGCACATTCCAGATTCCGTTCTGGTTACGATTGATTCGTTAAAGATAGAAGGTGATGGAAATTTTACCTTCAAAACAGAATTGGAGAGCCCGGAAATATTCTATTTGTATTTAAATAAAAAAGATGCGAACGATATTAATGACCGTCTCACCTTTTTTGGCGAACCTGGAACAATCACTATAAACACCTCTTGGAACACTTTTGATACCCAAGCCAAAATTGAAGGTTCCGAGACACACAAAAAACTGGAAGAATATAGGAAGGTCATGTCCAAATTCAATGCCGGAAATTTAGAATACCTACGCGCTATCTATGATCCGCAAGTAAATAAAGACCCGATTGCCTTGGATTCCATCAAAAAATTAAGTGATAGAAATGTTGTGAGGGGCTATTTATACGCACTTAATTTTGCCCTGAACAATAAGGATTCCTATATTGCCCCCTATATTGCCCTGTATCAGGTCCCAGATGCAAACGTAAAATACCTTGATTCCATTCAAAATTCTTTGAGCAGTGAGGTGGCCATCTCCAAATACGGAAAAGCCTTAAAAAAGCATTTGGAAAAAGTAAAAAGCAACTAACAAAAAAGCATCCTGTCAGGGATGCTTTTTTTATGTAAAAATCTGAATTTCAATTTAGCTTATTCAATTTTTCAATAAGTCCGGTAGCTTTTTCCTCTAGTTGCACTTTTACATTTTTAAGGTGCGCTTTTCTGTTCTCCACCCCTTTGTTATTTACTTTTCCAATCAAATCATCAAATGCTTCAATTGCCCCGTCGATAACTTCATTGCCCTCCTTTGAGTTTTGTTTGGTGCTGGATGCCTCAAAAAGATATACGGCTTCAATTATGTCTCCCAAAACGTAATTTATATCCTTCTTTAAATTTCTTATACTTGCCATTATACTGTTTTTTTTTGCAAAAGTAATCTTTTTTAGACAGTAACCTCTAAAAGTTTTGCGCCGTTTGTTTTTAGGCTGATCTTCTTGGTGCTTGCCGCCACCAACACCGTTTCCCCTTTTTTTAGGTGTACCTCGCCCAGATCGTTTTCTATAATCGCTCTGCCCCCAACGCACATATAAATGGTAAATGAATCCCTTTGGGACAGATCTTGTTCCATATTTTGGGATAGTTCCATATAACCGGTATTAAAATAAGGACACGCCACCATTTTATTCACGGTATCCTTCCCTTTAGTATAATCTATCCTAAAATCGTTCTTCTTTTTATAATCTATGGCATCCAAGGCCAGTGCCGTGTGCAATTCCCTGAAGTTGCCGTTCTTGTCCCTTCGATTAAAATCGAACACGCGATAGGTAATGTCCGAAGTCTGTTGGATTTCCGCCAATAACACCCCGGCACCAATAGCATGGATCTTCCCCGTATTTATGAAAAAAGTATCGCCTTCTTTTATTTTTTCATAGTTCAGGATATCTGCAAGCCTATCCTTTTTTAAAGCATCCGAATATTCTTCCTTAGTGACGGATCTGTTGAATCCAACAATCAATTTTGCATCATTGTCCGCATCCATAATGTACCACATTTCTGTTTTCCCGAAAGAATTGTGGCGTTCTTTTGCCAATTTATCGTTGGGGTGCAACTGAATGGAAAGGTCTTGCTTGGCATCAATAAATTTTATGAGTATGGGAAAATCCGTTCCAAAACGTTCCATCACCGAATTTCCCAAAAGTCTTTCCCCGTAATTGGCTATTAAGTCTGTTAAGGAAGTGCCCGCAAGTGCCCCGTTTGCAACTACCGAAACATCCCCTTCAACAGCGGATATTTCCCAACTTTCTCCCGTAATCCCATTTTCAATGGGCTTGCCCAATATTTCCTTTAATTTTTTCCCGCCCCAAAGTCGCTCTTTAAGAATAGGCCTGAATTTAAGTGGATAAAGCATATGATTAAAAATTGTTTTACCGTGCATTTGGGTGCCTATCCGGCATAGGTTACAAAATTCCGTGGGGTTTCATAAAGCACCACTTCCAATTCCAATGCTTTGGCTATATGTAGCCTAAGCTTGTTCCAAATAACGACTGCAATGTTTTCGGCAGTGGGGTTCAGGTCTGCAAATTCAGGAACTTCCAAATTCAGGTTTTTATGGTCAAAATGTGCTTCTATCTCATTGCAAATAAGGTCTTTCAACACTTTCATGTCCATTACAAAACCGGTTTCCCTGTTTATCTCTCCAAAAACACTTACAATGAGCTTATAATTATGTCCATGGAAATTGGGATTGCTGCATTTTCCAAAAACAACCGTGTTTTTGGCACTGTCCCAATCCTTTCGATATAACCGATGGGCAGCGTTAAAATGTGCCTTTCTACTTACTTTTACTTTCATGACACTGCTTTTTTTGGGTGAGGTGGCTATAAAATTTTTCGAAGATGATTTTAAACCACGCCGTGTAGTTTTGGGGGTTTTTATGAATATCTTCCTTAATATCTGCAGGTTGCATCCATTTCCAATCCATGACCTCTTCCAGATTGATGATGGGGCAACGGTTATAATAACCTATCATCACGTGGTCCAGCTCGTGCTCGGTCAAACCATTGTCAAAAGGTGCCTCATAGATAAATGAAAAAAGTTCCGTAAGATCGGTTATAAAACCCATTTCTTCCTGTAGCCTTCTTTTTCCCGCTTCAGTATTCGATTCACCTTCCCTTTGGTGGCTGCAACAAGTGTTCGTCCAAAGTAAGGGCGAGTGGTACTTGTTTGCAGCTCTCTTTTGCAGCATTGTTTCTCCTTCTGCATTCATGATGAAAATTGAAAAAGCCCTGTGCAGGATCCCTTTTTCATGGGCCTCCATCTTGGACATAGTGCCAATCTGGACATCCAACTCATTTACCAATATTACCTTTTCTTCCTTCATTTTGTAAAAATAAGACCTTTACCCAATTTTATGGGTTAACCAGATCATAAAAATATTTTTGTAAGGAAATACGGCTGGGTCGTTTTATAGATCATTTTTAGAAAAAACGTGGCGATTTAATGTTGCCCACTGCCCGAATGAAATCATATCTTAAGATTACTTCAAAAGAACCATCGTTAAATACGGCCCGCCCCAGTTCGGTTGTTTCCCTATCGTAGGCCAGACCGAGCAAAAAACCATCTGCAACATTGAATCCGACCATACCGCTTATGGCGGCATCCCAGCGGTAGGCCGCACCAAGGATAAACTTTTCGTTCATCATAAAGTTGGCCGAAACATCAACTTGTAAGGGAGCCCCCTGCACCATTTTGGTGAGCAAGGTTGGTTTAAACTTTAGGAATGGGTTTAAATCGAATACATAACCCGTTATAAAATAAAAATTCATCTGCTCTTTTGCCGTTGATAAAGAAGACTCATCAAAATGCGATGTTTCCAAAAATCGTGGAACGGAAAGTCCGGCATAGAAGTTTTCGGTATGGTAATAGACCCCGGCTCCAATGTTGGGAGAAAACCTATTATCTATGTTTTGTTGCAAGGTAGGATCCGGGCCCCCGGGATTGGTGAAATCTTGGTTAAGTTCAGAAAAACGAACATCCAAAAGATTGGCACTTGCCTTTAGCCCAAAGCTCAATTTTCCTTCATATGAAGTTTGTATCGTATAGGAAAAATCAACATCAAAAGAGGTTTCTGAGGTTGGACCGATCTGATCGTTAACAATCGACAGGCCAAGGCCCACTCCCCTGTACCCTATTGGAGAATGCACGTTAAGGGTCTGGGTCTTTGGGGCACCGTCCAAACCTACCCATTGCGATCTATATAGCGCAGCAATGCTTATATGCCCTCTGGAGCCCGCATAACCCGGGTTAACACTTACGGTGTTGTACATATATTGGGTGTACTGGGCATCCTGTTGCCCAAATACACGGGCAACAAAAAAGATAAGCACTAGACTAAGTACAGAACTAATCTGTTTAGTTGTAATTTTATTCTGTGCCTTATTTACCATCTTTGTTATCTATTTATATATATATATCCTGAAATTGATTTCAATTTTCCGGAGGCATTCCCGTAATCCAATATATAGAAGTAAGTTCCAACAGGAAGTTTATTCTCCTTATCTATGGTAACCCGACCATTTGAAGTTCCATCAAATACATTTCCCTGTGTATTGTAGGAATTGGTAACATACACCAGTACCCCCCATCTGTTAAATATCTTGATCGTGTTTTTGGGAAAATTTTCCAGTCCGCGAATGGCCAATACATCATGTATGCCGTCACCATTAGGGGTAACTACGTTAAATACCTCTATTTCATCGGCGGTGGCTATTAAATCAGAATCCAAATAGTTGGGCGTTCCGTCATTGTCCGAATCATCATTTACATAATTGCCATCACCATCCAAGTCTTCGTCAATGGTTTCTATACCGTCCCCATCATCATCGGTGTCCCTATAATCCGATTCATCATCACTGTCCGTATTGGGTAGGTATGCAAATGGATCGTCTATCCCATCGTTTACATCCACATCTATCACAACAGATCCTTCATAGCCATCATCCAAACCATCATTGTCCTTGTCCGAACCTATCCAAACCACATCCGGGATACCGTTATGATCAAAGTCGTGACCTTCAATACTATCTGGTATGCGGTCATTATCGCTGTCTTCGTCCACATAGTCGGGTAGCCCATCACCATCCGTATCTACAGATATCAAGCCCAAATTCCCTCCCTGTTCATAAGCGTCATCAAGGCCATTATTGTTCAGATCTAGACCGCTTGGAGGAATATATCCTTGTGTAAGCTGGGCCTCAACGTTATCCGGAATACCATCGTCATCACTATCGATATCCAAATAATCAGGCATGCCATCCCCATCGGTATCGGTGGGGTTGGTAGCTGGGTCGTTGTCTCCATCCAAGTTTAAATCCTCAAAAGAATCCAATATTCCGTCATCATCAGCATCTATGTTCACGATACCTAAAGGTGTTACCACAATTGATACCGTAGCGGTACTACAATTGCCCTGGTTGTCACAAAGTATATAATCAAAGGTATCGGTTCCTATAAAACCGGGGTTCGGTAGATATGTTACGTTATCATCTGTGGGATTGTTTGCCGTGGCATTTGTATTTAACTGTACTGTTCCGTTGGATGGTGCGGTAACCGTGAGTGTACCTATTGTAGGTATATCATTATCATTGGCAAGTATAAAGATATCCACTGATTGGTTTTCCATTGTGGTAACAGCATCATCAAGAGCGTCCACAATTGGCAATACATTAATGTCAACTTTAGCCGTACTGCAATCCCCCATGGTATTACATATCGTATAATCAAACGTATCCGCACCGTTAAAATCTGGATTTGGGGTATACGTGACCACATCGTCAGTAGGGTCATTCGGAGTTCCATTATTGTTAATGGACACCGTTCCGTTCACCGGACTGGTAGTGGTCAATGTTCCGGTTGTAGGCAAATTGGTATCATTTGTAAAAATATCCACTATGGCTGATTCATCTTCATTGACAGTAACCAAGTCATCTACTAAGTTAGCTGCCTGTTGCAGGCATACCACCGTAAAACTTGGCAAATCAATGGTATTGCCCACTTTCGTAAGGGTTGCGGTATATTTTATCACACTCTGGGAAGCAATGACCTGTGGTCGCAATGGATCCCCGGAAACCGTTGGAACCCAACTTACTGTTGCCGAAGAAGGTACATTTGCCGAAATATCCAAAATAATCTCATTGTTAGGAGCACTACAATCGGTAACTATAAAATAACTGGTGGCATTTTTACCACAAAGCGTGCCGTCGTAGGTGGCAAAATAAACCCCTGGCGCCGAAACCTCATAGAAGAAATTAGTTCCCAATATGGCGTTGGTATCAGATGCTTCGAACCATTTGTAATTATGCTCATCACTACTGTTTGGTGCCTGTAATAGGAATTGTCCGCTTGCCTGATAGGTGCCAAACAAGCCTATGCAACACAGTAGTAGAAATCGATATGTATGAATTAATTTCAAACCTTTTGGATAAATTAGAATTCCTTATTTTATTTTACGACAAATACCACGTTGATTAAGGAATTATAATCCGCTGGTTGACCGATGATCGTATAACTTAAAACACCACTGGCATTTATGCTCATAGTTGCGGTATTAAACACAGCTGGATCGGCATACGTAACGTAATAATACAAATCCGTTGCAGCATAGGTAGGTATCGCGGCCGGAGCTCCAGCGCTACCGATTGTTGGAGATCCAAACTGGGCAATATATTGCGCATATAAATCAATACTGAAGGCTCCATTGGTAGATGCATCTACTACAATCGATGGGGGATAAAAAATATTCGGTCTAGTATTTTCAATCACGTAGGGATCACTTACACTACCAACTCCAGTTACTAAAATATCCGTACCTGCCGTTACAATGGTTTCTGAGCCATTTGGCACTGAAACCGATAAATTATAATTGATACCACTTGGGGTAATGATTACCGAACCGTCAGTTGATGTTAAGGTTTGTATCTCATTGGTTGCATTTGAATCAGCATCATTAACATTTAGGGTTATGGTATTGCCTCCCGAAATTGATATATTTCCTGCTGCACCAGTAGTTGATATTGTTTGGTCATCTGTTGCTGGATCACCTGCGGGACCTTGAGGACCGGTTAATCCTATTGGTCCTTGAGGACCAGTTACTCCAACCGGACCTGCCGGACCTGTTGCTCCAGCGGGACCAACGTTTCCTTGTGAACCTTGAGCGCCTGTTGGACCAGCGGAACCAGTGGCACCCGTTAAGCCTATTGGCCCCTGAGGTCCTGTAGCACCGGTTGCTCCTGTCAAGCCTATCGGACCTTGGATACCCTGTGGGCCTTGTGCACCGTCTTGTCCGTCAACTCCATCCGATCCTGCCGGACCTGTTGCGCCTGTTAAACCTATCGGACCTTGCGGACCGGTTAATCCCGTAGACCCTGTCAAGCCTATTGGACCTTGCGGACCTGTTGCGCCATCAGCTCCTGTCAAGCCTATCGGACCCTGAGGCCCCGTGGCTCCATCTGCTCCTGTCAAGCCTATCGGACCTTGGATACCCTGTGGCCCTTGTGCGCCATCAACACCGTCTTGTCCGTCAACGCCATCCGATCCTGCCGGACCAGTTGCTCCTGTTAAACCTATCGGGCCTTGCGGACCTGTTGCGCCATCAGCACCTGTCAAGCCTATCGGGCCTTGGATACCCTGTGGGCCTTGTGCGCCATCAGCACCTGTTAATCCTATCGGACCTTGAACACCTTGTGGACCCGTGGCTCCATCTGCTCCTGCCGAACCCGTTGCTCCCGTTAAACCTATCGGGCCTTGCGGGCCGGTTAATCCTATTGGACCTTGGATACCCTGTGGGCCTTGTGCCCCATCAACACCGTCTTGTCCATCAACTCCATCTGCTCCTGCCGGACCCTGTGCACCCGTTGCTCCTGTTAATCCTATTGGTCCTTGGGGACCTGTTGCACCATCTGCACCCGTCAATCCTATTGGGCCTTGGGGGCCTGTGGCTCCATCAGCACCGTCTGCTCCTGCCGGGCCCTGGGGTCCCGTTGCGCCATCTTGACCATCAGCTCCCGCTGGGCCTTGAGGGCCTGTCAAACCTATCGGTCCCTGTGGGCCAACTTCACCTTGGATACCTTGCGGGCCTTGGACACCATCTGCACCATCTGCACCGTCTGCCCC
>JBGTBA010000010.1:0-33716 GCA_041749595.1 Flavobacteriaceae bacterium | reverse complement strand
AAACAAAGCAAAAAAAGCAGTTAAAGCCAATAAAAACAGCAAAAAATGAATAAAAAGTAACCTGAAAAATTAAATTGATCAAAAAAAGCAACCAAATTAAATCCAAAAATTCAAATTACTATTCGGCAACGGTCTTAAAATACAATTGTTCCCTTTAGGGTCATGCCGAAAATTCGGACATTGCAATCATAATAGCCAGTTTAACCTAGAGATATTGAGAACAATCCTATCTAAAACTTTTCAAAAACTCCTAACCCAAAGAGTGCAAAATCATATTTTACAGGATCCACAGGGTCTAATTTCCTTAGGCTTTTGTCCAACTCCAGCAATGCAAGGGCATCATTCTGTTTACGCTTCAGGAGGCCTAATTTCCGGGACACATTTCCGGAGTGCACATCCAATGGGCAGGAAAGTAGTGCAGGGGAAATACTTTTCCACAGTCCAAAATCCACCCCGGTGGCATTGCTTCGTACCATCCATCGTAAGAACATATTGATGCGTTTTGCCGCCGAACCATTTTTTGGGTCGGAAACATGTTTTGTTGTGCGTTTTGGGTGCGGAATTTCAAAAAACAGCGCTTTAAAATCCGATATGGTGGGTTGCATGGTTTTAGCGTCCTTTTTTGGGGCGAAACAATCTTCCAGCCCTTTATGATTCTTATAAATATGCCGTAAACTTTCAATAAAATAGCCAAGGTCATCCGCATTGAACGTTCGGTGCACAAATTTTTCAAATCGGGCAATATCGTTTTCGGTATGGTGCAGGACAAATTCATGAGGGGAATTATCCAACAATTCCATTATTTTAGAAGCATTGGCAATAATGCTTTTACGGTTTCCCCAGGCAATGGTGGCCGTTAAAAACGCACTTATTTCAATATCTTCCTTTTTGGCGAACAAGTGCGGGATCTGGATGGGATCGCTTTCCAAAAATCGGGGATGGTTATATTGTGCCGCTTTGGCATCCAAAAAATCCTTTAGTTCTGTTTTGTTCATTCCAGAGGTAGGTTAGACGATTTTACCAAAATTATGGGCACCATAAGGATAAGGTTATAACGGGCATCCTGTGCCATGCGCCAAATCAATTCAAAACGGACATGTATAAAGCCAAAAAAATCCGCTGTTTATTTGAAGGGAGACGCCCCAGAGATGCCGCACCATTTTTAATTGATAATAAGGCCATCGACCATGGTTAATTTCCGGTCGGCCATATCGGCCAAATCCCCATTGTGGGTAACAATTACAAAGGTTTGCCCAAAGGTATCCCTTAACTCAAAAAAAAGGCGATGTAGATTGTCCGCACTTTCAGAGTCCAGATTCCCGCTGGGCTCATCGGCAAAAATAATGGAGGGATTGTTGATCAATGCCCTGGCTACGGCCACCCGTTGCTGCTCGCCCCCCGAGAGCGCATTGGGCTTATGGTGGTGGCGGTGGGAGAGCCCCAAAAAATCCAGTAATTCCATGGCACGGGCTTCGGCTTGTCCACGAGGCGTTTTCTTTATAAAAGCGGGTATGCACACATTTTCCAGTGCGGTAAATTCCGGCAAGAGTTGGTGGAATTGAAAAATAAACCCAATATGCTCATTTCTAAACCGTGCCAAATCTTTGTCGTTCAGTTTGTTTATATCCACATCATTGATATACAGTTTACTGTCATTTTTGTTGGTTTGGGTATCCAAAGTTCCTAAAATCTGTAATAATGTGGTTTTTCCGGCACCCGAAGCTCCCACAATGGAAATGATCTCACTTTTTTTTATATGCAAACTAACCCCTTTTAAAACCTGGAGTTCTCCATAAAATTTTTGAATATTTGTGGCCTTTATCATTCCAGTGTTCTATGTTTAGGATTAACGGTTTACGTTTTTTAAATTGGAGTACAAATTATTCAGTAATGCCCAGACCAACAAAATTAGTTTCATTTAATTTAGCAAGGTATAAATCAGTTCATTTTGATACTAATAAAAAGTTAAATGGGCATTTTATCAGTAGAATAAGATAACTTTGTTTAACTAAACATTAAAATTAATAAACAAAATTAATTTCACATGAAATAGTGAAACTAAAACAAAATCGAAAAATACAATGGCACCATATCAAAATCTGGAAGAGTACAATTTAACAATTACCGCAGAGTTAAGGGAAAAGTTCTCCAATATAATTACCGAACTGGGCGAGGACATAGATCGTGAAGGTTTATTGAAAACCCCGGAAAGAGCGGCAAAGGCCATGCTTTTTTTAACCCAGGGCTACAAACAGGATGCGGTTGAAATACTTAAGGGCGCCATGTTCAAGGAAGATTATGACGACATGGTCATCATTAAAAACATAGAATTGTATTCACTTTGTGAGCATCATATGCTGCCCTTTTTTGGGAAGGCGCATATTGCCTATATCCCTAACGGACATATTGTGGGCTTGAGCAAAATACCTCGGGTGGTCGATGTTTTTGCCCGGCGGTTACAGGTACAGGAAAGACTGACGCACGATATTTTGGAATGTATAAACAGTACCCTAAAGCCCAAGGGAGTTGCGGTGGTAATTGAGGCATCGCACATGTGCATGATGATGCGCGGAGTGCAGAAACAGAATTCGGTGACCACCACTTCCGGATTTCGGGGCCAGTTTGAAAAAATAGAGACCCGTAACGAATTCCTGAAATTGATAAGTTCTGATTTATCTTAAACCGCTCTGGATTTAATTTCATTTAAATCCTTATTTTAGGCATGTGAAACACGAATGGTACATATAGATGTCAGATACCAAAAACCATAAGGTTAGAAACCTCTTCTTGGGACTCCTTTTTGATGCGCTGGGAATGGCTTCTTTTGCAATCCCCGGTATAGGGGAATTCTCCGATATTGTATGGGCCCCGTTATCCGGCTGGCTAATGACCCGTATGTACAGGGGTAAAATAGGCCAAGCCGCAGGTGTTGTCAATTTTATTGAGGAATTGATCCCCGGATTGGACGTAATACCCACCTTTACCATTATGTGGTTTTATACTTATGTCATTAAAGGAGGCAAGAGTAAAAGGGTGGTTGGGGCGGAATGAATTTCAGAAAGGTTTCTTAGTTGCAAGTAATTAAAAAATAGATTTATCCCATCAAACTGACACATAAATCAACCGGGAGTAAAAGAGTAAGTTTCATCATTAGGCCAACTTAGGCTTATCGTTTTTGGTAGTGAAGGACAATTCCCTTTTTACCTGTGAATTTTTAAACATGTACAAACGGGCAATACGGGTATCCTTTTTAACGGTTATTTCTTTTGTTCCCATTTCTATGGTTTCAACCTTAACTTCGCTTTTGGCATTTTGGGCTTGGGCAGCAGCTCCGATAAAAAGGATAAAGAAGAAGGTGATTATGGTTTTCATGTCTTGCGTTTTGTTATTATAATAACTTGGGCAAGTGTATTTTTAAAGGTTGCTAATCGCCCAAATACCTTGTTTTTCGGTATCGGGGGAAAAGAAGGATAAAGTGCAAATAAATGTCGATGAACGGTAAGGGCACTAAATTTCGTTTACCGACTATATGTGTTTTTGAACGGAAATTTTGTGGGCTTTATAGGAGCTGAAGCACTCGTTTAGCAGCATATTTGTATAAAATGAAGCAATTTTGGACTATGCAAAATAGGGCTATTTCACGAATTTAACCAATTTTTAAATTCCATGGCCTTTGCCTTACTTATGACGATGCGCTCCCCGGATACGGGAATTACGTTAACGATAAGTTTTCCGTTGAAATAGCCGGTTATATGTGCAATGGCACCTCGATTTACTATAAATTGCCGATTAACCCGATAAAACAGGTCGGGGTTCAGGTCATTTTCAATATCCTCCAGCTTTTGGTCCACAATATAGGTTTGATTGCTTGCCGTTATGGCCTTAACGATGCCCGTATCTATAAAAAGATAGGCAATGTGCTCTGTTTTTAGGGGGATGAGTTGGTCCCGATGGCTCACGAGATAGGTGGTTTTGTAGGATTTGTTTTGCGATTTGATAAGCTGTAGCAAGCCCAACATCTGGTCATTTATTTTTAGGTTTTGTTCGGACGGACGTTTGAATTGTGAAAGTGCTTTGGAAAGTTCTTCTTCGTCTATCGGCTTTAGCAAATAATCGATACTATTTACTTTGAAGGCCCGCAAGGCATATTGGTCGTAAGCCGTGGTGAAGATAACGGGGGTATATATCGTTACTTTATCAAATATTTCAAAGGAAATACCGTCGGCAAGGTGAATGTCCATAAATATGAGCACGGCATCGTTGGGTTGGGAAAAGTATTCAACGGAAGATCGGACCGAATCCAAAACACAAATTACCTCGATATTGGGATTTATCTGTTGTAGCAGGTAGCGGAGGTTATCGCTGGCGGCAAGTTCATCTTCAACAATGACAACTTTCATTTTTTTTAATTATATGTTGTTATAGCCCAATATACGGCAGCCGAAGTAGCGGTAATCGGACCGAGAACAGATCAGCGTCCTTTTGTATGGTAATCTCCTGTTTAAGCAATAAAAAATACCGCTTCGCTAAATTGGCAAGACCGTTTCCGGTACTTTCCTCCAGCGATGTTCTGGGCCTTAGGGTGTTCTCCACAAAAATATACCCATCCTTGGAATAGATGCGTACCGTTAACGGATTTTCTTCTGAAATTTCATTGTGCTTTACGGCGTTTTCTACCAATAGTTGTAAGGCCAGTGGCGGTATTTGTTCTTCCATATGATTTTCCGTAATAGCGATCTCCAGCGTAAAGCGGTCCCTATATCTTGTGGTAATTAAGTAAGTATAGCTTTCCAGAAATTTAAGCTCTTCCTTTAGGGCCACCAAATTACGATCGCCACTTTGCAGAATATAGCGATACATATAGGAAAGTTTATTGATAAATGTAGTGGCCTCTTTATCTTCACGTACCAGGGACGTGAGCGTGTTCAACGAATTGAAAAGGAAATGTGGGTTGATCTGGTTTTTTAGGGCTACCAGTTCGTTCTGGAGGTTTTGCTGTTTTAGTTGCTCGTTTTCCAAAAGGCTTTCGCGCTGCACAATTTGAAGGCGAAGTATCCTGGCAATAAAAAGGATGATAATTAGCAGGGAACTGAATTTAAAGTCGAGGAATATTTTTTCTTCCTTTGATAACGATTTTCCTATAAGTTCGACCATTTCAAATTTTAGGAACATGATGGATCCCATGAGCAGCATCAGGTTGCCCAGAACCAAAAAAGCCATTTTATAGGCTCGCTGCTTCCTAGTGAATCTATAGGACCAATTGGCATTGATCTGTAATGCCAGCCAAGAGAACGCAAAAAAAGTGCAGAAGTTCAGCAGGAGATCCAGCATCCATCCTTCCGAAAAACTTTTCAACGAAAAATGGGCCACTTTAAAAAAATATACAGCTCCGGGAAGATTTACCAAGAACGAAATAAGTAGGGCAATTTTTATGATTTGTCCTTGTGGCACTTGTTTACCTCTTATAGTTGCTTTTTGTTCCATGGCTTTAAATGTACCTTTTTTTTAAAACGGAAGTTATGGTTGTTCCCAAAAACGCTAAAATCCGAATACACCAGATCATAATCGAAAGTTTATTCGGATTTGATAGGTAAGATATCCTAAATTATTTTGCGTAAGGATCAAAATTTTTGGGAAGATAGTCCCGGGGATCAAAGGCCGGCTCAATTTCTTCTTCTACCTCAATAACATGGATATCATCCACAGAAAGATACAAAGCTTCAGACGTTAAATCTGCACCTTCTTCGATGGGACTGAAGAATTCAGAAAGAAAATCCAAAGTGTCATCAATAGTAGACCCAAAGCCTATCTCTTCTTCCAGTTCTAAAGCTAAAAAACAAGTTAACTTAGAATCCAAATCTTCGGAAGAGCCAACGTTTTGTAGCGAATTACCTGTGTTTTCCATACCAAGATCAATAGCTTCTTCAACCTCAATGACATGGATATCCGCTGCCGTAAGATGGGCAGCTTCGGCTTCCAAACGCATGCCTTCCGCAAAAAGTTGTTGTATTTCCTTTGTGGATAGCAGTTCTTCGTCCGTTGATGCATTGTTTTGCAATATACCTTCCATGCCTTGGTAAGGATCAAACCCTTCCGGTAAATAGTCGGCCACATCAAAACCCAATTCAATTTCTTCCTCCACTTCAATCACATGGATATCTTCCACGGCAAGATTTGCGACGGCCAATTCCAGTTGCAAACCTTCATTAAAAAGATGCCCAAAGTTGCCCGCCATAGCTACTTTGTCTCTTTTATGTTTGTGCTCATCACATTTATGCTTTGCCCTAAAGGAGAGTAAAACAACGGTCAGTAATCCAATTCCTAATACTACACTTGTTCTTTTCATGATTTTGTATTTTAAGATTATTTTTTAGATCGATTTCTTTGGCAAATGTAGTGGGCAATAGACGACAACATTGGTTCTTTTTGGGTGAAGCCGACAAATTTGAAAGTGAAGCGGCCTTTTTGCAGAGTGAAAGGACAATTTTATTTGGAGGATGGCCCCGAAAAACGATACAACCTGCGATGCGAAATGGGCATTGTTCCATGAAAAGGGCCATACGCTTGGCACGCAGCCATGCAGGGCATAACTTTTACGTCTAGGGGAAGAAAAACGGATGCCATGAAAACAGGGGAAAGACGATAAGGGACAAACTAAGCCCATATTGTTTTATCGTTTTTGGTAGGGAAGCCGTTAATTTTTTTTCACCGAAGAATTTTTGGACACCTACAAACGGGTAACGCTGTTGTCTTTTTTTACGGTAAATTCTTTTGTATTGGCCACAATGTCTATGGCCGTAGCTTCAACTTTCAGTTCATTGCCGGTGTTTTGAGCTTGGGCAACAGCTCAGATAAAAAGGATAAAGAATAAAGTGATTACGGTTTTCATATCTTGCATTTTTGTTATATCAATAACTAAGGAACGCATGCCCATCAGGGTCGTAAATTGCTGAATCACCCTGTTTTTTGGTGTATGGAGAAAAGGCGGGTTAAGTGTTAAAAATTGCCGATAAAAAGGAATAACCCAAAAAAAGGGTTATCGATGATTCAGGCACTTAATCGATATTTTTGAAATATAATAAGTGCGGTGGATTTGGGAACGGCATGGACTACCATTGATTTTGGTCTATGGGGTTTAGATTTCAATGGAAGATTGGCCAATGCAAAAGATAATGGGAATAAGAGGGGTAATGTTATATCTGCTATTGGGACAACTATCAGGTTTTGAAAAAAAAATTGGTTTGGATCGTTTATTTTGTTTAAGGGTAAAGTCAAAGAAATCTTATCTTTGGAAAACCTATAAAGCTTTATATCAAAATGCAATTTTAATGTAAAAAAATCAAATGAGAATTATAGATTTTCAAGATCTTATCAGGGCTATGCCCTATAAAAATCAGTCTTTCGAAATTAAAAGGAAAAACTGGAAAATTAATAATCACGAGGATTATATTGATGGCATTTTTACGCTTAATGATTCTATTACATTAAATAGATATGACTTATACAATCCAAAGTTGGACACGAAAGAGTTTATTTTCAAAACTTTGATGTGGGGCTATCCAACAAAAGGTCGGGGAAAGAATATTGAGAACATCCTAGAAGATACAAATTTGGAGAAATTAATTAAAATTCTTAATGATTACAAGGACAGTGAAATTTCTAATGATCAACTAAAAAACGACATTAACGCTATTGAAGGTCTTGGACTTTCAACCATGACAAAGTTCACCCATTTCTTAAATACATTTATAGATGGGAATAAGGCAGTAATTTTGGATCAACAAATAATAGGGGTAATTAATTCTGGCCAATTTAAGGAGTTTGATACTATTACTGGATTAACTTATGATAACGCTCAAAAGTATTATTATGAATATCTAAAAATAATTGGTAAACTTTCGGATTCAATAAACGTCGATCCAGACCAAATAGAAATGTTCTTATTTACTTTTGGTAGGATTTTATCACCTTTGAAAGAAAGGAATAGATATTCTTTTCAGGATAAGATGGATTCTGTGGGAGATGGACATTTTTTGAATAATAGGGAAACTTTGGTAATTGATGCAAAAAGAAAGCGTAAGGAGTTCGGTTCAGAAGAAAGCGACTATAGAAAGCGACTTCTTGAATCTTATAAAACATTATTGTCTATAAAGCGAAATTTGTTTACAGCTACACTTAATATTGCCATGGCAGGAGAATTAAGGGAAATGGAGAAAGTTTTTAGGCCTGGCGATATTTATGAATTTAGTATTGAACAATTTAGGAATTCCAATGACCTTAACCTGAACAAATTGGTTGGACTGTATGATCAACTTGAATCAGTTATGAGTTCTATGGGAAACATCAATGGAATCAAGGAAGATGAAATTTTATAAGGACATTATTATCCCTATTTAAACCGCCTTCTGGATCACCTCAAACACCTTACTGCCATCACATTTCAAGGTTTTGGAAGGGTATTTCAATATCAGGGCATAGTCATGGGTAGCCATTAAAATGGTGCGCCCCGTTTGGTTTATTTCGCGCAATACTTTCATGACCTCCACACTGGTCTGCGGGTCCAGGTTCCCTGTGGGTTCGTCCGCCAATATCAATTCGGGGTCGTTCAATAAAGCCCTTGCGATGGCTATGCGCTGTTGTTCGCCCCCGGAAAGCTCGTGCGGAAATTTAAAACCTTTGGTTTTCATATCTACTTTTACCAACACTTCTTCAATCTTGGCGTTCATTTTGTTGGGATCTTTCCAGCCCGTGGCCTTTAGTACAAAAAGCAGGTTGTTGTTTACGTTCCTGTCGGGCAGAAGATTAAAATCCTGAAAGACAATGCCCAATTTTCTTCTTAAAAATGGGATGTCTTTTTCTTGCAACGTCTTCAGGTCAAAATCCACTATCCTTCCCGATCCCTGTTTTAGGGGCAGATCGCCGTAGAGCAGTTTCATAAAGCTGCTTTTTCCACTGCCCGTACGCCCAATGAGGTACACAAATTCCCCTTTCTTTATCTCCAGACTAATCTCGTTCAGAACCATATTTTCCTTCTGAAAAACGGCTACGTCCTTTAATTGCAAAATGCTTTCCCCCATGATCTTTATTGTTGATATAAAAGTAATAAGTCCTGCGGAATAAAAACCGCCCTGCTCCCGAAATCTTTTTTCTTTGTACTACATACTTGGTTGCCATATTAAACGTTATGAAAACAAGAAAATAGTAATAGAACACTATGTTTAATAAAATTCGCACTCTTATCCCCTTGTTATTTGGGGTGGTTTGTATTGGGACTTCGCAAGAATCCAAAATTTATACACACGACCAAAGGGACTATCAGGAAGCGTTGGCACTGTACAATAACAAACAGTACCAGGCAGCGCAGACCATTTTCGGAAGGGTAAAAGCCACCACACGCAATTTGGAGACCGAAGCCAATAGTGCCTATTATGCGGCCAACGCCGCAATTAGGCTCAATCAGTTGGGGGCAGACAAGGCCATGGAGGATTTTGTGGAACAGTACCCCACTTCCACCAAAAGGAATTCGGCCTTTTTAGATGTGGCCGATTATTATTTCGATACCGGAAAATACCCATATGCCCTAAAATGGTATGCTAAGGTAGACCAGAGTTCCATGTCCAGAACGGAAAAGGAGCACTTTAACTTCAACAATGGGTATTCTTTATACTCCGCAAATAAGCCAGCGGAAGCAGAGCGCTATCTCAATCAGGTGACCAGTTCCCCCACCTATGGTTCCCAGGCCAAATATTATTTAGGCTACATAGCCTACCAACAGGATGATTATGAGGGTGCCAACCAACGCTTCGACCAAATAACGGATCAGGATTTGTTGGATGAAAAACTCTCCTATTATCAGGCCGATATGAATTTTAAATTGGGCAAGTTTGAAGAGGCCATTGCCCTAGCCAAAAAACAGTTGCCCAAAGCGGACCGACAGGAAGTTTCCGAACTCAATAAAATTATCGGCGAAAGTTATTTCAACCTAAAGCAATACGCCAACGCCATTCCATATTTGGAGGAGTATAAGGGCAAAAAGGGCAAATGGAGCAATACCGATTATTATCTGCTCGGGTATTGCTATTACCAGCAAGGAGATTATGCCAATGCCATTCAGCAGTTCAATAAAATTATCGGGGGCACCAACGGCGTTTCCCAAAATGCCTATTACCATTTGGCGGAATGTTATTTAAAACTGGACAAAAAACAAGAAGCACTGAACGCCTTCAGGAATGCCTCTCAAATGGATTTTACCCCGGAAATTCAATCCGATGCGTATCTCAATTATGCGCGATTAAGCTATGAAATCGGCAACGCATATGAACCTGTTCCTCAGGTGTTATCAGCTTATCTTCAGAAATATCCAAATACCACATATACTCAGGAAATACAGGAGCTTTTGGTAGATTCTTACATTACCTCCAAGAATTTTGAGGGTGCCATAACTTTGCTGGAGAAAAACAGAAACTTTGCCAGTAAGGCTACCTATCAGAAGGTTACCTTTTACCGAGGTGTGGAACTATTCATAGATACCAATTACGAAGCTGCGGTAGGGAATTTTAAAAAATCATTGGATAGTGCGGAAGATCCTATTTTTAAGGCGCGAGCCAGTTACTGGAGGGCGGAAGCCCACTATATGTTGGGTCGGTACAAGGAAGCGTTGACGGATTATCTTCAATTTCAACAAAATCCCAGTGCCAGATCAGCTATAGAGTACAAGGATGTCAGTTACAATTTGGCCTATACCTATTTTAAGCTGAAGGATTATGGGAACGCTATTGCCAATTTCGATGCGTTTTCATTGTCAGGACCCAAAGATACCGGTAAATTGCACGATGCCCACCTGCGTTTGGGCGATAGTTATTTTGTAACGAGTAAGTATTGGCCGGCCATGGAGGCCTACAACAAAGCGCTGGCTTTGGATGGCCCGGAAAAGGACTATGCTTCTTTTCAAAAAGCCCTGAGTTACGGTTTTGTAGATCGGAACGCCACTAAAATTGAAGAATTGAGTGGTTTTGTATCCAAATACCCCAATTCCGGATTGAAAGACGATGCCTTGTTTGAGCTGGGAAATACCCAGGTCAGGACCAATGCCATAGACCAAGGATTGCAGACCTATGATAGGTTGATCAATGACTACAGAGGAAGTTCATTGGTGCCCCTAGCCATGTTGCGCCAAGGTTTGGTTCATTATAACGCCAATCGGAGCGAACAGGCACTTTCAAAATTCAAGACCGTGGTTCGCGATTATCCCAATACCCCGGAGGCTAAACAGGCCGTTGCTACCGCTAAATTGATTTATGTGGATTTAGGGCGGGTAAGCGAATATGCGGATTGGGTGCGAAATTTGGATTTTGTGGAGGTGACCGATGCCGAATTGGACAATGCCACCTTCGAATCCGCAGATAAACAGTTTATAGAAGGAAAGACAGACGCTGCAATACGGGGGTACCAAGAGTATCTAAAACAATTCCCGAACGGCCTGAATGCCCTGAAAGCAAATTTTAACCTGGCGCAATTGTATTTTGGCAAAAGCGATAAGGAAAAGGCACTTCCGCTATACAAGCTAGTGGCAGACAAGGGCATTAGCGAATATACCGAGCAGGCACTGGCCCGGGTTTGTGAGATTTACATTGGCAACAAAGATTATTCCGGGGCTTTGCCTTATTTGGAGCAATTGGAGGCCAAAGCGGAAATTACCCAAAACAAGACCTTTGCGCAATCCAATCTTATGAAAGGGTATTATGGGCAAAGGAATTATGCCAAAACCATTGCCTACGCCGAAAAAGTATTGGCTACGGCTAAGATCGATGATAGGATTAAAAGCGATGCACATATCATGATCGCCCGGTCGGCCATTAAGACCAATGATGAACAACGTGCCGAAAAGGCCTATAACGAGGTGCTCAGAATAGCCTCCGGGGAACTGGCTGCAGAGGCCCTGTATTATGATGCCTTCTTTAAGAACAAAACCGGGAATCACGCAGCTTCCAATACTTCAGTGCAAAAATTGGCCAAAGATTATGCGGGCTATAAGGAGTGGGGCGGTAATGGGCTCGTGCTAATGGCAAAGAATTTTTATGCACTTGGTGATGCCTTTCAGGCCACGTACATCCTGGAAAGTGTCATTACCAACTTTACGCAATATCCGGAGATTGTGGACAATGCCAAAGTAGAGCTTGCCCTTATCAAATCCAAAGAGGCGCAAAGCAATTCCTCTGTCACTCCCGATCAAAACTAAAATAAAAGCTACAAAAGGAACACGCATGCACAAGAACACTTATATCACTATAGCACTTTTTTTTAGCGCGGTGCCCTTATCAATGGCCCAGGAAAAGAACGATTTGGGTACGGAGACGGTTACGGTGACCAAAGCCTATAGCCCGACTATTTCGGATGCCTTTAAGATAAAATCGATACCCAATTTAAACGATTCTATAGTGCTACAAAAAAAGAAGATCAACTATAGTATTTTCTCTGTGCCAGTAGCGTCTACCTTTACGCCCGCAAAGGGTAAGGCCTCCACAGTAAAAAAGGCGGTACCGGAAAAAATGTACAATTCCTATGCCTCCCTGGGGCTGGGGAACTTCAATAACGCCATGGCCGATTTTTATACAAGTAGGGCCTTGAACAGGGATGAAACACTGGACATTGGACTGAACCATAATTCGTCCCGAGGGGATATTGATGGTTCCGCACTCGACAACGTGTACTACAACACCAAATTGGATGCTTCTTATGCTAAAAAGGGAAGGGACCTCCATTGGGGTGCCAATATTGGTTTTCAGCATCAATTGTACAACTGGTACGGTATTCCGGATGGGGCTTTTAGTGAAGATGTCATCAATTCCATAGACGAACGCCAAAATTACTATAGCTTAGATGCCGGTGCCCGGGTTACTATGGACGATTCCTTTTTTAAAAATGCGGAAATCCTGGGAAGACGGTTTTGGGATGCCACGGATTCCGGTGAAAACAGAGCTGTCTTTAAAACCACCTTTGAGTTTCCCGTAAATCAGGAAATGATTGCCCTAAGAACAAAATTGGATTATGTGGGGGGCGATTTTACGTACTCAAACCTAAACACCGAGGATCCATCGGGCATCAATTACAGCCATATCCAGTTTGGCATCAACCCTAATCTCACTATTTTGCAAGACGATCTTACCTTAAACCTGGGTGTTGGCCTAGTGTACGGTTTGGATACCGAAAACAGTGACGGTAATTTTTACATTTATCCCAATGTAACGGCCTCCTATCGGTTGGTAGATGAAACCGTCATTGCCTATGGGGGTATTCAAGGTGAATTGCGGCAGAATTCTTTTCACGACTTTGTAGGCGAAAATCCTTTTGTGTCCCCAACATTGGACATACAGCCCACCGACGAGCAATACAATGCTTATGTGGGGCTTAAGGGAAAATTATTTTCCAATCTAAGCTATAATATAAAAGGTTCGTACACGGCGGAAAACAGAAAACCGTTGTTCAAACTCAATCCCCAGAACTTATTCCGAAATGACGAAAAGGGCTATTTTTACGGGAATTCTTTCGAGGTGTTTTATGATGACGCAAAAACCTTGGGTATTTTCGGGGAACTGAATTTGGATATCAACCGTAATTTTTCCTTGGGGATCAATGCGGAGGTGTATGACTATGACACGGAAACGGATAATCCGGCATGGAATTTACCCGATATGACCGCTTCCCTGTTTATGGATTACCAAATCGATAAAAAATGGTTTATGGGCGCTAATCTGTTTTTTGTAGGGGAGCGGGAGGATGTAGCTTCCGTATTTATACAAAACGTGCTCCCATCGGACTTTCCCGCAACATTGGTTACGCTGGACAGTTATTTTGATGCGAATGCCCATGTAGGCTACAGAATTACCGACCAATGGTCTGTGTTTGTGCGGGCCAACAATATTGGAAACAACAACTACGAGCGCTTTGCCAATTATCGCGTTCAAGGGTTTCAGGTTTTGGGAGGCGTTACCTATAAGTTCGATTTGTAAAAGGGAATGAATTTGATTGGCAGCGATATCCTTCTCACATAAAAGCATGTATATAAAAGACATCAGACCAGATAGGTTTCTTTTTATTTCGCTTCAACAATAGGTTCACATATCAAAAAAAAGAACTGAAATGTGCCATGTACAACTCCGAAAATCAATAATCTGTTTATGTCCTTTTTCGTCAAAGTTTATCCCGTGATATTAGAAGGTTAAAGATGCTATTGGTATTTTTGCATTTTCAACTTATGCCCAATCCCAATCGTTATTCGTTTATAGATCCTGCGAAAAGTCCCATATTTTATGGCTATGTCATTTTATTGGTAGGTACCTTGGGCATATGGGCAAGTATTCCCGGGCAGACCATTGGAGTGTCTGTTTTTACGGATCCGGTAAAGGATGCATTGGGTCTTTCGCGAAACCAGTTTAGCAATGCCTATATGATCGGCACCATCTTCAGTTCGTTGGCCATTGGCCGGGCAGGGGTATGGTTTGATCGTTACGGTGCCCGCTATGTGGCCTTTGCGGCGGCTTTGGTGCTTTCGCTTACCGTATTCCTGTGTTCTTGGTCCGTTAAATTGAGTGCTGTTTTCCAACACTGGTTAGCTCGGGAAACCTGGCTTGTACCTTTTGCTGTATTGGCCGTATTGTTCTTTTTGATGCGTTTTGCAGGGCAGGGCGTACTTACCATGGCTTCCCGAAACATCATTATGATCTGGTTCGATAAGAATCGCGGCAAGGTAAACATGTTCAGCAGTGTGGCACTTTCGTTCGGGTTTTCTTCGGCACCGCTTTGGTTGTTCTATCTGGTAGAGCACTACAGTTGGCAAGGAGCTTGGCAGTTTTTGGGGATAGGGCTTTTGATATTCAGTGTACTTATTTTCCAATTTTATAAAAATGCGCCCGAGGCACATGGTTTGTTGCCTGACGGTGCCAAGCAATCGCCCTCCCCAGACGAGAAACCTTATTTTAAGCCGGTAACCAAACAATATACCTTAAAAGAGGCGAAAGCCACCCGGGCCTTTTGGATGTATTCCCTTTTGCTTTCTTTCAATAGTTTTTTTATTACGGGACTTACGTTTCATGTCGTTTCCATTTTTAGTAGTGAAGGATTTCTAAAAGAAGAGGCTATCTCTATTTTTTTGCCCTTTTCGGTAGTTGCGGTAACCGTATCGACTATTTTTAACTATCTAAGCGATTATATGCCCCTAAAATTATACCTCTATTTGATGCTGATCGGTGGTATTATGGCGTCCATAGGACTGTTATTTCTTTCATTTCCATTGGGTATCTATTTGGTCATCGGGGGGTTTGGCATTATGGGTGGTTTTTTTGCGGTGCTCAATGCTATTGTGTGGCCCCGTTTTTATGGTCGGACCCATTTGGGAGCCATAACAGGTAGGGTCATGTCGTTCCTAATTTTGTCCAGCGCATTGGCGCCTTCCATATTTAGTTATTGTTTCAGCACCTTTGGTACCTACCACCTTTTGGGTTATCTGGGGTTGTCATTTCTGTTGTTTTTGGCCATAGGTGCCATAAAGGCAAATAATCCCCAATAAATGTCCTTGCTATAAAAGAAAATTTGCCGGGATCGCTTCCTAAAAAATAGAGCAATGGCATTACAGAAACAAATCAAAATAATCTGTAAATTTAGTCCCAAACAAAAAACCTGATACCATGAAAAATATTTACGTATTCGTCTTTTCCCTATTTCTTTTTAATGGATCTGCTAAAAATACCGAACAATTGGCCTCATCGGCATACCAGAATGCACAATCGCCAGCTATAACCGGCGAAAACGATCTTATCGGTTATTGGAACTATACAGTGGCGAACGCCCCCTATGAATACAGTAAGGGTGTACTTATTATTAGTGAATCGGAAAACAAGTTTAGCGTTACTGTTAATTTAAATAATGGCACTCTCAATGGGGAGGAGGTTACTGTAGAAGGAAACCAAATCAATTTTAAAGTATATGTTGAAGGAACTGTGGCATCTGTAACCCTTACGGTAACTGGAGATACTATTTCTGGAAGCAGCATTTCCCAAGACGGCACATTGGCCATTGAAGGAAAAAGAGGAGTAATGCCCGAATAGTTAGCCCTTATGGGGCAACTGCCCTGATCTTTTCCCCTAATCGCCCAGGCCTCTGGATTTTACCCAACATATTGTTTGGTTGGGAAGTTTTAAGTGCTTTCAACTGATACTTCAGTGCCGATTTTCACAAAAGGTAAAAAGGAGTGGATAACAATCCGAACAAGGTATTGCCCGGAAGCTTGGCTCCGGGGATCGTTGCTCGGGATCTCCCTATGCCGCAACTTTTGGTGCATGCATTGATCCAGTCATTGATTTTAGGGGGCTTATCGGCTCGTAAATCCAGATAAGGTCTAATCAGGCTATTTCGTTGAAAACGATATAAGCAATTTTCATTTTTCCAGTTTGTTTTAACGCTGTCCGTTCATGAAAATTTTATACCGGGGTAAAATAGGTGTACAATAAAACCGAAGCCCCATATATGGGCTTCGGTTTTATTTCAAAATTTCATGGGGTTATAAAGTAGCCACTAAGGGAACGGCCACCCTAACGGTACCCCATCCCATAAGCAAATGGATTGCGCCGTCCACTTCTTGGTAACCAATGCTAAATTCATCAAGAGCCGTATCTCCGGTACTTACAGTACCGGTAACTCGCACTACGTCTGCCGTCGGATCATAAGAATAGGCACCCCATTGGTTCAGGTTTTTGTTCAATATAACCGTCCATTCTTTTTCCGATGGGATGGTGAAGAGAGAGTAAGTCCCGGCTTTTACATTTTTACCGCCAAATTTCATATCTTTATAAAAGATGATTTCCGTGGCCTCATTGGCTCCAGTTCTCCATACTTGTCCGTTTGGGGCCAGTTCGGATAGGGTTCTTCCTTTTAGTTGAGGCCTGCTGTAAATAATTTTGACCAGTTTGTTTGGACTCTGTCCTCCGGAAGGATAGGAGGCTATATCCGCCGGACTTTTGTCCAAACCGCTAAATTGTGCCGATACGGATGCGCTACAAACTAAGGCGACAACCAATGTGCCAAGTGCTACTAATTTTTTCATTTTTAATTCTTTTTTAGGTTTTTGTTTGAGTTTTTCAAAGCTAATAATGTTTTCTTCTTTTATGTTTAAAGAGACGTTAAAATTTAATCACCTTACAAAATTCTTTATTTTTCACCATAAACAAATTTTAAAGTTACAAATCACATATTTTTGAGTTACATATTGATATAATTGAAATTAAAATGACATTAAACGTTTCATTATATTAAATTATAGATGATATTTGCTTCCAAATTGAAAATATTAAATTTATGTGTGGAATAGTTTGTGCATTCGAGGTTAAGGAAAGTACGGAGATTTTGAGGCCGCAACTTTTAGAGATGTCAAAAAAGGTTAGGCATAGAGGCCCGGATTGGAGCGGCATATTTGCGAATGATAAGGCCATTTTGGCTCACGAGCGTCTGGCCATTGTAGACCCCGCTTCAGGGAAACAACCCTTGTTCAGCGAGGACAGAAAACTTGTACTTGCCGCCAATGGCGAGATTTATAACCATAGGGAACTTCGTAAACAGTTTCAAGGAACCTATAATTTTCAGACAGAATCAGATTGTGAAGTGATCTTGGCACTATATAAAAAAAAAGGACCGGATTTCTTGGATGAAATGAACGGTATCTTTGGTTTTGCCATTTATGATGTGGAGAGGGATGCCTATTTTATAGCTCGTGACCATATGGGCATCATACCTCTTTATATGGGATGGGATAAAAACGGGACATTTTATGTTGCTTCCGAATTGAAGGCGCTGGAAGGGACCTGCACTAAAATAGAACTTTTTCCTCCCGGACATTATTTGGAAAGCAAGGATGGGGAGTTGAAAAAATGGTATTCCCGCGATTGGATGGACTATGATGCCGTAAAGGAAAACGAAACCAGTATTTCCGAAATTAAGGAAGCCTTGGAAGCTGCCGTGCACCGGCAGTTAATGTCTGATGTGCCTTACGGGGTTTTGTTATCCGGAGGATTGGATTCTTCCATTACTTCCGCAATCGCCAAAAAATATGCGCAAAAACGAATAGAGTCTGATGATACCACTGAGGCGTGGTGGCCACAACTGCACTCGTTCTCCGTAGGATTGGAAGGTTCCCCGGATTTGGCCGCGGCACAAAAGGTAGCAAAACATATAGGCACTATACATCACGAAATAAAATTCACCATCCAGGAAGGCCTGGATGCCATAAAAGATGTAGTGTACAATTTGGAAACTTACGATATCACTACTATTAGGGCCTCCACGCCCATGTATCTAATGGCACGGGTAATCAAATCCATGGGCATAAAAATGGTATTGTCCGGTGAGGGGGCAGATGAGCTTTTTGGGGGTTATTTGTATTTCCATAAGGCACCCAACGCCAGGGAATTCCATGAAGAAACTGTCCGCAAATTGAGCAAATTACATATGTACGATTGCCTTCGGGCCAATAAGTCGCTGGCCGCATGGGGAATTGAAGGCCGCGTTCCATTTTTGGATAAGGAGTTTATGGATGTAGCGATGCGCATCAATCCGCAAGATAAGATGATTAATGGCGAACGGATGGAGAAATGGGTAGTCCGTAAAGCATTTGAAGATATGTTGCCGGCCAGTGTGGCCTGGCGTCAAAAAGAACAATTTTCAGACGGTGTTGGATACAGTTGGATAGACACACTAAAAGAGGTAGTTAAAACAGAGGTGTCCGACGAACAATTGGCCAATGCCAAGTTTCGTTTTCCGTTGCAGACCCCCACTTCCAAAGAAGAATTCTACTATCGTTCCATTTTCGAATCACATTTTCCTTCCGATGCAGCCGCTCTTTGTGTCCCACAAGAAGCTTCTGTGGCCTGTAGCACCAAGATTGCACTGGAGTGGGACGAGGCATTTAAGAATATGAACGACCCATCCGGTAGGGCAGTGGCCAATGTACATGCCGATGCGTATGTAAAATAAACAGATTTTTTATCCATGGATGGGCAACTTGTTTCATCCAGTTTTGTAATGGTCCCCAATAAGCACCACATCAATGGTGCTTCTTTTGCTTTCCGGCATCCGAATATAGTGTTGGTGGTAATCTCTTTTCCCGAAACCCAACCTACATGGACCAACGTACGTAAATCCCAATTTTACAGATAGTCTGGCTACATTATTTTCCACAATTTTTGTTGATAACTTAATGGTATTAAAAGTCCATTAAGCCCTTATTTCATGGGTATTTCTTATATTTGTTGGATTGTGAAAGCAAGGTCTAAACAGGTGTTCCCGACATTAAGCGCTCAAGTCTATTTAGAAGGCTTGTTTTTGGGAATCCAAAGTTGAACGGGAGCCTTGGGATTGATTTGTATAACTACAAGAAACGTCCACGGCTAAATTTTATCCACACATGGGAATGATTATTTAGGTGTTACACCTGACGAATGAAAAACAATAAAAAAAACAAATGAAAACAAGGCATTATTTCTATGAGCGAGGAAAAAAATAAGAATAATTATTCGGCCGACAGTATTCAGGCCCTTGAAGGAATGGAGCATGTGCGCATGCGCCCATCAATGTATATCGGTGATATCGGGGTAAGAGGATTGCACCATCTTGTTTATGAGGTTGTGGATAACTCCATTGACGAGGCCATGGGAGGGCATTGTGATCTCATCAATGTCACGATCAATGAGGACAATTCCATCACTACCAAGGATAACGGGAGGGGCATTCCCGTAGATCTCCACAAAAAAGAGGGGGTTTCCGCACTGGAAGTGGTAATGACCAAGATTGGGGCCGGAGGTAAATTTGACAAGGATTCCTATAAAGTCTCCGGAGGGCTTCATGGGGTAGGGGTATCTGTGGTAAATGCACTTTCAAAACACCTAAGGGCCACCGTGTTCAGGGAGGGTAAAATCTGGGAGCAGGAATATGAAAGGGGAAAAGCACTTTACCCAGTCAAAAGTATAGGGGAATCTTCGGACAGGGGTACGGTGGTTACTTTCATTCCGGATGAGACCATATTTTCACAGACCATCGAGTTTAGTTATGAAACCCTTGCCAATAGAATGCGGGAGCTCTCTTTTCTGAATAAAGGGATTACGATAACGTTGACAGATAGGCGGGAAAAGGACAAGGAAGGCAATTTTGTTTCAGAAACGTTCCATTCAGAGGAAGGTCTTAAAGAGTTTATCCGGTTTTTAGATGGTAATAGGGAACAGCTGATAAAGAATATTATTTCCATGGAGGGCGAAAAAAATGATATCCCGGTGGAAGTGGCCATGGTCTATAATACATCCTACAATGAAAACCTCCATTCGTACGTAAACAATATCAATACTCATGAAGGGGGTACGCATTTATCGGGTTTCCGTAGAGGACTTACCACTACATTAAAGAAATATGCAGATGCGTCGGGAATGCTCGACAAGCTAAAATTTGAGGTTGCAGGCGATGATTTTAGGGAAGGATTGACGGCCATTGTCTCTGTAAAAGTTGCAGAGCCCCAATTTGAAGGACAGACCAAAACAAAGCTGGGGAACAGAGAGGTGTCTGCTGCCGTTTCACAAGCAGTTTCAGAGATGTTGACCAATTATTTGGAGGAAAATCCCGATGATGCCAAAATAATCGTGCAAAAGGTTATTCTGGCCGCACAGGCCAGGCATGCAGCCAACAAAGCACGGGAAATGGTGCAGAGAAAAACCGTAATGAGCATTGGTGGGCTGCCCGGAAAATTATCAGATTGTTCAGAACAGGATCCCACGCTTTGTGAGGTGTTTTTGGTAGAGGGGGATTCCGCAGGTGGTACCGCAAAACAGGGAAGGGATAGAAATTTTCAGGCAATTCTACCGCTTCGCGGTAAAATCTTGAATGTGGAAAAGGCCATGGTGCATAAAGTTTTTGAGAACGAGGAAATAAAGAATATCTATACTGCGCTGGGTGTTACCATTGGCACAGAAGAAGATAGCAAAGCTCTAAATCTAGACAAATTAAGGTACCATAAAGTAGTTATTATGTGCGATGCCGATGTGGATGGTAGCCATATAGAAACCTTAATATTGACCTTCTTTTTTAGATTCATGCGGGAACTCATAGAAGCAGGCCATGTATATATTGCCACGCCACCGCTATACCTTGTGAAAAAGGGCACTAAAAAACGCTATGCCTGGAACGATAAGGAGCGGGATGAAATTGCTGAAAGCTTTAGTGGCGGGGTCGGGATTCAACGTTACAAAGGTTTGGGCGAAATGAATGCAGAACAGTTATGGGAAACCACCATGAACCCCGAATTTAGGACCCTGAGACAAATAATAATAGATAATGCCACTGAAACGGATAGGGTTTTCTCCATGTTGATGGGCGACGAGGTTCCACCACGAAGGGATTTCATCGAAAAAAATGCCGTTTATGCCAACATTGATGCATAAGAAATAGGACTTACACAACAAAAACCCGCACCAATCGTGCGGATTTTTTAGTTTTGGGGAAATTCTTATAAATTATGAAAAATCCGTTTTTGTCCATTTTCTTATTTCTAGGTTTCCTTGTTGAGGCCCAAACAAATATTAATGAACTATTGGCGGCCGGTCTGGACGATGCCGAACGCTTCACCAATGATTATCTGGCTCCGGTTTCGGAAGGTGCCCTCTATAATTTATCTAATGCGTGGTACAATTCAGGGGAAACCAAACCTTTCGGCGGTTTTGAAATAACCATTATTGGTAACCTAACACCCTTTAACAACAAAGAGGACAAAAAAGCTTTTGTCCTAAATACCGCCGAATATGAAAACTTACAGTTCGTGGATGGAAGCACCTCAAAATTGGTTTCCACCGCTTTGGGTGATCTGGACGGGATACGAGTGTTTGTGGAAGGGGAAATAACACAGGGCATAGGTACACGTCAGGAGTTTACACTCCCCACAGGACTGGCTTCGGAAAAAATCGATTTTATCCCTTCCGCATTCTTACAGGCAAGCGTGGGTATTTTAAAAGGAACGGAAATAAAAGCCCGTTTTTTACCTAAAATTGATACGGATGTAGTGTCTTTGGGTTTATACGGTTTAGGTATTCAGCACGAGTTTACAAAACACCTTCCGGCAGGCAGCATTTTTCCTGTAGCTATTTCGGGTGTTGTTGGTTATACCCATTTGTATGGCACTTACGATTTTACCAATTCTAATTTTATTGAAGGCAACAACCAAAAACTAGACACAAAAATCAACTCATGGGCTTTTCAAGCCGTAGCATCTACTAAATTGCCCATTATCAATTTTTATGGTGGTGTGGGCTATTTTACCGGAACTTCTAAAACCGATATTTTGGGAACTTTTGTGGTACAGTCGGGCCCTTTTCAGGAAACCTATGTAGATCCTTTTTCCGTGAAGAAAAATGCCAATGGCGTAATGGCAAACATTGGGACAAAAGTTAAACTTGGTTTTTTCCGGATAAACGTGGATTACACATTAGCCGAATTCAACAACCTGTCATTTGGTCTGGGATTCGGGTTTAGGTAGCCTTTTTCGGAATCTACTCCTTTACGGCAACCACATTTCCGCTAGGATCCCTCAATAGCGAACCTTCTTGCGATTCCTGTAGGATCACGCTTTGATCCGGAATGTCCGTTCCTGGATAGGTTATAATGTACATCCCGTTTTCATGCACCCACTTAAAATCGGTTTTAACGGCCAGTACCATATTTTCATAACTGTGGTATCTTCCCAAGAAGGCATCGTTAAAGATCCATTCCTGTCGGGATGGATTTTTGTCTGTTTCCGAGGTGGCAGTAGAAAGGGGATTGGCCCACACCCCGATAACGGGGTCGTTGTTCTCTGGGATCTGGGAGCAATTACTGGCCAGAATAATGCCAATAATGGCTAAAAATGAAAACAATTTTTTCAAGGCAGTAGGTTTTTTAGATTTGGGATCTATAATTTCAGGAACGTACAATAATCGTTTTCTATTGCCAAAATCCGATGTACGGTAATTTAATTGTACAATTTTCGTTGAAGTGCCATTTTCATTAACATATTCCTTTTCCACCAAATGGTTTTGAAAATGGAATATTCATGGCCATGGTATCATTTAAGTGTAATTTGTGTTCCGGTTTTCTTTTTAAATTCAGTATTTTTGGAACGTGATTATTAATTTTTAAAAACCTAAACAATGAAAATTACCATAGTGGGTGCAGGTGCCGTTGGGGCGAGTTGTGCCGAATACATTGCGATCAAAAATTTCGCCTCGGAAGTGGCTTTGCTGGACATTAAGGAAGGCTATGCCGAGGGCAAGGCAATGGACCTGATGCAGTGCGGCTCCTTAAATGGTTTTGATACCAAGATCGTAGGGATTACCAATGATTATTACAAAACCGCCAACAGCGATATCGCCATAATCACTTCCGGGATTCCCAGAAAACCGGGGATGACCAGGGAAGAGCTGATTGGCATCAATGCGGGGATAGTAAAAGCGGTCGCCACCAACATACTGCAACATTCACCCAATGCAATTCTTATTGTGGTAAGCAACCCTATGGATACCATGACCTATTTGGTGCACAAAACAACTGATCTGCCAAAAACAAAAATCATTGGCATGGGTGGGGCACTGGATAGTGCACGTTTTAAATACCGTTTGGCGGAAGCCCTGGATGCCCCGATATCGGACGTGGACGGAATGGTCATAGGCGGGCACAGTGATACCGGTATGATACCACTTACAAGGCATGCCACTAGAAACAGTATAAAAGTTTCGGAATTTTTATCTATCGAACGATTGGAAAAGGTTGCGGAAGATACCAAAGTGGGCGGCGCTACATTGACCGCACTTTTGGGGACCAGCGCATGGTACGCTCCTGGTGCGGCGGTATCCGCCATGGCTCAGGCCATTGCGTGCAACCAAAAGAAGATTTTTCCATGTTCGGCCTTATTGGAAGGGGAATACGATCTGAATGACATATGCATAGGAGTTCCTGTTGTAATCGGTAAAAATGGAATAGAAAGAATAGTTAAGATAGAGCTGGACAGTGCTGAAAAGGCAAAGATGCAAGAAAGTGCGGACGGTGTAAGAAGCGTCAACAAGCTTTTGCAGGTCTAAAAGGCTTTTTGGCTTGTCCTAAAACTAGGGCGCACACCCCACCCCGATGATTTTGGGCCACAAGGGATGTGCGCCCTAGTTTTATAAAACCATTAAATATATTGTCAATTCCTATCGGAAATGATATATTTGCACGCTGTTAAAAAAAACCATCACTAAATATATTTAATCAATGCAAAATAAAGGACTTATAAAGCTTTTTTCTTTCTTGTTTGGAATTGTGAGCATATACCAACTATCCTACACTTTCATCACCAATAAAGTAGAAAAAGAGACAGAAGTTTTTGCCGCCAACAATATCTCCGATGCCGTACCGGATTATGTGGCCAAAAGGGAGGCTCTGGAGGCACGATATTTGGATTCCATCGGCGACAATTCCATTTTAGGATATACCACCTATAACGAAGCAAAGAAAAAGGAATTAAATAAGGGATTGGATCTTAAGGGCGGAATTAACGTAACCTTACAGATATCCGTAAAGGATATCCTGAAGGGATTGGCCAATAATACCAAAAACCCCATATTCAACAAAGCTTTGGCAGATGCCGATCTTGCTTCTAAAAGCAGCGATGATAGCTATTTGAATTTATTTTTTGATGCTTTTGATAAAATAAAAGGGGACACAAAATTGGCTTCCCCCGATATTTTTGCCAATAAGGGATTAAGCGATATGGTAAATTTTCAAATGAGCGATAACGAGGTAAAGCCCATTATCAGGACAAAAATTGATGAGTCCATCGTTTCTGCCTTTGAAGTGCTTAGGGAACGTATTGATGGATTTGGAGTTACACAGCCCAATATACAGCGCGAAGGAAGTTCAGGACGTATTTTGGTGGAACTGCCTGGAGCAAGGGATATTGCCCGGGCCCAGGATTTGCTTTCCAGTACGGCACAATTGGAATTTTGGGAGACCTTTCAACCGAACAACCCTAGTATCTCCAATTTTTTGGTGGCCGCAAATGAGAAACTAAAATCTTTGGTTACGCCAGAAACGGTAGGGGAAAAGATAAAACCCGAATCTGAAATAGATTCGCTCCTCTCCGATGTTGCACAGGATTCCTCGGATATCACTGGTCAGGCCAATCCTTTGTTAGAACTTATTAAAGGGCCTGGGAGCGGGTATGGCATAGCAAAATTCGCCATTAAGGACACCGCAAAGGTTGGCGGGTATTTACGGATGAAGGAAATACGGCGCCTTATCCCCGCAGACATGCAGTTTGTGAAATTTGTTTGGGAACGGCCAACACAAGGATCCGAGGTCATAGACTTATATGCGTTAAAATCCAATAGGGATGGGGTTCCGCGAATCAGTGGTGATGTTGTAAGCGATGCAAGGGATGATTTTGACCAATTCAACAGGCCGGCCGTTACAATGACCATGAACACTAAGGGTGCCAAAGAATGGGAAAAACTTACCGGTGATGCTTTCAACAATCAAACAGGTATCGCCATTGTTCTGGACAACAAAGTATATACGGCACCCGGGGTTTCCTCGGGCCCAATTTCCGGTGGAAGATCAGAAATCACGGGCACTTTTACGATTAATGAGACCAAGGATATAGCAAACGTCCTTAGGGCCGGAAAATTACCTGCATCTGCTGAAATAGTAGATGCTTTCGTTGTAGGGCCATCATTAGGTCAGGAGGCCATAAACAGCGGTTTTTTCTCATTTATGATCGCCATGGTACTTGTATTGCTATGGATGGTATTCTACTATGGAAAGGCCGGTCTTTTTGCGGACATCGCGCTGCTATTGAACATTCTGCTTATTTTTGGCGTTTTGGTGAGTCTTAACGCCGTGCTAACACTTCCCGGTATTGCGGGCATTGTATTGACCATTGGTATGTCGGTAGATGCCAACGTACTTATTTTTGAACGAATTAAAGAAGAACTTGCCAAAGGAAAAGGGAAAGCGCAGGCCATTGCGGATGGTTTCGGGAATGCCCTGTCTTCCATTTTAGATGCTAACATAACCACCGGTCTTACTGCGATTATTTTATTTGTATTCGGCTCCGGCCCAATAAAAGGATTTGCAACAACCTTGATCATTGGTATTTTAACCTCATTGTTTACTGCGATTTTCATTACAAGGCTGTTGGTAGATTGGTATAGTAGCGGAAAAGGGAGGTCTTTGGAATTCTCTACTCCATTGACCAAGAACCTATTTAAGAATAGCAATATAGATTTCTTGGCAAAACGTAAAATCGCCTATGTTCTTTCCTCCATACTTGTGGCAATCGGGTTGTTTTCATTGTTTACCCAAGGCTTGCAACAAGGTGTCGATTTTGTTGGTGGACGTAATTATCAAATCCGCTTTGTAGATCCTGTCAGCCCTACGGAAATAACCAATGAATTGACGGTGGTTTTAGGCAGTGCCAATGCCAAGACCATAGGAGATGCCAACCAAATTATGGTATCTACCAATTATAAAGTAGATGTTGAGGGTATTGAAGTAGATGATGAGATATTAAATAAGCTGTTTACAACTTTAGCGAAGTATCTTCCAGAAGGTACAACGTATGATGATTTTAAGCCAGGGGGCACCAAGGAAGAGATAGGGGTATTGAAATATAGAAAAGTTGGGCCTACCATTGCCGATGATATTAAAAAGAACGCCTTTTTAGCGGTAATAGGTTCTTTGGCGGTGGTCTTTTTATATATTTTATTGCGTTTTAAAAAATGGCAGTTTTCTTTGGGGGCGGTTGTTGCGGTATTCCATGATGTGCTCATCGTGTTGGGGGTCTTTTCCATTGCCGGTAAAATAATGCCGTTTAATATGGAAATAGACCAAGCATTTATCGCGGCCATACTAACCGTAATTGGTTACTCCTTGAACGATACGGTGATTGTGTTCGACCGTATTCGGGAAATTATAGCGGAAAAAGGATGGAAGGCAGGTGAAAACACCAATCTGGCATTGAACAGTACGCTGGGTAGGACATTGAACACTTCTTCTACCACAATTGTGGTACTGTTGGCCATATTTATTTTTGGTGGGGAGTCGTTAAGGGGCTTTATGTTTGCCATGATTATTGGTATTGTTGTGGGCACATATTCTTCTTTGTTTATTGCCACCCCGATAATGTTCGATACCTTGAAAAAGAAAACCCAACTAGGGCAATAAAAATAAAGCTTGAAGTTAGGAGCGGCAAAGGCCCGGATTTTTAGATTCGGGCCTTTGCCATTTTCATTACACCCCCTACCTACCGATCCTTGTTCCGTCATTATCAGTTCATAGGTAAATTGGGGTTTCATCCCCGGCTCTTCACGGTGCGAAACAAAGATAATGGCAATAGTGCCCTTTAGGGCAATTTTATTTACCAAAGCCACGAACAAAGCCGCACTTTCGTCGTCCAATCCTGCGGTTGGTTCATCTAAAATAAGCACTAAAGGATGTTTTATCATTGCCCTGACCACCATTAGCAAACGCTGCCGTCCCGTGGAAAGGTCATGGAAAAGCATGTTTTTTAATTCCCACATCCCAATTAATAGCAACCATTCCTTGGCCAACCTAAGTTGGTGCTCTGTAGGGGTGGTATATAGGCCCACGGAATCATAAAATCCGGAGAGCAGCATATATTCAACCGTATGGTACCCAGTAAATTTATTGGTCATGGAAGGTGTAAAATAGCCTATCCTTCGTTTAATGTCCCACACACTTTCGCCACTACCTTTTTTTTGGTCGAAGATATAGAGCTCTTGTCCATAGCCTTTGGGACTGTCGCCGGTAATCATGGTGAGCATGGTTGTTTTTCCACTACCGTTTTTTCCGATGATTTGCCAAAATTCCCCAGCCTTTACTTCCCAATTCAGCGCATTTAATATGGGTTTACCATCATATTGTACAGATACGTTTTTAAAAGAGATCAGGCTTTCATTTTTTGGGGAATATGGTGTCAAGGGTTCCGGAATACGCCCCTTAAGCGCATCAAATTCAGATGTTTCATTCGTTGGTACGCCCAACCCTGCCTTATTTAATACCACGGCACCTTGCTCGTTTAAAGTGGCAATGTGCTTTACAAAAGGCAAAAGATCCGCTTTTCTACTTAACAGTTGAATGATTTGAACATCTTTTGAAATTGCGCTTAGTGCTGTACGAATTTCTTTTTGTGAGTCTGCATCCAAATTATCAAACGGATCATCCAATAAGATATAATCGGGACTAGAATTGAAAATATGGCGTAAAAGAGCTTTTTTCTGTTCTCCACAAGACATCGATATCAATGCTTGTGGTGTATCCTCTGTGATTATTTTATGGTCGTGGCGGTCTTCTTCACGGATATAATGCTCTAGTTCCGTTTTAGAAAATAGTGCCACTTTTTGTCCAGATAGATCGCCAGATCGTTTTCCATTTAGCAGTTCTGAAATGAGTTTTGTTCTATCGGTGTTGTTCTTTACATAAATTGCCCAATGCTTTTGAGGTGAATCGGCCATTTGATTTTTCGTTTTTTTAATATCCAGTTAAGGTTTGCGATAGTTTATGCTGCCAAAAACGGATATACTAAGATAGGCTTTATGGAAAAATCCTAAAAATATGTTGTATCGTCCTGACTTGCAGCGTTGGATTAGAGTGCCAAAGTTTTAGATTGACATGTCATGGTGGGTAAAAAAATTAATTCTGTCCCCTGTCAAAACCAACGCTGTCCCTGTATAGCTGTGGCGATACCTCTGCATTTGCTTTAAAAAAACGGCTAAAGTAATATTCGTCCTCATAACCCAATTCATGAGCAATTTCCTTGATCGTTTTCTTTGTTAGATAGAGCTCTCTCTTCGCCTCAATAATTATTCTTTCTGCAATCAGGTCAGAAATTGTCTTATTGAAATATGTTTTTGTAATTTTTGCCAAAGCATTCGATGAAAGATTTAATAATAAAGCATATTCACCTGCTGAATGTTTCAATTTAAAGTTGTCTTCGATTGCATCTTTAAGATTTTGCAAAACAAATAATTGCTTGCTGGCAATTTCAGCACTTGCAGATACCGGTTGTTGTTCTACTTTAATTCTTGTTGCGGCAATCAGAAATACTTTTAAATATGAAATCACTACATCGTCTTGTTGCAATCCGCCTGCTTTCATTTCCTCAATGATCTGCTGAATTAAAGAAAGCATTTTTTCTTGCTCGATTTCTGATAAAATAATAAATGGTTGCCGATAGATATTATTGAATAAAATTCCATTACAACCAATCTCTTTATGATGCCTGTGGATACAAAAAAAATCATGGTGAAAATGAATAGCAAAGCCCTCTATATTCGTTTTGGCAGAAAGCATAAAAGGTTGGTAAGGATAGAAGGTAAATAAAGTATCTGCACCAAAATCATACTCGGAAAAATCAACCTTTGCTTTTCCTATTCCTTTTGTAACCAATATCAACGTAAAATAATTATTTCGTTGTATGTGGTCAAAGTAGCTGTTATTGTCAAATTCAAAAACTTTAAAAGCTAAGTTTCCGTTTTGTTGATTAATTAAAGTATAAACCGATTGTGCAGGCATTGTTTATTTTAAATTAATTTTCGTTCGTTTTCATTTATTGGTAAATCATTTATACTGGCAAAACGTTTTGCCATATAACCGTTTTCATCAAATTCCCAATTCTCGTTGCCATAGCTTCTAAACCATTGCCCCGTTTGGTCATGCCACTCATATTCAAATCGAACTGCAATTTTATTATCTAAAAAGCACCACAATTCTTTTTTTAGTTTATAATCTATTTCCTTCTGCCATTTTAAAGCAAGAAAATTTTTAACATCTTCCCTTCCTGATAAAAAAATATCTCTATTTCTCCATTCCGTATCTAAAGTATAAGCCAAAGATACTTTTTCTGGGTCTTTGGCATTCCAAGCATCCTCTGCAGCCTGCACTTTTTGCAAGGCTGTTTCTAAAGTGAATGGTGGCAAAGGATGTCTTTTAGTTTCCATAATTTTATTTTTTTGTTAAAACATTTTTTCAATCGTAAACCTTGCCGTTAACTCATTACATTCTTTTTCACATATTCCCTCTGTAATTATTGGTTTTTTACCCCACTTAGGAACATCCTCGCTAGAAAGTATATTGAATGTAGAAGTTGCTCCGCCAATGAAAGGCACAGAACTGCCGTAAATAATGTGAGGCAGTTTGTGATGCCTAATTAAATATGAACACATGATACAAGGCTCATGTGTTGTAAACATTCTTGCTTGTTGCAGATTGTTTCCATGTTCGTTTTTTATCGCATCCCGGATTGCTAAAATTTCTGCATGATTGGTAATGTCGCCCGTTGATTTTCCTGATTCTATTCCTTTACCAATGATACTGTTTTCAAATACAATGATTGCTCCAACGGGTGGGTTGCCTTTTTTTAGAGCTATCTCTGCTAATGCTATACAGTGCTGCATATATTTTTTAAAATCCTGTCCCATATTCTATAATTCAATTTCTATATCTGATGTAGGTTTTGCACAACATATTAAAACATTCCCTTCGGCAGTTTCCATAAATGGTTCCGGGTCGTAGTTAAAAGTTCCTTTAACCAATTTCGATTCACAGGCAGAGCAAGTTCCCATTCTGCAACTACTGGCTGTTGTTAATCCTGCGGATTCTATTAACTCTAATAAACTTCCCATGCCTTCTTTCCATGAAATTAGTTTATTTGATTTAGTGAGTTTAATATCAAAAGAGGTAATTTTTGAATCTTTAAGAATTCGCTTTTTTTCAAACCCTTTTTTCACTCCAAAAAACTCAAAGTATATTTTGTTTTCACTCACTTCAAGTTCCTTTAAGTAGTTATACATAGTTTCCATAAAACCAACGGGGCCGCAAACAAAATATTCTGCATTGCCAACAATAGGAATATTTTTTTTAGTTATAAAGCCATGATAATCATAATCAATATTTATAAGCTCATTTTCCAAAGGGTCAGAATGTGAAACTGATAATTGAAAATTAATATTGGTCGCTTTTATTTGCAAAAGCCTTTCTAACATTGGCTGCACATCTTTATTAATACTTGAATGTATAAAATAAACATGTCTGGTTGGCTGATAACTGTTCACATATTCAGCCATGCTTAACATGGGAGTAATACCAACGCCACCTGATATTAAAACAACTGGATTACTATGCTCATTTGATAAATGAAAATTACCAACCGGTTTACTAAGCAAAATTGTATCGCCTGCTTTTACAGTATCATGTAAATAACCCGATACTTTGCCATTAGGTTCTTTTTTGATTGTTAATCTTAAATACGTTGCCTGTGGATGGTCCGAAAGAGTATAGCTTCTAATCAATTCCCTGTCTGAATCGGGTAGCGTTACTTTAATATTTATGAATTGCCCTGCTAAAAAATCAGGTACTGGCTCACCATTTTTAAGCTTTAAGTAAAACGATTTTATAGTAGTGCTTTCAACGGTAATTCTTTCAATTATATATTCCTGAAACATTTCCGTTATGGGTTAAAAGGTGAGTATTCCAAAAACCTCCATTCAACATGATGATGATTGATTGTGTGAATCCAACGGGAAGTATTAAAGAGCCAATAACGCCCCGTGCCATTTGTTTTAGCCAGATCAGCCTCTGTTTGTTGATTAAAAAGCAATGTTGCCCTGCCCGTTAATTGCAGTGTTTGTCCTTTTTCAAAATCAATGAATACAAGTCCAACATTTGGGTTTTGAACGATATTGCCAAATGTGTTGTACAGACTATTTCCTGCATAGTCAGGGATTTTCAATGTGCCATCATCAAGCACTTCAATAAAGTTGGGATTACCGCCACGGTGTGAAGAATCTAACCTGCCCTCAATACTGGTACTGCCTACAAAAAATGTATCAGCATTTTCAATCCATTTTTTTTCTGTGTCTGTTAGTTCAATTCCCTCTGCCGTTGTTGGCGTAGTTTTATCGAAATATTCAGGTGACGAAATAATTCTACGTTGAATATATTTTGGACAGTTGGGGTAAGCTTCTTTTATTTTCACTTCAATCTGTGAATCTTGGAATTGGCATGAGCCATTTATTCTGAACCGCCTTCTTGTATCTAATTCAATAAACAGGGAACCGATTTGATTATGGTTTTGAATGTTTGAATAGAAAATGTCGTCAGCATTACCGGTAATACTATTTTTTTCAAAAACAATTGTATTTGGGGCTGTTACTTTTGTAAATCCAAAATTTCCAATAAGTAATGATGTCCATAATTCACCTTCATTATTTTTACTGCTCACAATTGCCATAGGCTGCTTTTCAATAAAATTTATCGCACCTTTTATTATTGTATCAGTAATTACGGTACCGTTTCTGTCTGCTATTTGTACTTCTCCAATTGTGTTCTGAATTTCTCTTTCGCCACTATGATATACTTCTGCCATTTTGAAAATTTAATGATTGCCTCTTTGTCCAAATAAGCAAAGAGGCAATCACTTGTTAATTAAAAAATTAAAACGTTAAACCCTTCATTTTTTAATTTTACAAAACTTGATAGCCCACTTGTACCTGGAACTTTGTTGTCAGTAACCAAATCAAAACCCGATGCGTTAGCTCCAAATGCATCTACACAGCCGCATGATACACCTTCAATTTTATCTTCCACCGCCTTGTAAAGCGTATGTAACATATGGTCGTTTTTTTGTAAAAGTTCAGGCCATCTTGTACCTGCACCCTGAAAAATAATTTTCACTTCTTCGCCTACTTCTTTAAAATCGAAAGCGGCTGCCAAACCATTAAACACTCTGCCTAATGCTTCCTCGGTTCCTGTTTTTGGGTCAGAAAAAACCACGATTGCTGTTTTGTTCATTTTTACTTTTTTTAATTATGACTAATTTTAGAATGCAAAAATGCAGCAGTAAGTTTTCTTAAAGAATGGACGGATAATGCAATTTGATGGACGATTTTTAAAGTTAGAATGTAAATGATTCAAAAACATTATGATGTCAAGTAAAACAAAAAAAGCGAGGCCGCCGTTAGGTGGGTTTTCTTTTTTGTATTTTTCTGCCTGAATTGAAGGAATGGTTGAAGTGCGTTGGTAATTGCAGCGCTTTTGCTAGGTTGGCTTTTGAGACTTTGCCTTGAATGTCTTGTCACTTGAAGGTGAACAGGATTGTCAATTATTTGATACTGCTCGTCACTTAACATAAATGTTTCTTGTTCGTCACTTTGATAACTTTCCGCTAATGCTTTTATCATTTTTAAAAGCCTTATATCTGCTGTATTTATATATTCTTTGACGGTATTTCTTAAATCTAAAGTTGCCATAATATTTTCTTTTTTCGTATTGTATAGATACAATTTTTGTTCCATAATTTTTAGTTTATGAGATTGGATGAAAATTATTTACTATTTCGTACAGGTTTTCTAAATCATCCCGTAAATATCTTTCGGTTGAACTGATGTAACAATGTCCGGCCAGATATTGAACCTTTCGCAAGTTGTAATGGTTTTGATTTTCAATGCCGCCCATGTGCTGACGTGGATGCGCCGGACAAATTGAGCCATGTGCGCCGGATGAAAGTGAGCCGTTTAAACTAGTTGCTTAAAATCGATTCATTTGTGGGTTAAATTTAGTTTTAATTATTCATTTTTATACGCATTGATTCACCTTTTATATCT
>JBGTBA010000009.1:0-2496 GCA_041749595.1 Flavobacteriaceae bacterium | reverse complement strand
AACCTCCACGATATCATGGGTAATGGAATCAAAAGTGTACTGGTTGTTCAAAGCATCTTTTAGATGGGGCTTAGAATCTCCATGTCCCCTTAAATCGAGGAGCAATATATTGAATTGCTTTTTAAATTCCCTAACCTGTTTATGCCAAATTGAGGAACTTCCCCCAGCCCCATGGACAAAGGTCACCCATTTCTTAGAAGTAATATGATGATGTACGGTATAGTTTAGCAATATCCTTTTTTCAATAAATGTACTTTAATTTTTGGCATGTCCGAACATGGGTCTTTATGAGTGCTCCTGTTTTTATGGATGTTGCGCCTTCCGCCCATTTTGGCTGTTTTTTTCCTTTTTACTAAAAAATAGACGAAACACCTGATTTTTAGATGTATACCTCTATTTGTGAACATCCAAAACTACCTTATTTACGTATATTTGTTAAAACAAAAACTGTTGTTATGGAAAATCAATATTGCAAAGTAGGAACGGTTACACCAATCACGAATGGCCGTGATACAGTGACATTTTTGGAATACCAATATCAAAGTTTTATGGAAAAAGCGGCAAACATTCAATATTCCGATACAAAACTCAGGGAATTTTTTGAACAAAAAGCACTTAAAGTGAAGAAGATGTTGGAAAATCTAATTTAGGGGAAGATGTTCCATTCCCTTTAGCTCTAAAGCCATTTCTGCCTGTAGCTCCCGGGCTTTTTCGGCAGCTATTTTTGAGAAATCCCTTTGGTTTGATGCGTAGATAATACTGCGCGAGGCGTTTACCAATAACCCCACATTTTCGTTCATTCCATATCTGCACACTTCCTTTAAACTTCCTCCTTGGGCCCCTACACCGGGAATCAACAAAAAATTGTTGGGCACTATCTTCCTTACCTCTTTTAAATAATCTGCTTTGGTTGCGCCCACCACAAACATTAAATTTTCGGAATTTAAATATGTCAAGGAAGTTTCCAATACGTGTTTGTAAAGTTCCTTTCCGTTGCTCATTTGGGTCTGAAAATCAAACGCTCCCTCATTGGAGGTCAAAGCCAACAAAATGGTATGTTTGTCCGTAAAGGCCAAAAAAGGTTCTATGGAGTCCCTACCCATGTACGGGGCAACGGTAACGGAATCAAAATTCAAATCGTTGAAAAAAGTTTTTGCGTACCTACTGGAAGTATTGCCAATATCCCCTCTTTTTGCATCTGCTATCGTAAATATTTCGGGGTAATTGGAGTTTAAATAGTGAACCGTTTTTCCTAGTGCCTTCCAGCCTTCAATTCCATAGGCTTCATAAAAGGCAAGATTGGGCTTATAGGCCACGCATAAGGTATGGGTAGCCTCTATAATTGCCTTGTTAAAGGTAAAGATGGGGTCTTCCTCCTCCAGTAAATATTTGGGTATTTTTTCCAAATCTATGTCCAGACCAATGCATAAAAAGGACTTTTTTAAATGTATTTGTGCTATTATGTCTTTAGTGGTCATCCCAAATCTTCAGCTTATATAAAAAGATAGTCATTATATATTGGCACCTGTTTTCAATATATCTCGGAAGCTTCTTTTAGCTTCTCGGTATTATCTACCAATCTTAATTCTTCAATGATCTTTTGTACATCTCCGTTCAAAATATTTTGTAGGTCATAAAGCGTAAGCCCAATTCTATGGTCTGTAACCCTTCCTTGTGGATAATTGTAGGTCCTGATCTTTGCGGAACGGTCTCCGCTACTTACCTGGGAATTGCGCTTGGCGGCATCTTCTTCCTGTCTTTTGGCCAATTCTATATCGTAAAGTCGTGATCGCAATACCTTGAAGGCCTTTTCTTTGTTCTTATGCTGCGATTTTTCGTCCTGACATTGGGCCACCAAACCTGTGGGCAAGTGGGTTAACCGAACTGCGGAGTATGTTGTGTTGACCGATTGCCCTCCGGGACCCGAAGAACAGAAAAAATCGATACGTACCTCTTTTGGATCTATGTGCACATCAAACTCCTCTGCCTCCGGAAGTACCATAACGGTGGCGGCACTGGTATGTATCCTGCCTTGGGTCTCTGTTTGGGGAACGCGCTGTACGCGGTGTACCCCGGCTTCAAACTTTAAGGTCCCATATACTTCTTCCCCGGTTACCTCAAACTGTATCTCTTTAAACCCGCCATTGGTGCCCTCACTAAAATCCAGAACACTGGTACGCCAACCTTTGGATTCGCAATATTTGGTGTACATACGGTATAGGTCTCCAGCAAATATGCTGGCTTCGTCCCCGCCCGTACCTGCACGGATTTCCATTACCACGTTTTTGCCGTCTTCGGCATCCTTGGGTATTAACAGGAACTTAATGTCTTCTTCCAATTTTTGCAGGCCTTCTTTGGCATCTTCCAATTGCAACTTTGCCATTTCCATCATTTCGGAATCACTCCCGTTTGAGATAATTCCCTGCGCTTCCTCCATATTATTGGTCAACTCAACATATTGATCCCGTTTGCCAATCAATATTTTTAGGTCCTTGT
>JBGTBA010000008.1:0-34517 GCA_041749595.1 Flavobacteriaceae bacterium | reverse complement strand
GCTACTTCATCATCCGGAACATTTTGTAAAACCGCCTTGGTGGTGGCATCCAAAGTAATGCCATCGTAAAAATTGGGAATCAATACAATTCCATTTTCATCTTTCATACTGGCCAAAAGCTGAGCCAGTTGAAATCCCGGATTCGGGGCGTAATTGCCGTAATGTCCGCTATGTTGCGGTACTACGGGGCCATAGGTGGTCAGCGAAAATGTAGTAATGCCCCTTGCACCATAAACAAGGGTAGGTTTTCCCGAGGTGTGCACGGGTCCGTCGTTGATAACCAGAAAATCAGCCTTTAATAATTCGCGGTATTCCTTAATGGCTTTGGGCAAAGGTTTACTGCCCCGTTCTTCCTCGCTATCCAAAATAACCTTAACGTTAAAGGCTAAGGTTTTGCTGTTCTTTTTTAGAAGGTCTATGGCATTCAAAAACATAACGATAGGCCCCTTGTCATCCGACGTAGAACGCCCAAACAACCGCCAGTCATAATTAATATCGTCGTTTAGTTCATCAAAAGATAGTGTCTTCCATGTATCACTATCAGCTGCTTTTAAAACCACCTCGTACGGATTGGGTTGGTCCCATTTGCTTTTGTCTACCGATTGGCCATCAAAATGCATGTAGAACAATATGGTAGGTTTATTATCTTCCAGTGGGAGTGCTGCGAAGAACAGGGATTCCCCTTCTGTGGGCAACACGGTGGAATTAAAGCCCCTGTCATTAAATTTTTTGGTTAGCCAGGTTAAATTTCTATTGATGTCTGCGTGCTCAAGAGCATCATTGGGGATAGCTACAAAATCACGAAGCTCATCTATGGTGTGCCTAACCTGCGATTTTAACTGAGGTTCTTCTTGTGGAAAAACAAAATAATGGATACAAACCAGAAGGAATAAAATGCTTTTTTTCATTTATTTGAAGGGTAATTAAGAGGCTAAATTTAGCGAATACTTTTTACAAAATCGGCTATTGCACCTATTCCATTTTCGGTAAGATGTTTTATAAAGGCAGAACCTATGATGGCGCCTTTGGCAGTATTGGTCGCTTGCTCAAAAGTTTCGGCATTGTTAATTCCAAAACCCACAATTTGGGGGTTATTCAATTTCATTTGGGCAATGCGCTCAAAATAATCGGTTTGAAGATTTCCAAAGCCTGCTTTAGAGCCTGTTACGCTGGCAGCACTTACCATATAGATGAAGCCTTCCGAGGCGGCATCAATCTCCCGAATGCGCTTATCGCTGGTTTGCGGCGTAATAAGGAAAATGTTAAGCAGGCCGTATTTTTTATAAATTTCGGTATAATTATCCTTGTAGACATCCAAAGGTAAGTCGGGCATAATAATGCCATCAATCCCTATGTCATGACATTTTTTGCAGAAGGCTTCTACCCCGTATTGCAACATGGGGTTAAAATAGCCCATGAGGATGAGTGGAATAGACACCGATTTGCGGATATCTTTCAACTGTTCAAACAACAATTCCGTATGCATTCCATTTTTTAGTGCTGCTGTAGAGCTTGCCTGTATGGTGGGACCGTCTGCCAAAGGGTCGCTGAACGGTAATCCGATCTCGATCATATCTACTCCATTTTTTTCTAAGCCTTGAATTATAGTTACGGTATCTTCTAAATGGGGATAACCTGCGGAGAAATAGATGGATAGTAATTTTTTATCCTCTTGTAATTTTTGGTTTATTCTGTTCATAAATATTGCTTTATTATCATTCCTGCGAAGGCGGGAATCTCATTTAATTAATTTTCTAACATCCATAAAAGGTCTTTCCAATCCGGATTAAAATCATTAATCAAATTTTCTTTCCATTTACGATTCCAGTGCTTAATTTGCTTTTCTCTTTTGATGGCATTATTAACATATGGTGTAGATTCAAAATAAACCAATTTATCTACATTATATCTGCTTGTAAATCCGATATTACTTTTACTTCTGTGTTGTTTTACCCTACGTTTTAAATCGTTTGTAAACCCTATATAGAGTACAGTATTATTTTTATTTGTTATTATATAAACATAATATCTAGATCCCTTATCCATTATAATTTTTTAAAATCATAAGATTTCCGCCTTTGCGGAAATGACCAATAACCTCATAGTTTAAAATAATCAATATAGGTATTCAAATCCTTGTCGCCGCGACCGGAGAGGTTAATCACCACAATATCATTGTGCTTAAACTTTCTATATTCCAGAATGGCAAACGCATGGGCACTTTCTATGGCCGGAATAATTCCTTCCATTTGAGAAAGCAGTAAACCGGCGGTCATGGCATCATCATCGGTTATGGAGATGAATTCGCCACGCCCCGATTGAAACAAATGTGCATGCATAGGCCCAACTCCAGGATAATCCAGTCCCGCGGAGATGGAGTAGGGTTCCGTAATTTGTCCGTCTTGGGTTTGCATCAACAGCGTTTTACTTCCATGAATAATCCCTACTTTTCCCAAAGCCGATGTGGCAGCACTTTTCCCGGTATCTATTCCTTTGCCAGCGGCTTCAACGGCAATTATCCCAACGTTTTCATTGTCTAAAAAATGGTAAAAGGCTCCTGCAGCGTTACTTCCACCACCTACACAAGCCACCACATAATCCGGATTTTCCGTACCTTCTTTCTCTAAAAGTTGTGCTTTAATCTCTTCTGAAATAACCGATTGAAAACGTGCCACCATATCCGGGTAGGGGTGTGGGCCTACCACCGAACCAATAATGTAATGTGTATCTACCGGATTATTGATCCAATCCCGGATGGCCTCATTGGTAGCGTCCTTAAGGGTTCTGCTGCCCGATAGCGCCGGACGTACTTCCGCGCCTAACATTTTCATTCGGGCCACGTTTGGCGCCTGACGGGCAATATCAATTTCGCCCATAAAAACCACACATTTAATACCCATTAAGGCGCACACCGTAGCTGTGGCTACGCCATGTTGTCCGGCACCGGTTTCTGCAATGATGCGGTTTTTACCTAATTTTTTAGCCATTAAAATCTGCCCAATGGTATTATTTACCTTATGGGCTCCGGTATGGCAGAGGTCTTCTCGTTTAAGATAGATTTTGGTGTTGTATCGTTTTGATAGCCGTTCCGCAAAATAGAGTGGCGTGGGTCGGCCCACATAATCCTTCAGTAATTGATGAAATTCTTCCTGAAAAGAAGGCTCTTCCATAATGCGAATGTAATTCTCCCTGAGCTCTTCTGTGTTGGGGTACAACATTTCAGGAATATAAGCTCCGCCAAATTCCCCGTAATATCCTTTTTCGTTTGCGTGATAGGTCATTTTTAGTTGTTTGTTTATGGTTGCTTGTTACTGGTTGATGGTTGTCCGTTGACGGTTAATCGTTGTTTGTTGTGCGTTCGTTATATGTGAAAAAAGTTTGTTCAACCTAAAATTCCCACGTTAGACCATGGACTTGCCACTTCCCACATCTTACTTTATACTTCATTGGTATTCAGATTTAAATTGGTGTATAAATTTGGTAAGTTTTTCCACATTTTTTAAACCGGGTTCCAATTCAAATTTACTATTCACATCTACGGCATGGCAGTATTTAGATTCGGGTTTCGTGAAAAAATCCTTGAGGGAATCCGCATCCTCAATACCTATTCCTCCGCTTAAAAAGTAAGGTTTGGAAGATGGATAATTTTCCAGTACCTTCCAGTCAAAACCGTAACCATTACCGCCTGGCAATTTTCCTTTTGTATCAAAAAGGTAGTAATCACATACCGTTTCATAAGGCTCTAAAAGGGTAAAATCAAAAAGGTCTCCAATGGAAAAAACTTTAATGATTTCTATGTTTGTTGCTTTGAGTTGGGAACAGTAAGCCGGACTTTCGGTGCCGTGTAATTGAATGGCGTGAAGATTATACTGTTGTAGTTTCTCTTTTATTTCTTCGATGGAAGCATCCACGAAAACGCCGACCTTCTTTACTGTTTCCGGCAAATTCGGTATGTTTCCATCAAAATAGCGTTTGGAAGGTTCCCAGAATATGAACCCCATGTAATAGGGTTTAAGAGCAGCCACTTCGCTCATATTATCGGGATATTTCATACCACAGACCTTAACTTTCATTGTGTAATTTTTTGTATAAAATGAGCTGCACTTACCCCGGGATTATCCGTTTTCATAAAATTTTCGCCTATTAAGAACCCTTGAAAACCAAATAGTCTTAGTTCCTGAATGGCTTCTACGGTACTGATTCCGCTTTCAGAAACCTTAACAAAGTCATTTGGAATCAATGGAGACAGACGTTTACTTGTTTCCAGACCAACCTCAAAAGTTTTTAAGTTTCTATTATTTACACCCAACATATCTAAACTTGGCATTATGGATTTTTGTAGTTCCACCTCATTATGCACTTCCAGCAATACCTCTAAATGCAAATTTTTGGCCAGTTCGGACAAGATTTTAATTTCTTCCCGCGTTAAAATGGCGGCAATCAACAGAATTATATCTGCCCCGTAGGCTTTGGCTTCTATAATTTGGTAGGCATCAATAATAAATTCTTTACGAAGTAAGGGAAAACGGGCAGAAGCTCTGGCCAGCATTAAATCATCCAGCGAACCTCCAAAGTATTTTCCATCGGTCAATACCGACATGCCGCAGACTCCGGCCTGCTCATAGCCCTTAGCGACGTCTTGCACATTTAAATGCTGATTAATTTCTGATTTGGAGGGCGAACGGCGTTTATGCTCGGCAATAATGCCACTGTCACTATTTCGCAATGCGGTTGCCAATGAAGTGGTCTTTCTGGAAAACAAGACGGATTGCTCCAATTGCGACACCGGAATAAGTGATTTCTTTAAGGCCACTTCCCTGCGTTTATCGACTACTATTTGCTCTAATATATTCATTGTGCTTTTAAAAACTATTTGTTGTAACAACTTGCTTTTATAGGATTTCTATGCGCTTAAAGCCTGTAATATTTTTAAAGCTTTCAGTCCTTTTCCGCTCAACAAGGATTCTTTGGCCAGTTCAAAACCTTCCTGTGGCGAAATTCCTTTTGCCGTAGCTATGGCCATACCTGCATTTGCGCAAACCACATTGTGCTGTGACAGGGTGCCTTTCCCCTGTAAAATGTTGATAAAAATTTGGGCCGAATCCTGAATATCGTCCCCGCCGACAATATCGGATTGGGAAACCTGAGTCACACCAAAATCGGACGGATTTAAAATCCGCTCCGAATGATTTGTTATCGCTTTGGTACTTCCTGTTAGGGATATTTCATCATAACCATCCAAGGCATGGAGTATGGTAAATTTAATATCCGTATTTTGATAGAGGTAACCATACATCCGTGCCAACTCCAAATTGAACACCCCTACCATTTGATTCTTTGGAAAGGCCGGATTTACCATAGGCCCCAACATATTAAAAAATGTTTTAACTCCTAACTCCCGGCGAATGGGTGCCACATTTTTCATGGCAGGGTGAAACAAAGGCGCGTGTAAAACACAGATCCCTGCTTTATCTATGGAACGTTCCAGAAAATCGGCTTCACTGCTAAATTTGATGCCCAGAAATTCCATCACATTGCTACTGCCGCATTTGGAGGATACCCCATAATTGCCATGTTTGGCTACTTTTACACCGGCTCCTGCGGTAATAAAAGAGGCTAAGGTTGAAATATTAAAGGTGTCTTTTCCGTCTCCACCGGTACCGCATAAGTCGATAGGATTATAATCGGATAGATCTACCGCCAGACAGAGTTCCAACAGCGCATCCCTGAAACCCTCTAATTCTTCAATGGTGATGCTACGCATCATATAAACGGTTAAAAATGCCGCAATCTGACTTGCATTGTAGTCTCCTTTTGCAATATTGACCAAAATTTGCTTGGCATCCGCTTTGGATAGAAAATCGTGGTTTATTAATCTGTTTAGTGTTTCTTTCATAATCCTAACCTTAGCCTCCCGTTTAGAAGCATATGGCCCCCCATGTTTAAAAAGTATTGGTTTATCTTATTTTTATTTAAAAGACAAATTATCAATTTACAAAAGTTAGGTTGTCTCCTTAAAATTTAAAGCATGTGCCTGTACCCAATTTTTTAAAATCTGTTTTCCATGTGGTGTTAGTACCGATTCGGGATGAAATTGTACCGCACAAACATCATAGGCTTTATGGCGCAAAGACATAACCTGTCCGTTTTCATCGAAAGAAGTAGCCACCAAAACTTCCGGCAAATTTGGGTTTACCACCCACGAATGGTAGCGGCCTACTTCTATTTCATTGGGTATTCCGGCAAATAGAATATCGTCTTTTGTAATTTTTATTTTGGTAGCGATACCGTGATACACCTGTTCTAAATTTATCAGAGAGCCTCCAAAAACCTCTGCTATGGCCTGTTGTCCCAGACATACGCCAAAGATGCTCTTGGTTGGCGCATAAGTTTTTATAATTTCTTTGAGTAAGCCTGCTTCATCCGGAATCCCGGGCCCCGGAGAAAGCACTATTTTTTCAAAAGCCTCCACTTCTTCCAGGGTAAGTTGGTCGTTACGCTTTACGGTAACTTCGCAGTCCAGATCCTCTAAATAGTGAACCAGGTTGTACGTAAAACTGTCATAATTATCTATGACAAGCACAGCTGTTTTTTCGGGTTTTCCGGAAGATAGTACACTTGTTTTTGTGCCTTTAGTCTCTTTTAGCTTCATTTCGTTTTTCATCATTGTTACGTTCCCCTTTTCAGAGGGAAAGGGCGTTCTAAATGGTTTCTGCAAGTTCTAACGCTTTGGTTAATGCCCCTAACTTATTGTATGTTTCTTGCAATTCCCCTTCCGGATCTGATGCGGCTACTAATCCGGCACCCGCCTGATAATGCAATTGGTGGTTTTTGCTTAAAAAAGTTCTTATCATTATGGCATGGTTAAAATTGCCTTTAAAATCCATGAAGCCAATGGCACCGCCATAATAGCCCCGACTTGTTTTTTCGTATTTTTCTATGAGTTGCATGGCCATATGCTTCGGAGCACCACTTAGGGTTCCGGCGGGGAAGGTGTCTGCCACTACTTTCATGGTAGGGATGTTTTTTTTCTTTTGCCCGGTGACTTTGGAGACCAAATGAATCACGTGCGAAAAGAATTGAACTTCCTTGTAGGTCTCTACATGAACGGTGTTTCCGTTTCTGCTTAGGTCATTTCGGGCCAAATCTACCAGCATCACATGTTCACTATTTTCTTTGTCGTCTTGGGTTAACCTTTTCGCCAATTGTGCGTCTTGTTCATCATTCCCGGTTCTTTTAAAGGTACCTGCAATGGGATGAATTTCGGCCTTTCCGTCTTTTACAATCAATTGAGCTTCCGGTGAGCTTCCAAAAATTTTAAAATCCCCATAATCAAAATAAAAGAGATAGGGCGATGGATTTACGGAGCGTAAGGCACGGTATACATTAAATTCGTCTCCTTTAAAATTTTGAGAAAATTTCCGGGAAAGCACCAGTTGAAAAACATCGCCTCTTTGGCAGTGTTTTTTGGCGATTTCTACATGATTTCTATACTCACTGTCTTCCAAATTGGAAGAAGGGCTTCCTTCTTTTGAAAAGTTGTAGGAGGCAAAATTTTTAACGTGTAACAGATGTTCTATCTCCGGAATATTGTTGGGTTTATTGAAACAATGTGCAAAAATATAGGCTTCATTTTTAAAATGATTAATAGCTATGATATTTTGGTACACGGCATAGTACACATCCGGAATTTGTATGGCTCCTTCTTTTTTGTTGATTTGGATGGTTTCAAAATATTTTACGGCATCGTAGGCCATGTACCCGAACAAGCCATTTGTTATAAACTTAAAATTTGTTTCTTTCGAGGAAAATTGCTGGCTAAAATCGTGTATTATCCCAACGACATCAGTCTCTTTACCTATCGGAGTTTCTAACAGGAATCCGTCTGGAAATTGTTGGGTAATCTTTTCATTTTCTATTTTCAGGGAGGCGATAGGATTGCAACAGATATACGAAAAGCTGTTGTCATTAGCATGGTAATCACTGCTCTCTAAAAGAATGCTATTTGGAAATCTATCCCTTATTTTTAGGTACACACTGACCGGTGTTATGGTATCGGCCAATATTTTTTTGTGATGTGATTGTAATGGATACTTCATGTTAAAATTTGGTTTCAAATGAAAAAGGCTTGTCGTGATGACAAGCCTTCGTATGATTTAACTACAATAGTGCTCAGCTCACGAGGTTCGTCGTAAGTTATTCCACCACCATAGATTTGATTTTATTTCGCTCATTATGAAACCAAAGATAGAAATCATTTTTTGAATTACAAACATGTGTATGTAAAAAAACAAAAACCCTGCATTCCGTGAAACCAGGAGCAGGGTTTGTATGCTGTTTTCAAATGCTTTAGAATTCCAGATCGACCACTAGGTCAAATTCGTCATAAATGGCTTTGTCTCCAAGATTGTCGAAAAAGCTTCCTGAACCATACTTCACATCGTAGTTGGTACGGTCTACCTTTAATGTGGCCGTGGCCTTGCTTCCATATACGGACACATCAAAAGCAATAGGTTTTGTAATGCCCTTAATGGTTAAATCCCCAGTTACTTTATAGGAGTTTTTCCCGGTGGCCTTTACATCGGTAAACACCAATTTGGATGTGCCATGGTTGGCGATGCCAAAGAAGTCATCAGATTTTAAATGACCTTCCAGTTTACCTTTATACTCCCCTTCTAAATCGGTGGAAACCAAAGTAGTCATGTCCACAACAAACTCGCCACCTGTTAGTTTGGCACCTTCAAATTCAAGGGCACCTTCTTTAAGGGCTACCGTACCCACATGGGCACCGGTTACTTTGTAGGCTTTCCAGGTTACCTTGCTTTCACCTGCCTTTACGGCTTTCTTTTCTCCATCTACGGGGGTTGATGCGGTTGCTGATGCACCGATGATTACCGCTAATACCATACTAAATACATTTTTTTTCATTTTTCTTAATTTTAATGTTACTACTTGTTTTTGTTTTAATGTTTATGATTATAAATAGGTAAATAATTCTTCTTTTGGTTTCCGCACCTTGACATAATTTTGGGTATGGTCGTCTTTAGATCGATAACCTATCGTGGCAACAACGGACGCATTGAGTCCCTCTTGGTTTAGCCCCAAAATTTCATTGTATTTTTCCGGTTCAAAACCTTCCATGGGGCAGGTGTCTATCTTTAAAGAAGCTGCGGCGGAAAGGAAGTTACCAAGTGCTATATACACTTGTTTGTTGGCCCAAATGGCTTTATCGGTTTCCGTAAGTAGGCTCATTTTAGATTTTATGAAATCACTGTAGTCCTTTAAAGATTCTATGGGCAGCCCCCTTGTTTTACTGACGTTTACGAAATAATCATCTATAATTTCCGCACCAAAAGTGGTTTTATTGGCAAATACAACAAGATGAGAGGCATCTACCACCTGTTTCTGTCCCCAAGTTGCTGGCATCAATTTTTCCCGAAGAGCCAGATCACTGATCACAAAAATATGATAAGGTTGCAAACCAAAGGACGAGGCACTTAATTGGGTGGCCTGGATTAAGGCAGCCAAGTCTTTTTTGGAGACTTTTTTGGTGTTGTCAAATTTTTTTACGGCATAGCGCCATTTTAAATTAGCTAAATAACTGTCCATTCTGGTTTTAAAATTTGTCTAACAAAAAATTCAATCCTTCCATTTCTTGGACAGTAAGGTGCTTAAGCACCAATTTTTCTGCGCGATCCACGGCAATGTCCATTTCTTTTAATACCTCCGCACCTTTTTTGGTTATGCTGATTTCCACTTTTCTTCGGTTGGTCTGGCAGGTAATCCGATCCGCATAACCTTTCAATAATAATTTATCTACCAAACGAGTGGTGTTGCTCATTTTGGTCACCATACGTTCGTTTAGGGTTGACAGGTTTGCCGGTCGGTTCTTTTGGCCCCTTAGAATCCGTAAAACGTTAAATTGCTGGGTGGATATATCAAAAGGCTTAAGCGCATTGGATATGGTTTCATCTATTTTATTGCCCACCAATTTAAAATGGATGATCGTCCTACTTTCAATGGGGATCTGTCTGTCCGTTTTTATGATTTGTTCAACGTTCATTATACCTCAACAATTGTATATACAAATGTATATGTATTTATTTATTTAAAATGACCAAAGAGTATAAACTTTTGTTAAATAGTAAACGGCTCTCCTAGATCAAGGCTTTTTAAAATTTAAATACCATCGGGTTGTGGGTCTTTGAGTTATGGATTTTTAAAGCGAGTGTTTAAATAAATACACTATTTTTGAGTATTAAAAAAAAGGAAATGGCAAATTTATCACAAGACAAATGGGCAGCGCAACTGGAAAATGATGGCAACGCCGTTATTTTGGATGTACGTACGCCCGAAGAGGTTGAAGATGGATATATCCCGAAAGCCATAAATATGGATTTTTATTTGGGACAGGAGTTTTTGGATGAACTGGAAAATTTGGATAAGTCCAAAAATTATTATTTGTATTGCAGATCCGGAAATCGCAGCGGGCAGGCTTGTGCCTTGATGAACAAGGCAGGGTTTGCAAATACCTATAATCTAGAAGGAGGTTTTATTCAGTGGGAGGGGGACGTGGAATATTAACATAAATATGCACACCTAAATCCTGCCCAAAACCGGATGGTAAGCTTTGGCCTATGCGTGAAGATCTCCTACATTATATATGGAAACACAAAAAGCTCCCGTTGGAGGGTTTAATGACTTCCGAAAACGATCCGATCTCCATTTTGGATATAGGGACGCACAACCCCCTTGCCGGTCCTGATTTCTCCAATGCACGGATCCGCATCAAGGATCAGCTTTGGGCAGGCAACGTTGAAATCCATGTAAATGCTTCAGATTGGTACCGACACGGCCACGAAAAAGATGTGAATTACAATAACGTGATTTTGCACGTGGTTTGGGAGGAGGATGTTCCCGTCCTGCGAGGCAACGGTTCAACGGTGGCTACATTGCAGCTCAGGCAACATATTTCGTCCAAGGTATTGGAAACCTATGAAAACCTGTTCAACAATAGAAGAAAACGTTTTATAAATTGTGAAAACGAATTAAAGGACTTAGACCCCTTCATTCTTAAAAATTGGCTGGAGAGACTTTATTTTGAACGATTGGAGAGAAAATCTGAACTCGTGCTCGAATTGTTGAAAGAGTCGAAAAATGATTGGGAGAAAGTGCTTTTTACCCTTTTATTGAAGAATTTCGGATTGAATATAAATGGGGATTCTTTTTTATCCATTGCCCGGGCCCTGGATATTTCCGTCATAAGGAAAGTACAGCACAACCTACTGCAAATTGAAAGCGTGTTCTTTGGTCTGGCAGGCTTCCTGTACAATGAAAATGCCCATGATGCGTACTATTTGGACCTAAAAAACGAATATGCCTTTTTAAAAAACAAGTTTAATTTGGTGGAAACGGCCATTCAAAAACCGGATTTTTTTAAATTACGTCCCCTTAATTTTCCCACAATACGGTTATCGCAATTGGCCAACGTGCTGGTTAGGAATAAGGGGTTGTTCCACAGCATGATCAATGCGACGACCCCCGAAGACATATATGCGGTCTTCGATGTTGGTGCCAGTCCATATTGGGACGACCATTATACCTTTGGTAAAATGTCCATAAAAAACAAAAAAAAGCTGTCCAAAAAGTTTTTGGATGTTTTGATCATCAATACGATAATCCCTATAAAATTCTGCTACGCAAAGCATTTGGGAAAAGACATGGACGAACATATAATCCGGATGACATCCCAGGTCAAGAAAGAAGAAAACAGCCTGATAAAAAATTTTGAACGCCTTGGGGTAGCAATAGAAAGCGCAAGGGACGGACAGGCCGTGCTAACGCTGCACAAAAATTACTGTACCCAAAACAAATGTCTCCAATGTGCGGTCGGCAATATAATAATGACAAGAAATATCTTAATTTAGGGAATGAATTTTTTCTATCGAATACTTTATTATTTCCAAAAGCGGGGTTTTGAGGTATGCCGGCGCATTGCAGAGCGCTTGGGCATTAGGACCAGGATCGTGCGCACCTCTTTCATATACCTTGCCTTTGTTACCTTGGGTTTTGGTTTTGCATTGTATCTGTTTTTGGCCTTTTGGCTTAAAATAAAAGATCTGATCCATACCAAACGAACCTCCGTTTTTGATCTTTGACGATGGTACGACTATTCAGCTCCAAAATATACGTGGCCGTTATATTGGTTGTCTCAATCCTCACGATCGGCGTGTTGGGATTTAAATTTTTCGAAAACTATTCATGGCTGGACGCTTTGTACATGACCGTGATCACTGTGGCTACGGTGGGTTTCTCCGAAGTGAGGCCGTTGGATCCTACAGGGAAATTATTCACTATTTTCCTGATCATATCCAGTATCTTCATATTTGCGTTTGCCATTTCCGTGATTACGGAATATATACTTAGTAGAAATTCGTTGAAACTCTTAAAAAAGAAAAAAGTGAAAATCAAGATAGATAGTTTATCCAACCACGTGGTCATCTGTGGTTTTGGCCGAAATGGCAAACAAGCCTCCGAAAGATTAAATTCTTATGCAACCCCCTTTGTGATCATCGAAAAAAGCAAGGAGATTATTGAAAAATCAGAAAATGGGGTTCTTTTTGTAGAGGGAGACGCAAATGATGATGAAGTATTGAAAGAGGCAGGTATTCTCAGGGCAAAATACCTCATAACCGCCATGCCCGATGATGCGGCCAATCTTTTTGTTGTGCTGTCCGCTAGGCAGTTGAACAAGAATTTATTCATCATAAGCAGGGCCTCCTTGGTGACGTCACAGAAAAAATTGCTTTTGGCCGGTGCGGACAAAGTCATTATGCCCGATAAAATCGGAGGGGATCACATGGCGTCTTTGGTGGTCATGCCCGATTTGATCACCTTTATGGACAAGTTGTCCACTGAGGGGAAACACACTACAAATTTAGAGGAGGTGGCCATAGAGGATTTTATTAAAAACGTGGATGGAAACTTGTCACTAAGGGATCTCGATCTTCGAAAAAAGACCGGCTGTACCATCATTGGTTATATAGAACCCAATGGCAATTACATCATTAACCCAGAGGCCGATCTTAAATTGCAGCCAAAAAGTAAGGTCATCGTCCTGGGAAGGCCGGAGCAGATTAAAAAACTAAATGAAATGTTCCACATAGATTAATTAGGTATCTTTCAATGATAATATTTGATTGGGTTGATTTTTTTTTGGATATTGCCCATCTACTAAATTAATAAAAAACTAAAGACCACCATATGAAGTACAGACTTCCCTCTATTTTTGCAATTCTCCTGCCTTTTATAAACAGTGCCCAAGAAAAAGGTCTGGACGAAAGAGTCAACGATGCCTTTATGCCGTTTGCGACTTGGTGGGAAAATTTAATATTGACATCAATTCCCATTGCAGGCTATAATATGCCCATTGTCTTGATGCTCTTAATATTCGGGGCTACTTTTTTTACCATTTATTTTAAGTTCCCGAACATTACCAAATTTTCCTTGGCCATAAATGTAGTGCGGGGGAAATATGAGGAAGTCGAAAAACATGGCTTGGAGAAAGCACAGATACTCATGGCTGGTGGGGATATCCCGAACACCATACGGGATGAAAGTGAGGCTGGTGAAGTTAGCCATTTTCAGGCATTGGCAACAGCTGTATCAGGTACCGTGGGCCTAGGAAATATTGCCGGGGTAGCGGTGGCAATAGCCTTGGGCGGTCCCGGTGCTACTTTTTGGATGATCGTATGCGGGCTAATAGGGATGTCAACCAAGTTTGTAGAATGTACGCTTGGGGTAAAATATAGGGATTTGGGCCCGGATGGAACCGTATATGGGGGGCCAATGTACTACCTGTCCAAAGGTTTAAAAGAGATGGGGATGCAAGGTTTGGGAAAGGCCTTGGCCATAATTTTTGCGGTACTTTGCGTAGGGGCGTCTTTCGGGGGAGGCAATGCCTTTCAATCCAATCAAGCTGCCGTGCAGCTGACCACGATGTTCAATTTTGAAGGAGGTGCCGTTGGTGTCGTCATTGGCCTGGTTTTGGCCGCCTTGGTAGGTATTGTCATTATTGGCGGTATCAAGAAAATCGCAAGCGTCACCGAGAAAATAGTACCATTTATGGCCGGTATATACGTATTGGCCTCCCTGATCATTATTTTTGCGAATATAAAATATATGGGAGATGCCCTTGGTATGATTTTCACCGGTGCATTTACCCCAGCCGCTGGAATTGGCGGTGTGGTCGGTGTTATTATCGTAGGATTTCAGAGGGCGGCTTTTTCCAATGAAGCGGGTGCGGGCTCTGCTGCCATAGCACACTCTGCAGTAAAAACAAAATACCCTGCCAGTGAGGGTATAGTTGCTCTTTTGGAACCTTTTATAGATACCGTTGTTATTTGTACCATGACCGCTCTGGTGATTATCTTCTTTAATATGGATGCAGGGGCGTTCAATTACGGAAATTCGGTCAATGGCACTGTTCTTATAAATGAATCGGGTGCTTATGTGGGCGGTGTGGACTTAACCTCAATGGCCTATGATTCTGTCATACCCGGATTTAGGTATGTGCTTACCGTTGCCATTTTATTGTTCGCCTTTTCTACAATGATATCATGGTCATATTACGGTTTGCAATCATGGAAATATCTTTTCGGAAGGGGAAAAAAAGCCGATATTGTTTACAAAGTGTTGTTCTTGATGTTTGTGGTAATAGGTTCCGCCGCTACGTTGGATGCGGTGATCAAATTTTCCGATGCCATGATTTTGGCCTTGGTATTTCCAAATATGATAGGGTTGTTGCTATTGTTCCCAAAGGTGAAGGTGTCTTTGAACAGGTATTTAAATGCCATAAAGGAGGCTTATTAATACTAGTTTCGTTGAAAAGTTTCAAATCCCATTTTAAGTTCAATAAACAGGAACAGCGTGGGGTTTTCTTTTTATTGTTGTTGGTTATCGTTCTTCAAGCGGCTTATTTTATCATTAAAGTTGTCCCTTTTGGAAGAAATGTAACAAAGGTCACCGGTGGCCCGGATATCCAGGCGCGCGTTGATTCCTTAAAAGAACTGCGATTGGGGGAAGATTCCATCAAAATAAATCCCTTCAACCCCAACTTTATAACAGATCATAAAGGATATGCTTTAGGGATGTCCCCAATAGAAATAGACCGGCTCCTAAGATTTAGGGCCGGCAATAAATATGTCAATTCAACGGTTGAGTTCCAGAGGGTCACCTTGATTTCCGATTCGTTATTGCAGGTCATTTCCCCCTATTTTAGATTCCCGGAATGGGTAAGGGAAAGCGACAAGCCTTTTTCAGTAGGAGGCAATCCCATTTTAGGGAGTAACGGTAAGCAATCTTCAGAGGGGAAGGGCATGATCTTGGATATCAATAAGGCAACCGCGGAAGATTTGAAATCCATAAATGGAATAGGTGATAAGCTATCTGAAAGGATCATCAAATTCAGGGATAGGCTAGGGGGCTTTTTGGTGGAAGAGCAACTAAATGATGTGTACGGATTGGAAAAGGAGGTAGTGCAGAGAACTTTGGAAAAGTTTAAAGTGCTCAGTGCCCCCAATGTTAAAAAGATGAATATAAATACGGCAACCGCAGATGAAATGGGCGGTTTAATTTACATAGGGCCCCTTATGGCCCAAAAAATAGTGGATCATAGGGAATCCGTCGGGGCTATCAACTCGTACGACGAATTAAAGGAGATTCAAGGTTTTCCATCGGAAAAGATAGATAGAATTAAATTATATTTGCAGTTATAACGAAAATCGCTAAATGATTACGGATACATTATCAACAATGAACTTTGACCGCTCGGAAACACAACAGATGGTAGCCACATCCGCAAAAGAATTTGCAGAGCAGTTTATAAGACCTTATGTCATGGACTGGGATGAGGCACAGCTGTTTCCCGTGGATGTTTTTAAAAAGGCGGGCGAAATGGGCTTTATGGGGGTTTTGGTGCCCCAGGAATATGGAGGATCCGGATTTGGATACCATGAGTATGTTGCCATTATAGAAGAAATCTCGAAGGTGGACCCCTCCATTGGGTTGTCCATAGCGGCCCACAATTCCTTGTGCACCAATCATATCCTATCGTTTGGAAATGAAGATCAAAAATTAAAATGGATCCCAAAATTGGCCACGGCCGAATGGCTTGGGGCTTGGGGGTTAACAGAGCACAATACGGGATCCGATGCCGGGGCAATGAGCACCACGGCGATTAAAGATGGGGATTTTTGGATCCTTAATGGGGCCAAGAACTTTATAACACATGGAAAAAGTGGGGATGTGGCGGTTGTTATAGCAAGAACGGGAAAAAAGAACGATAGTCATGGAATGACCGCTTTTGTCGTTGAAAAAGGAACGGATGGTTTTACCAGCGGAAAGAAAGAGAACAAGTTGGGAATGCGTGCCAGCGAGACGGCAGAGCTGGTTTTTGATAATTGCAGGGTTCCGGACACAAACCGCTTGGGCCAGGTCGGCGATGGTTTTGTACAGTCCATGAAAATACTGGATGGTGGTCGAATATCGATCGGGGCATTATCCCTTGGCATTGCAAAAGGAGCCTATGGGGCGGCCCTAAAGTATTCCAAGGAACGTTTTCAGTTTGGGAAACCTATATGCCAGTTTCAGGGCATTTCATTCAAGTTGGCAGATATGGCAACTGAAATAGAAGCGGCGGAACTGTTGCTGCACAAAGCGGCGTTCCTAAAAAATGAAGGCAGGGAAATGACCAAGCTCAGTGCCATGGCAAAAATGTTCGCATCGGAAGTTTGTGTTAAAGCGGCCAATGAAGCAGTGCAAATCCATGGAGGTTACGGTTACACAAAAGATTTTCCGGTAGAAAAGTTCTATAGGGACTCAAAATTGTGCACTATTGGCGAAGGTACAACTGAAATACAAAAAGTAGTGATAGCCAAGAATATTTTAAAATAAAGTAAGGGGAATTAATTTATTGCGTGTATATTTGCACTCTTAATTTTAAAGAAAGGAGGTTGTAGCCCATGTTAATTATACCTATTAAAGAAGGAGAGAACATAGATAGAGCACTGAAGCGTTTTAAACGCAAGTTCGATAAGACAGGTACGATGCGACAATTGAGAAAACGTCAGCAATTTACCAAACCTTCCGTAGAACGAAGAGCCCAGGTTCAGAAAGCCCAATACATACAAGGTCTAAGGGATAAAGAGGAGATATAAAAAAGATATCTTTACTCCACTTCCAATGGTCAAAATCCCGCTTTGAGCGGGATTTAGTGTTTTCCATTCCACCCAAATCGCAAATCTTTACTAAATTTGTGGCATGGCCATACAATCCTTCCTCACCTATCTGTCGTTTGAAAAAAACTATTCGGCACATACGGTAACCGCCTACGAAAATGATATAAAAGAGTTCGCCGCTTTCTGTTCCTCCCAATGTGGCATTTCACAGATCGATGAAGTGGACTACAATCAGATCAGGAACTGGATCATAAGCTTGGTCAATAGAAACATTTCCAATCGTTCGGTTAACCGTAAGATAGCCTCCCTAAAGGCGTACTATAAATTTCTGCACAGGATTGAAAAGATACGGATCAATCCTTTGGCCAAGCACAGGGCCTTAAAGACCTCAAAAAAAGTTGAAGTGCCCTTTTCCGGATTGGAAATGGAAAAGGTTTTGTTGGAGGTGCCCCTGGAATCTTTTTTTGATGGATTAAGGGATATGTTGATCATTGAACTGTTCTACACCACTGGAATCCGCAGGGCAGAGCTTATAAATTTAAAGATCAAGGATGTGGACATATCCAACAAGGCCCTCAAAGTATTGGGCAAAAGAAATAAGGAGCGCATTGTCCCCTTGTTGCCGTCTACCATAAAACTATTTTTGGACTATATGGACGAAAGGGGCAAACTAAAAAAAACCATATATGGAGAATACGTCTTTTTATTGAAATCGGGCAATAAAATATATGGAACATTTGTTTATAGAATAATAAATAGGTATTTTAGTAAGATATCATCCAAGGTGAAAAAGAGTCCACATATTTTAAGGCACACGTTTGCTACCCATCTTCTCAATATGGGTGCGGATCTAAATTCGGTCAAGGAGTTATTGGGGCATTCAAGTTTGGCATCTACACAGGTGTACACCCACAATAGTATATCCGAACTTAAAAAAGTACATCTCTCTGCCCACCCAAGGAATAAAAATTAGTATCAGGCTTACCGCGTTCTTTTTTATTGTTTAATTTTTAAAACTTCATCTCATGAAAGTAAATGCACAATCCGTGAATTTCACAGCAGACGGCAAACTAATTGGTTTCATCCAAGACAGATTGGACAAATTGGAACTTTTTTACGATAGGGTAATAAGTTCGGATGTTTACCTTAAGGTAGAGAACACCAGTTCCAAAGAAAATAAGATCGTAGAGATAAAGCTGCATGTGCCCAAGGATAAATTTATTGTGAAAAAGCAATGTAAATCGTTTGAGGAGGCTATTGATTCTGCCTGTAGTTCACTGGAAAGAAGGCTTGTAAAAAGAAAGGAAAAATTTAGGATACAGGCATGATTAAAATTTTTCAAAAATTGTTTTGATTAAATAAAAATATATATACATTTGCAGTCCGTTAGAAATAACGGGCTTTTTTTGTGTTAAAAGAGCAAAAAGGCCGGTGTAGCTCAGTTGGCTAGAGCAGCTGATTTGTAATCAGCGGGTCGGGGGTTCGAGTCCCTCTATCGGCTCAACGGGTTCTTTAAAAAATAGTTTGGGGGGAGATACTCAAGCGGCCAACGAGGGCAGACTGTAAATCTGCTGACTACGTCTTCGCAGGTTCGAATCCTGCTCTCCCCACGAAAAGGGATCCCAGGTTCTCCCGAAGCGTCGGGATTGCCCTCCCCACAAAGTGAGGGGCGCATGGCCACCTCTAAAAGTCGGGGTTCGCTCCAAACTAAAGGTATTCATATACCATTTTTTAGAGGGACAAAAAGGTTTATGGTCGTGAACGGCTTGTTGAAAGTGTGAAAATGAAGTTCATTGCACAATATTGAAATTTTGAGAAAAAAATGCGGGAGTAGCTCAGTTGGTAGAGCGTCAGCCTTCCAAGCTGAATGTCGCCGGTTCGAACCCGGTCTCCCGCTCAAAGAATTCCCGGATATCCAGGTTATGGTATGTAACCAATTTTTGACGGTATCTGGAAAGTAGGGTGAGAAGCCTGTGCCGAGTGAAGACGAGGCAAGTCTGGTTCCCTGCTATAGAAAGTATTGTGGTTACAAGTGGATCTGCTTGTGGCAGATAGGGGCAGAGATCTTATCCCGAACGTTTGTCAGGGATCACCGAATCAGCAATTTACGCCGGTGTAGCTCAGGGGTAGAGCGTTTCCTTGGTAAGGAAGAGGTCATGAGTTCAAATCTCATCATTGGCTCAATTAAGGCATAAATTGTACACTAATATAAACTAAGATTAAAATTCATTAAACATGGCAAAGGAAACCTTTAATCGTTCCAAACCGCACTTAAATATAGGCACTATTGGACACGTGGATCACGGTAAAACTACATTGACCGCAGCTATTACATCCGTATTGGCGAACGCAGGACTTTCTGAAAGGAGAAGTTTCGATTCCATCGATAACGCCCCCGAGGAAAAAGAGCGGGGCATTACCATCAATACGTCACATGTGGAATACTCAACGGCCAAGCGCCACTATGCCCACGTTGACTGTCCGGGTCACGCGGATTATGTGAAGAACATGGTTACCGGTGCTGCCCAAATGGACGGAGCCATCCTAGTGGTAGCCGCAACGGACGGTCCTATGCCACAAACTCGTGAGCACATCCTTCTGGGACGTCAAGTAGGTATCCCAAGAATGGTCGTTTTCATGAACAAAGTTGATATGGTTGATGATGACGAGCTTTTGGAGCTTGTGGAAATGGAAATAAGGGAACTGCTTTCTTTTTATGAGTATGATGGGGATAATGGTCCAGTAATCCCAGGTTCTGCATTGGGTGCCCTAAATGGAGAGCAAAAGTGGGTAGATACTGTAATGCAATTGATGGATGCCGTAGATGAATGGATAGAGCTTCCAAAAAGAGATGTGGATAAGCCATTCCTAATGCCCGTGGAAGATGTATTTACCATTACAGGTAGAGGTACCGTTGCAACAGGTCGTATTGAGACCGGTGTTGCCAATACAGGGGATTCCGTGGATATTATTGGTATGGGTGCCGAAAAATTAACCTCTACCATTACCGGTGTTGAGATGTTCCGAAAAATATTGGACAGGGGCGAAGCCGGTGATAACGTAGGTATTTTGTTAAGAGGTATTGAAAAATCCCAGATCAAAAGAGGGATGGTTATCTGTAAGCCCAACTCCGTAAAACCACACGCAAAGTTTGAGGCCGAGGTCTATATCCTTAAAAAAGAAGAAGGTGGCCGTCATACACCTTTCCATAATAATTACCGTCCTCAGTTTTATGTTAGGACTACAGACGTAACGGGAACTATAAACCTTCCAAGTGGTATTGAAATGGTTATGCCAGGCGATAACCTTACAATCACTGTGGATTTATTGTCTCCGATAGCGTTGAGTGTTGGTTTACGGTTCGCTATTCGTGAGGGTGGCAGAACAGTAGGTGCCGGTCAGGTGACCAAAATTTTAGATTAATACATTTTTTTACGTTAAAGGTGTCCGCCGATCGGCGGACACCTTTAACGTAAATATAAACGGGTGTAGCTCAGTTGGTAGAGCACTGGTCTCCAAAACCAGGTGTCGGGAGTTCGAGTCTCTCCTCCCGTGCCGAGGAAAAGGATTTAAGACAGTGGGAAAAGATAACAGCCTATAGCATGGACATTGTAAATTTCTCCCTTGGATTTAAGGGAGAAATAAGTTAAGCGGTTACCTGCTTGATATCATCCCATTAAAAAGAAAAAAAATCACAGATGCTTGCATATATAAAAGAGTCCATAGAAGAGCTTAGAAATAATGTTACGCTTCCCACCAGGGCAGAGTCTTCAAATCTTATGGTGATCGTAGCTGTTTTTTCTATTTTGTTTGCCTTGGCAACTTGGGGCGTGGATAGTTTATTTAGTAAATTAATCCGGTTATATTTCAACAACTTAATAAATTAAGTAGCGCCTTATGTCAGAAGTGTTGGAAAAAAAATGGTATGTGGTAAGGGCGGTAAGCGGTCAGGAGAACAAAATAAAAGGCTACATCGAAAGTGAAGTGGCAAGAGTAGGTTTTTCAGATTATTTAGAAGAAGTATTGGTGCCTACCGAAAAAGTGGTCCAAATCAGAAATGGAAAGAAGATGAACAAGGAAAGGGTTTATTTTCCTGGTTACATTATGATAAAAGCCAATTTGGGGGGAGAAATGGTACACATTATAAGATCTATCACCAACGTTATAGGCTTTTTGGGCGAAACCAAAGGTGGGGATCCCGTGCCATTGAGAAAGTCCGAAGTGAATAGAATGTTGGGCAAGGTAGATGAGTTGGCCGTAAATACAGACAGTGTTTCAATACCATTTGTGATCGGGGAAACCATAAAGGTTATAGATGGCCCTTTCAACGGCTTTAATGGCACGGTGGAAAAAATAAACGAAGAAAAGCGCAAACTAGAGGTAATGGTAAAAATTTTCGGAAGGAAAACACCCTTAGAGCTAAGTTATATGCAAGTAGAAAAAGTATAACAAGAACTGTTACATATTAAAAAGTTGTGTTGCTTCCAAAAGACAACTTTAAATTTAATTTTAAACAATGGCAAAAGAAGTAAGTAAAGTAGTTAAACTACAAGTTAGGGGAGGTGCTGCGAATCCGTCGCCACCGGTTGGACCCGCTTTAGGTGCTGCCGGGGTCAATATAATGGAGTTCTGTAAGCAGTTCAATGCACGTACACAGGACAAGCCAGGCAAGGTTTTGCCAGTAGCGATCACGGTTTATAAGGACAAGTCGTTCGACTTTGTTGTAAAGACACCGCCGGCGGCAGTTCAGCTTATGGAAGCGGCTAAGATTAAAAAAGGATCTGGCGAACCTAACAGGAACAAAGTGTCAAGTGTATCTTGGGACCAAATCAAATTAATCGCCGAGGACAAAATGGTAGATCTTAATGCTTTTACCGTGGAATCTGCCATGAGTATGGTTGCAGGGACAGCCAGGTCTATGGGATTGAAAGTTTCGGGCAACAGACCTTTTTAAAATCTTAAAAGCAACTAGAATGGCAAAATTGACAAAGAAGCAAAAGGAGGCACATTCCAAAATAGATAAAAATAAAATCTACACGTTGAATGAGGCCACTGCTTTGGTAAAAGAAATAACTAATGTAAAGTTTGATGCGTCTGTTGATATCGCAGTTCGTTTGGGTGTAGATCCGCGAAAGGCCAATCAAATGGTGCGTGGCGTTGTTACCCTTCCGCATGGAACCGGTAAGGATGTGAAAGTTTTAGCATTGGTAACCCCGGACAAAGAAGCAGAGGCCAAAGAGGCGGGTGCGGATTATGTTGGGTTGGATGATTATTTGGATAAAATAAAAAACGGTTGGACCGATGTTGATGTCATTATCACCATGCCAAGTGTAATGGGTAAGCTGGGGCCTTTAGGTAGAATTTTGGGACCCCGTGGGCTTATGCCAAATCCAAAGACAGGAACAGTTACAATGGATGTAGCAAAAGCCGTATCCGAAGTTAAAGCTGGTAAAATTGATTTTAAGGTGGATAAAACAGGGATTGTGCATGCCGCAATAGGTAAGACTTCCTTCTCGGCAGACAAGCTTGCTGGCAATGCAAAAGAATTGTTGGATGCACTTGTTAAATTAAAGCCTACTGCAGCAAAGGGAATATACATGAAAAGTGTGTACATGTCAAGTACGATGAGTCCCAGTGTGCAACTAGATCCCAAAACCGCTTAACTGTTAGTTTAAAATTTTTATTATGACAAGAGAAGAAAAATTAAGCGTTATACAAGACCTAACTGTACAGTTAAAAGATAACAATACCATATATCTTGCAGATATCTCCGGACTTAATGCAGTTAGTACTACGGATTTAAGAAGAGCGTGCTTTAAGGCCAACATTAAATTGGCGGTAGTAAAGAATACATTGCTCGCCAAAGCAATGGAAGCATCTGACAAGGATTTTGGAGAGCTTCCGGGAGTACTTAAAGGAAATACTTCTTTAATGTTTTCCGAAACAGGGAATGCCCCAGCAAAACTTATACAGTCATTTAGGAAAAAGTCTAAAATTCCCTTGTTAAAGGGAGCTTTTATAGCAGAGGCAATCTACATCGGTGACGACCAATTGGATACTTTGGTGAACATTAAGTCCCGAGAGGAAATGATCGGGGCAATTATAGGATTGTTGCAATCTCCCGCCAAAAACGTTATTTCAGGGCTTAAGTCCGGTGGCGGTAAATTGGCAGGTATCCTTAAGACGTTATCAGAAAAGTAATATACACACGTACGCACTAAAAAACAATTATATTTTAAAATTTTATTAAACGATAGAAAAATGGCAGATTTAAAGGATTTCGCAGAACAATTGGTTAGCTTGACCGTAAAGGAAGTAAACGAGCTGGCCAAAATTTTAAAGGATGAATATGGTATTGAGCCAGCTGCTGCAGCTGTTGCTGTTGCTGTAGGCGGCGGTGCCGGCGATGCTGGTGAGGACGTAGAGGAAAAAACAGAATTCGATGTTATCTTAAAAGCGGCCGGGGCTTCTAAGCTGGCTGTTGTAAAATTGGTCAAGGAATTGACAGGCCTAGGTTTAAAAGAGGCCAAAGATATCGTTGATAGCGCACCGAAACCTATCAAAGAAGGTATTTCTAAGGACGAAGCCGAAGGAATAAAGAAATCATTGGAAGAAGCGGGGGCGGAAGTTGAGCTTAAATAATAGCAACGACCACACTATTATTGGTTTAGGTCTTTTCACTTTTTGTGGCTAGACCTAAAACCATTTATACACATGGTATATAAAACTATATACAACACACATTAGTATTCATAATCAAAAATTTGTCCATTGATGTTCACAAATCAAACTGAAAGAATAAGTTTTGCATCCGCTAAGAACATACCGGATTATCCGGATTTCTTGGACATTCAGATAAAATCGTTTCAAGATTTTTTTCAACTTGAAACAAAATCTGACGAAAGGGGCAATGAAGGGCTGTACAACACCTTCATGGAAAACTTTCCAATCACAGATACACGAAATCAGTTTATACTAGAGTTTTTGGATTACTTTATAGATCCGCCAAGGTACTCCATACAAGAATGTATAGAGCGCGGGCTTACTTATAGTGTTCCTCTAAAAGCCCGTCTTAAACTTTATTGCACGGATCCGGAGCATGAGGATTTCGAGACTATAGTACAAGATGTTTATCTAGGGACTATTCCTTACATGACCCCAAGCGGTACATTTGTTATCAATGGGGCCGAAAGGGTAGTAGTGTCCCAATTGCACCGATCGCCAGGGGTGTTCTTTGGACAGTCTTTCCATGCCAACGGCACCAAATTATATTCTGCTAGGGTAATACCGTTTAAAGGTTCTTGGATAGAATTTGCTACTGATATTAATGGGGTGATGTATGCCTATATCGATAGAAAGAAAAAGTTACCTGTAACCACGTTGTTCAGGGCAATTGGTTTTGAGCGGGATAAAGATATTTTAGAAATTTTTGATCTCTCGGAAGAAATTAAGGTCTCTATTGCCGGACTTAAAAAAGTTTTGGGCCGCAAATTGGCCGCAAGGGTTTTGAACACCTGGCATGAGGATTTTGTGGATGAGGATACCGGTGAAGTGGTATCTATTGAAAGAAATGAGATTATCCTTGATCGGGACACTATTTTGGAGAAGGACCATGTGAACCAGATCTTGGAGGCCGATGTGAAAACCATTCTCTTGCACAAAGAGAATAATGCACAGAGTGATTATGGAATTATTCATAATACTTTACAGAAAGATCCAACCAACTCAGAAAAAGAGGCTGTAGAACATATCTACCGTCAATTGCGTAATGCCGAACCACCAGATGAGGAAACCGCCCGGGGCATTATAGATAAATTGTTCTTTTCGGACCAACGTTATAACCTTGGCGAGGTAGGGCGTTACAGAATGAACAAAAAATTAGGGTTGAATATTGGAATGGACAAACAAGTTTTGACCAAAGAAGATATCATAACCATAATAAAATATCTGATAGAGCTTATCAATTCCAAAGCGGAGATCGATGATATCGACCACCTTTCCAACCGTAGGGTTAGAACAGTAGGTGAACAGTTATCCCAACAGTTTGGGGTTGGTCTTGCCCGTATGGCCAGGACTATCCGTGAACGGATGAACGTTAGGGATAACGAGGTGTTTACCCCAATAGATTTGATCAATGCAAAGACACTGTCTTCCGTCATCAATTCTTTCTTTGGTACCAACCAGTTGTCCCAATTTATGGATCAGACCAACCCGTTGGCCGAAATTACGCACAAAAGAAGGTTGTCCGCACTTGGGCCAGGCGGTCTGTCAAGGGAAAGGGCAGGTTTTGAGGTACGTGACGTGCATTATACACACTATGGAAGACTTTGCCCGATCGAAACGCCGGAGGGACCGAACATTGGTTTGATATCTTCCCTTTCCGTATTTGCCAAAGTAAATTCCATGGGCTTTTTGGAAACACCGTACCGTAAAGTGGACAATGGCAAAGTAAACACCAAGGAGTTCGTTTATTTAAGCGCAGAGGAAGAAGAAGGAATGAAAATTGCCCAAGCCAACATCCCCTTGAAAGATAACGGATCCATAGATCGGGATAAAGTGATCGTACGGCAAGAAGGCGATTTTCCCGTGGTAGATCCTTCAGAGGTCAATTATACAGATGTAGCCCCCAATCAAATAGCGTCCATATCAGCATCATTGATCCCCTTCTTGGAACATGACGATGCGAACCGTGCCTTGATGGGATCTAACATGATGCGCCAAGCCGTGCCATTGTTGAAACCGGAGTCCCCGATTGTAGGGACAGGGTTGGAGCGGCAGATAGCCTCGGATTCGCGGGTATTGATAAATGCAGAGGGCGATGGGGTCATAGAATATGTTGATGCACAAAAAATAAAGATCAAATATAATAGAACCGAAGAAGAAAGGTCGGTAAGTTTTGAGGAAGACTCAAAAACCTACGAGCTGGTAAAATTCAGAAAGACCAATCAAGGAACCAGCATCAACCTAAAACCCATTGTAAGAAAAGGGGACAAGGTTAAAAAGGGACAGGTACTTTGTGAAGGGTATGCAACTGAAAATGGCGAATTGGCATTGGGAAGGAACCTTACCGTGGCCTTTATGCCATGGAAAGGATATAATTTTGAGGATGCCATAGTGATCTCTGAAAAGGTGGTTCGGGAAGATATATTTACCTCCATACATGTTGATGAATATTCTTTGGAGGTCAGGGACACCAAATTGGGAGCCGAAGAGCTTACCAACGATATTCCCAATGTTTCGGAAGAAGCCACCAGGGATTTGGATGAATTTGGGATGATCCGTATCGGTGCCGAGGTGAAGCCCGGGGATATTTTAATAGGAAAGATCACCCCCAAAGGAGAATCAGACCCAACCCCTGAAGAAAAATTACTCCGCGCCATCTTTGGTGATAAGGCGGGTGATGTTAAGGACGCTTCCCTAAAAGCACCTCCGTCTTTAAATGGTGTTGTAATAGACAAAAAATTATTTTCCAGATCGGTTAAAGATAAGCGCAGACGTTCTGAAGACAAGGAAGCAATTTCTAAATTGGAACTGGAGTATGAAGTTAAATTCCAGCAATTAAAGGATATCCTAATTGAAAAGCTTTTTACGCTGGTCAACGGCAAAACTTCTCAGGGCGTTTTGAACGATCTGGGAGAGGAAGTTCTTCCGAAGGGCAAGAAATATACAATGAAGATGTTAAATGCCGTTGATGATTTTGCCCACTTGGTGGCCGGAAGCTGGACCACGGACAAGGACAGCAATGTAATGGTGGCCGATCTTTTGCACAACTATAAGATTAAATTGAACGACCTTCAAGGAAACCTGAGAAGGGATAAGTTTACTATATCTGTTGGGGACGAATTGCCGGCTGGAATCATGAAGTTGGCTAAAGTATATATCGCTAAAAAACGTAAACTTAAAGTGGGGGACAAGATGGCGGGACGCCACGGGAACAAAGGTATTGTTTCCCGTATCGTTCGCCATGAAGATATGCCGTTCTTGGAAGACGGCACCCCGGTGGATATTGTTTTGAACCCGCTTGGGGTACCGTCCCGTATGAACATTGGGCAGATTTATGAAACGGTACTGGGGTGGGCAGGTTTAAAACTTGGGAAAAAGTTCGCAACACCAATTTTTGATGGTGCTACCCTGGATCAGATCAATTCGTATACTGACGAGGCTAAAATTCCAAGATTTGGGCATACCTACCTTTTTGATGGTGGAACAGGACAACGGTTTGATCAACCGGCAACGGTCGGCGTTATTTATATGCTCAAATTGGGACATATGGTAGATGACAAAATGCACGCACGTTCCATAGGGCCATATTCATTGATCACACAACAGCCATTGGGAGGTAAGGCCCAATTTGGAGGCCAACGTTTTGGTGAGATGGAAGTTTGGGCATTGGAAGCCTATGGGGCTTCCGCAACCTTGCGGGAAATCTTGACCGTTAAATCCGACGATGTTATTGGTAGGGCAAAAACCTATGAAGCCATTGTTAAGGGAGAGACCATGCCAGAGCCTGGTTTGCCAGAATCTTTTAATGTACTGATGCACGAACTTAAAGGTTTAGGTTTGGACATTAGGTTGGAAGAATAGGAAAAACAGGTTTTGATCACGATTTTGTAAAATACAACACATTTAATCTACTATCACCATATCATTATGGCTAGAATAAAAGACAATAACACAGTTAAGAGGTTCGATAAAATTTCAATAGGCTTGGCATCCCCGGAATCTATTTTGGCGGAGTCGAGAGGTGAGGTTTTAAAACCGGAAACCATTAATTACAGGACCCATAAGCCAGAGCGCGACGGGCTTTTCTGTGAGCGTATTTTTGGTCCCGTAAAGGACTACGAATGTGCTTGTGGAAAATATAAGAGAATCCGCTACCGTGGGATTGTGTGCGATCGTTGCGGGGTTGAGGTTACTGAAAAAAAGGTACGTAGGGACAGGGTAGGGCATATCAACCTAGTGGTACCCGTAGCCCATATCTGGTATTTCCGATCCTTGCCAAATAAAATCGGTTACCTCTTGGGCTTACCATCCAAGAAGTTGGATATGATCATTTATTATGAGCGTTATGTGGTCATCCAACCGGGTATTGCCAAAAACCCAGAAGGTGATGAGATCCAAAAACTGGACTTCTTAACGGAAGAGGAATATTTGAATATATTGGAATCCATTCCACAGGAAAATCAGTATTTGGAAGATTCAGACCCCAATAAGTTTATTGCAAAAATGGGGGCCGAATGTCTTATAGATCTGTTGGCAAGAATAGATTTAAATGAACTTTCCTATGATCTAAGGCATAAAGCCAATACAGAGACGTCCAAACAACGTAAAACGGAAGCATTAAAAAGGCTACAGGTAGTTGAATCTTTGAGGGAGTCTCAGGACAATCGTGAAAATAGACCAGAGTGGATGATCATGAAGGTCATTCCGGTCATACCTCCGGAATTACGTCCTTTGGTGCCGTTGGATGGTGGCCGTTTTGCCACTTCGGATTTGAACGACCTGTACAGAAGGGTAATTATCCGTAACAACCGTTTAAAAAGATTGGTGGAGATAAAAGCCCCTGAAGTGATTCTTAGAAATGAGAAACGCATGCTTCAGGAAGCCGTAGATTCATTATTCGACAACACAAGAAAGGCTTCAGCAGTAAAAACGGAGTCCAATAGACCGTTAAAATCCCTTTCGGATTCCCTAAAGGGAAAACAAGGCCGTTTCCGTCAAAATTTATTGGGCAAACGGGTAGATTATTCGGCACGTTCGGTAATTGTCGTTGGGCCTGATATGAAGCTTTTTGAATGTGGTCTCCCAAAAGATATGGCAGCAGAGCTATACAAGCCATTTGTTATCCGTAAATTGATAGAACGGGGAATCGTAAAGACCGTAAAATCCGCCAAGAAGATAATAGACAAAAAAGAACCTGTGGTTTGGGATATTTTGGAAAATGTCCTGAAAGGACATCCTGTCTTGTTAAACAGGGCCCCCACATTGCATAGATTGGGCATTCAGGCATTTCAGCCAAAACTCATAGAAGGCAAGGCAATTAGCCTGCACCCATTGGTTTGTACGGCTTTTAATGCAGATTTTGACGGAGATCAAATGGCCGTCCACCTTCCCTTGGGTCCCGAAGCAATATTAGAGGCACAGTTATTAATGCTTGCTTCCCATAATATTTTAAATCCTGCCAACGGTTCCCCGATTACGGTACCTTCCCAGGATATGGTTCTAGGTCTTTATTATATGACCAAAGAAAGAAAGTCGACCCCCGAAGTTCCCGTAAAAGGGGAAGGACTGACTTTTTACTCCGAAGAAGAAGTGGAAATTGCCTTTAACGAGGGCAAAGCAAACTTAAATGCCATAATAAAAGTTAGGACCAAGGATTTTAATGAAGATGGGCAGTTGGTAAATAAAATTATAAGCACAACCACAGGTAGGGTCCTTTTCAACATGGTAGTGCCAGAACAGGCCGGATTCATTAATGAGGTCCTGAACAAGAAATCGTTACGGGACATCATTGGTAAAATCCTGAGCGTAACGGACGTTCCAACGACTGCCGATTTCTTGGACAAGATTAAGACCATGGGGTACGAATTTGCGTTCAAGGGAGGCCTGTCCTTTAGTTTGGGAGATATCATTATCCCAAAAGAAAAACCTGAAATGATCGCTGATGCAAATGAACAGGTAGATAGTATTATGGCCAATTATAATATGGGGCTAATTACCAACAATGAACGCTACAATCAGGTGATCGACGTCTGGACATCTACAAATGCCATGTTGACAGAGTTGGCAATGAAACGCATTCGGGAAGACCAACAAGGCTTCAATTCTGTGTATATGATGCTGGACTCTGGTGCAAGGGGTTCTAAAGAACAGATACGCCAACTTACGGGTATGCGGGGGTTGATGGCCAAACCAAAAAAATCTACTGCGGGCGGTGGTGAGATCATTGAAAATCCGATCCTTTCCAATTTTAAGGAAGGATTGTCTATCTTGGAGTACTTCATATCCACGCACGGTGCCAGAAAAGGGCTTGCGGATACCGCATTGAAAACCGCAGACGCAGGATACCTGACGCGCCGTTTGGTAGACGTGTCCCAAGATGTCATCATAAATACGGAAGACTGCGGAACACTTAGGGGAGTTTTGGTTGAGGCCCTAAAAAAGAACGAGGAAATTGTTGAGTCCCTTGGCGAACGTATACTAGGCAGGGTTTCACTTCACGACGTATTTAATCCTTTAACAGAAGAACTGTTGTTAAGGGCGGGACAAGAAATCATGGAAGCGGACGTAAAGAAAATAGAAGTCTCCCCAATCGAGAAAGTAGAGGTTCGATCTGCATTGACCTGTGAGGCCCAAAAGGGAATATGCGGTAAGTGCTACGGACGAAACCTTTCAACCAACAAAATGGTGCAGCGGGGTGAGGCGGTAGGTGTTGTTGCCGCCCAATCCATTGGCGAACCCGGAACACAGTTAACATTACGTACGTTCCATGTGGGCGGTATTGCCGGCAATATCTCTGAGGACAGTAAGCTAGAGGCTAAATTTGGCGGTATAGCGGAAATAGAAGACCTAAGAACGGTCACGGGTTCGGATAATGAAGGAAAACCGGTAGAAATTGTTATTTCCAGAACTTCGGAAATTAAAGTGGTCGATGCCAAAACGGGAATCACTTTAAGCACCAATAATATTCCATATGGTTCCCAACTTTTCGTTAAGAACGGTTCCAAAATAGAAAAACGGGAAGTAATTTGCCAATGGGATCCATACAATGGGGTAATCGTTTCAGAATTTCCGGGACAGATCGCATATGAAAATATTGAACAAGGTATTACCTATCAGGTAGAAATTGACGAACAAACAGGATTCCAGGAAAAAGTAATATCTGAATCAAGGAACAAGAAACTTATTCCAACGTTATTGATCAAAAACAGCAAAGACGAGGTGTTGCGTTCATACAACCTCCCTGTAGGTTCACATATTATGGTAGATGATGGGGATAAGATCAAAGAAGGTAAAATTTTGGTGAAAATACCCCGAAAATCTGCAAAGTCCGGAGATATTACAGGTGGCCTCCCAAGGGTCACCGAATTATTCGAGGCCCGTAACCCATCCAATCCAGCTGTTGTTTCCGAGATAGACGGGGTAGTTTCTTTTGGGAAAATCAAAAGGGGCAATCGCGAGATTGTCATTGAGTCCAGATTGGGCGAGGTAAAGAAATATCTGGTAAAACTTTCGAACCAAATTTTAGTACAGGAAAACGATTATGTCCGTGCTGGGATGCCCTTGTCCGATGGTTCTGTTACCCCAGAGGATATATTGGCCATAAAAGGACCTTCCGCCGTGCAACAGTATCTGGTAAATGAGGTACAGGAAGTGTATCGTTTGCAGGGGGTTAAAATAAACGACAAACATTTTGAGGTGGTCGTAAGGCAGATGATGCGCAAAGTTAGCATTCAAGATCCGGGAGACACCATATTTTTGGAGAACCAATTGGTGCACAAGGATGATTTTATGGAAGAGAATGACGAGATTTTTGGCAAAAAAGTAGTCGTCGATTCAGGCGAATCCGGGAATTTAAAGCCGGGACAAATCATTACCTCCAGGGAATTAAGGGACGAGAATTCCATATTAAAAAGAGGCGATAAGGCTTTGGTAACGGCAAGGGACGCAGTGGCCGCTACGGCAACTCCCATTTTACAGGGCATCACCCGTGCATCGTTACAAACCAAATCATTTATCTCCGCCGCATCATTCCAGGAAACGACCAAGGTATTGAACGAGGCAGCGGTAGCTGGTAAGATAGATACTTTGGAAGGGTTGAAGGAAAATGTAATCGTTGGACATAAAATTCCGGCTGGTACGGGGATGCGCGATTATGAGAATATCATCGTAGGCTCCAAAGAGGAGTATGATGAGATTATGGCACGCAAGGAAGAATTGAAGTTTTAATGTACGGCCATGGCAGATAAGGATCATAATCAAAAACAGATCAATATAGAACTGGACGAGAAGACTGCTGAAGGGATTTATTCCAATCTGGCGATTATAAACCATTCCGTATCTGAATTTGTGATCGACTTTATTAGTATGATGCCCGGTGCCCCTAAAGCTAAAGTAAAGAGTAGAATTGTGCTTACACCACAGCACGCCAAGAAATTCTTAAAAGCGTTGAGCGATAATGTCAGTAGGTTTGAAAAAGCGCATGGTACCATCAAGGATTACGAGCAACAACCTATCCCATTAAATTTTGGCCCCACGGGAGAGGCATAAAAAAAGCCCTGTGAACTTTAGTTCACGGGGCTTTTTCATTTAAAACGTATTGCCCGCTATTCAAACTCAGAGGTAAAATGAAGTTTTACCGAGGGGTATTTCTGTTGGGCCATTTGCAGCGAAAAAGGGGAATCTGCCAAAAAGACCAATTGACCACGTTTGTCTTTGGCCAGGAATTTTTGCTTTACCCTGATAAACTCCTTAAATTCCTCGCTATTTTTATTTTTGGATTCTATCCAACAAGCCTTATGCACGGCAAAATTCTCATACGTGCATTTTGCGTTATATTCGTGTTCCAAGCGGTATTGGATGACTTCAAATTGTAGGGCACCAACGGTCCCGATCACTTTTCTATTGTTTATTTCCAAGGTAAACAATTGGGCAACACCTTCATCCATAAGCTGATCGATTCCTTTATGGAGCTGTTTTGACTTCATGGGATCCGCATTGTTGATGTACCTGAAGTGCTCAGGAGAAAAATTCGGTATTCCTTTATAATGTAGGATTTCCCCTTCGGTCAAGGTATCCCCTATTTTAAAATTGCCGGTATCGTGCAGCCCTACAATATCGCCGGGATAGGAAATATCCACTATCTCTTTTTTCTCGGCAAAAAAAGCATTGGGACTGGAAAATTTTAAATTTTTGTTTTGTCTTACATGTAAATAAGGCTTATTGCGTTCAAAAGTTCCCGATACAACCTTGATAAAGGCTAATCGGTCACGATGCTTGGGATCCATATTGGCATGGATCTTAAAAACAAAACCACTAAGCTCTTTTTCGTTTGCCTGCACCAATCTTTCTTCTGCCATTTTGGCCCGGGGAGATGGTGCTATTTCAATAAAGCAGTCCAACAATTCACGAACTCCAAAATTGTTCAGGGCAGATCCAAAAAAAACGGGTTGTTGCAAACCATTTAAATAATCGGACTCATTGAATTTAGGATAGACACCTTTTACCAGCTCCAAATTTTCACGAAGTGCACTGGCCGCTTTTGCTCCAATGATTTTCTCCAATTCCGGATTGGTTATGTCGTTAAAAGCTATTGTATCCTCAATATTTTTCTTACTATCTCCACTAAAAAGATTAATATTTTTCTCATATAGGTTATAAATACCTTTAAAGTCATAACCTATGCCTATAGGAAAGCTAAGGGGGGTTACTTTTAACCCTAATTTTTGCTCTACCTCATCAAGCACATCGAAAGCATCTTTCCCCTCCCTGTCCATTTTGTTGATAAAGACAATGATCGGTATATTGCGCATCCGGCAGACCTCTACCAGTTTCTCGGTTTGTTCCTCTACGCCTTTAGCTACATCGATGACAACAATTACGCTATCAACAGCTGTAAGCGTTCTAAATGTGTCTTCAGCAAAATCCTTATGCCCTGGGGTATCCAGGATATTGATCTTTTTATCTCTATAATTAAAAGCCAAAACCGAAGTAGCCACAGAAATTCCACGCTGCCGTTCAATTTCCATAAAATCACTCGTAGCTGTTTTTTTAATCTTATTGTTCTTAACTGCGCCTGCTTCCTGGATAGCTCCTCCAAACAATAGAAGTTTCTCGGTTAGGGTTGTTTTTCCGGCATCGGGGTGCGATATAATGCCAAAGGTTCTTCTTCTGAGGATCTCTTTTTCAAAACTCATGTATTCTAAATTTGTGCAAAAATAGGGTAAATTATAAAGCTTTCATTCCTAGATTAACGGGAAAAGTGGGTATTGGGCCAGTTCATATTCCTGCTGAACTTTATTAAAACGTTTTATTTCAAAATAAGCAACTGTATTATAATCGATAAAAAGGGAACCTTAACGGATTTTTGTTGGTTTTGCGTTTATTTTAACAAACTTTGGATATGCAAAGTGTTTGAAATTCCCAATTTGAGTAATACATTGGTAAAGGTTATTGTTGATGGATTGAGGATAATATCGTTTTTCATTCCGTTTGATGGTAATATATTTCAAACTATCTTGCGTTGATTTTTGAAAGTAGCCCCATTTCTTACAAAATATC
>JBGTBA010000007.1:0-4927 GCA_041749595.1 Flavobacteriaceae bacterium | reverse complement strand
CATGTAGGCTTGATAGTAAACGGAAGTTTTGTATTAGGGCTTTATGACTTTGTGGATGTACAGGCCGCATGGAATCTTTTCTTGATAGAGGAAGACCGAAGTAATGGTGTGCATAACCCCGCTTATGTTGAAGCGTTGCTTGCAAACTCAATCCAAGCGGTCCAATAATGTGGCAAATATCCGAGAGCAAATTTGCTCCCGGATTTATAAGGCCATGAATTCCTTTAATCACGATCAAAATCATTGAAATTTCAGTTTTAGAAAAGGCGATTCATCTAAAAAAGTACAAAAAATGAAAAAAATAACACAAATAGTAGGGGTTTCGGCTTCACTTATTCTGACGCTTTCCTTGACCGGATGTTATTATGATGAGGTGTTGGACATAGAGATTCCGCCTACGGGCAACGTCTCTTATAGAACTGATATCCAACCTATATTTAATGCCCAATGTGTTGTTTGTCATGATGGAACCCTAAATCCAGATCTTAGGGAAGGTACTTCGTACAATTTTATAACAATTACCGATCCCTCCATGGTGGTGCCAAATGATGCAGATGGAAGCGAACTATACCAACGGTTAATAGGCGTTGGCAATCTTATGCCCCCGAGCAGTGCATTGCCTAACACTACAATTAGTTTGGTGAGGGACTGGATAAACCAAGGTGCATTTAATAATTAATTTTTAAAAGGTAGGTATAGATGAAAAAATACAAAATCACCTTATTGGCTTGTGTCATGCTTCCCTTGTTTGGACTTACACAAGAGAAGGATAAAGATTCAATTGTAGATAAACCGGAACGCCCTGCCTTTGAAGGCTCTACCATAATAGACAACCAAACAAACGTATTGAACATCAAGAAGACATTGGAGATCCAAATGTCGCACAGGTTTGGTTTGATCAATGGCGGTGAAAATGATTTGGCCGGTATATGGGCCCCGTCAAATATAAGGATTGGTCTTACCTATGCCTTACTGGATTGGATAACTGTAGGCTATGGAACCACAAAGTTTGACAGATTGCAGGATTTTAATCTAAAAGTGGGTCTGTTAAGGCAAACACGTTCTAATAGGATACCGCTAAGCATTACCTATTATGGAAATGCTACCGTGAGCGCACGTCCAAAAGAGAATTTTGACCTGAGACAACATAGATACTCCTATTTCAATCAAATAATATTTGCAAAACGTTTTAACCCAAACCTGTCGCTGCAGATAGCCCCGAGTATTTCGCATTACAACCTCGTGGAGACCTTTATGGAAAATGACAGGATTTCCATCGCATTTGGTGGTCGTTATAAAATTAGCCCAAACACGGCCGTAATGTTCGACTATAGCCAACCCTTAAATCAATGGGACGATCCTGAACGTCCGGATATTGAATTTAATTCACCAGGTGTAAGTTTTGGCGTTGAATTTGCCACTTCGGGCCATATTTTCCAGTTGTTGATCAGTAATTATGACGGCATCGTACCTCAAAAAAACCATGTGTTCAATCAAAACAATTTCTTTGATGGTGATTTTCTGATCGGTTTTAATATTACAAGAAAATACAATTTTTAAACCATTGTCCCACAATCCAAACCATTACGATTATGAAAAAAAAACCTGAAAAAGTAGTACCGATTTCAAGAAGGGGCCTTCTTCCCCTGTTGGCCAGTAGTGTACTTTTCCCTTTTCTGGGAATGGGGAACACCGTTACCGATGAGTTAAGCAAAGCAGGAGAGGATGCGGACGAATATCAAACCCTGTTACGGTCCGACGGCACCGCGGTAAGGGTGAAAAAGAGAACCGTACAAGAATCCAAAGTCATAGAAAAAGACCTATCGAACAGATCGCTACGAAACTGGTTGGATAAAAAATAAACGTAAAGTCTGGTACAATGAAAGAAAAAGATACTAATTCCCGGCGGAATTTTTTGGATAAGGGTTTAAAAATAGGCCTTTTTACCGCAGTGGGCGGTGCCGCTGTTAAGGCACTGGGCACGGAGCATGGGGTTAAGGCCGATGCTGGGGAAACCATTGAGTTAATGTCAACGGACGGCACTTTAATCCAAGTGCCCAAATCCGAGGTAATGGAAATTCCCAGCCTAAAAGATGACGACTATAATGTTCGAGAGGGTTATCCCAATCGGAAATTTGTCATGGTGGTTGATCTTGCCCGGTGCAAAAATGCAAAAAAATGCCAGAGCGCATGTAATAAAAACCATTATATCACAGGTGATGCTGCATGGCTCAAAATATATAAAATGCAAGATACCGAACACACCGCTCCCTATTGGCAGCCAACCCTTTGCCAACACTGTGATAAGCCCCCGTGCGTTAAAGTGTGTCCCGTGGATGCCACCTTTAAAAGACAGGATGGCCTTGTGCTCATAGATGCGGACCGGTGCATTGGGTGTCGCTTTTGCATGGCAGCTTGCCCATACTCTACCAGGGTCTTTAATTGGGAAGAACCTAAGCAGGGTGAAATGAGCGAAATATCTATGGATATGGAACATTTACACTATTCGCCCGATTATGCGGGGATGCCAAGCCAAAAAGGGACAGTTGATAAATGTGACTTTTGCCCGCACATGATCGATAAGGGCGAATTACCCCACTGTGTTACCGCATGCCCCAATGGTGTTTTCTTTTTTGGGGATGCTTATGAAGATACCGTCACCAATGGCGATGAAACTTTTAGGCTTAGCAAATTACTCAAAGACAAAGCAGGCTATAGGTTAATGGAAAGTTTGGGCACCGAGCCCAGTGTATATTACTTGCCCCCGGCAAATAGGCTGGTGGATTTTGAGGAAGGCATGGAAAATTATGATGAATTTAAATCGGTATTTAAAACAGAATGATGGAAAGGAATTATGATGAATTGGTAAAAGACCTTGCTCCAAAGAAATTTGGCAAATATGGCCAACTTTGGACAGGACTTCTCGTTATTGTTATTTTGGCCGCTTTGGTCTGTTATGTGATACAGCTTCGGGATGGATTGATAGTCACGGATATGCGGGACTATGCCCTTTGGGGCATATACATTTCAAATTTCGTTTTTTTTGTGGCCATAAGCCTCGTTGGGTCGCTGATTACCGCAATCCTGCGATTGTCCGGGGCAAAATGGAGTACCCCCCTAACCCGAATAGCCGAAATTATAGCGGTTGCGGCCATAATCATGGCGGGGTTAACGATCATCATAGACATGGGTAGGCCCGAAAAATTATTCAATCTCTTTATACACGGTAGATTACAGTCGCCTATTATCTGGGATGTCGTGGTTATCTCCACCTATCTGGTCATCAGTACGCTATTGTTGTTTTTTCCGTTATTACCCGATTTTGAAATACTTAAAAAGTACTTTAAGAACAGGCCTAAACTAAGTAAATGGTATGGGAAGCTATCCTTAAACTGGGCGGGCACTGCAACACAACATAAAATATACAACAAATCTATCAGCATACTTTCCGTATTAATAATCCCCGTGGCATTTGGCATACATACGGTTACCGCTTGGCTGTTTGCCACCACGTACAGGCCCGGTTGGGACAGCTCCAACTTTGGCCCCTATTTTATTGCAGGGGCCTTCGTGGCAGGAGCCGGAGCGGTTATCAGCGTAATGTACGTACTTCGGAAGATCTATCGTCTTGAAGCTTACATTACCGAGAAACATTTTGATAAAATGGGTAAATTATTGGTATTGCTCTGTGCGCTTTATCTCTACTTCAATATCAACGAATATCTGGTGCCTGCCTATAAGAATACGGTGGAAGAGGCCGCCCATCTAAACGGGTTGTTTTTAGGGGATTATGCCTTATTATTCTGGCTGGTAATAATTGGCAGTTTAATCTTGCCTATTTTTATATTGGTTGTTCCCAGGGGAAGGAAACCACTTCCTGTCTTTATTATCGGCCTTGTGGTCGTAGTAGGTGCCTGGTGGAAAAGGTACCTAATCGTAACCCCAACATTATTGCACCCCTTTTTACCGATACAAGGGGTACCAGAATCATGGCACCATTATTTTCCCTCCGCCATGGAATGGATAATTACCTTAGGCACACTAGCTTCGGCCCTATTGATCATAACGGTTCTGGTACGCTATCTGCCGATTGTGCCCATACATGAAACTGCAGAAGAGCAAGGTCTATTGGAAACAAATAAATCTTCAACAAAATGAGACGATCGTTTAACATAGGTGTTTTATTTATTTTCACAATAGGTCTCCTAGTGGGCAACGTCTACAAAGGTTATGCACAAGACGAAAAGAAAAAACCTAGGGTTACCCTATACTTTACCAAGATAATGGAAGGGCAAAGTTACCTCACCATCTCTGCTAAGTTTAAAGGGGATGATGGGTTTGAGCCTGCTTCAGGGCTTTCGTTTGACGTATTTAGGACACTCCAAGCCGATAGCTTGGTGAAAATAGGCAGTATTGCCACCAATAATGGGGGTGAAGGAAAATTTAATTTGAACACCTTAACCTCCAATGATGCGGATAGCACCGGTACTTTTAATTATTTGGTGTCTTCCACTGACAATAGGGAATTTTCCCACGTAGAAAAGAGTATTGGTTTTAAAGATGCCGATATAGATGCCGAAGTATTTCGTATGGAAGATGGGGTACGGGCTGTAAAGGCAACCCTTACAGACACCTACTCTAAAACCCCAATTGCAGATCAGCCAATAAAATTACAAGTGCAAAGGTTGTTCAGGCCCCTAAGGATCGGAGAAGAATTTACGTCGACCGATGTGGACGGCACGGTCATTGTCCCCATAGATTCTACAATACCCGGAATTCACGGTGATCTGACCCTTGAGCTCGTTCTTAATGAAAGTGATGACTATGGTACGGTAATAGCAAGGATATCTGGCAATTTGGGCACTCCGGTGGTGAACCGGTCCACATTCAACGAAAGGACCATGTGGTCTCCCGGAAGCAAAACACC
>JBGTBA010000006.1:0-42564 GCA_041749595.1 Flavobacteriaceae bacterium | reverse complement strand
CGCAGCCGCATTCAACTTCAAAAGGATGATGAACAAATGGAAGTTATCTTCTTGTCATTTTTTTCAAGAACTATTGTCCTTCCCCGAACTTATCATTTGTAAAAACATATTGTTTAAAAGGGCTTTTTAAGGCTCGACTATTTACTCAAATACATTTTTCTTCTGGCGTAAAGATTGTAAAATTCATCATCTTTAAGGCTGTCTATAAAAAGAATGCTTTCTCCTGTACTTTTCATTTCCGGCCCTAGGTTTTTATTTACGTTGGGAAATTTGTTAAAAGAAAATACAGGTTGTTTTATGGCGTAGCCTTCCAACTGTGGATTAAAAGTAAAGTCTTTTACCTTCTTTTCCCCGAGCATTACCTTAGTCGCGTAATTTACATACGGTTCTTTATACGCTTTGGAAATAAAGGGTACGGTTCGCGATGCCCTTGGGTTCGCTTCAATAATATAGACCATATCGTCCTTAATGGCAAACTGAATATTTATGAGGCCTACCGTACGTAAGGCCAGGGCAATTTTTTTAGTGTGATCTTTTATTTGCTGCATTACAAATTCGCCCAGATTAAAGGGCGGTAAGGTAGCGTTAGAGTCTCCCGAATGGATTCCACAGGGCTCAATATGCTCCATAATGCCAATAATGTACACATCTTCCCCATCACAAATGGCATCCGCCTCTGCTTCTATGGCACCATCCAAATAATGGTCCAACAATAATTTATTGTTGGGTATTTTACGCAGCAGGTCCACCACATGGGCTTCCAGTTCTTCCCGGTTTATGACTATTTTCATGCCTTGCCCGCCCAATACGTAGGAAGGTCTTACCAAAAGCGGAAAGCCTAATCGATCTGAAAGCACTAAGGCTTCATCCGCGGTCTCTGCCACACCAAATTCGGGGTAAGGAATACCGTTATCCTTTAATAGTTTGGAAAAACTTCCCCTGTCCTCTGCCAAATCGAGAGCCTGAAAACTGGTGCCGATAATTTTAATGCCGTATTTATCTAATTTTTCGGCCAATTTAAGTGCCGTCTGTCCGCCTAATTGAACAATAACCCCTTCCGGCTTTTCATGCTTAATGATGTCGTAGATATGTTCCCAAAAAACAGGTTCAAAATAGAGTTTATCCGATATATCAAAATCCGTGGAAACCGTTTCCGGGTTACAGTTGATCATGATGGTTTCATATCCGCATTCCGAAGCCGCCAGAACACCATGCACGCAACAGTAATCAAACTCTATCCCCTGCCCTATTCTATTGGGGCCCGAGCCCAACACCACTATTTTCTTTTTATTGGTTACAATGCTATCATTGGCCACATAACGCTTTCCCTGGGGTGTTTCTATTTCCTCTTCAAAGGTAGAATAGTAATAGGGTGTCATCGCCTTAAATTCGGCCGCACAGGTATCTACCAGTTTAAAAACCCTATTTATTCCCAAAGCCGAACGTTTATTGTGCACTTCACTTTCGTAACAATCCAACATATGCGCAATCTGCCGGTCTGCAAATCCTTTTTGTTTGGCTTCCAGTAAAAGTTCCCGCGGAAGGGAATCTACCGTATATTTTGATATTTCTTTCTCTAAAAAGTGCAGTTCTTCATATTGCTTAAGGAACCACATGTCGATTTTGGTAATCTCGTAGATGCGGCTCAACGGAATTCCCATCTGAATGGCGTCATAAATCACAAAAACCCGGTCCCAGCTTGGAATGGTAAGTTTACTTATGATTTGGTCATAATCTTTATACCCTTTACCATCTGCGCCCAATCCGTTGCGTTTTATTTCCAAGGATTGTGTGGCTTTGTGCAAGGCTTCCTGAAACGAGCGACCAATACCCATTACTTCACCAACCGATTTCATTTGTAATCCTAAAGTACGGTCCGACCCTTCAAATTTATCGAAGTTCCAGCGTGGTATTTTTACAATTACATAATCCAAGGTAGGCTCAAATAAAGCCGAGGTGAGTTTGGTAATTTGGTTGCCCAATTCATCCAAATGATACCCTATGGCCAATTTGGCGGCAATTTTGGCTATGGGATATCCGGTGGCTTTGGAGGCTAAGGCCGAAGATCGGGAAACCCTGGGATTGATTTCTATGGCAATGATATCCTCCTTTTCATCCGGACTAACCGCAAACTGCACATTACATCCGCCGGCAAAATTACCAATACTGCGCATCATTTTAATGGCCATGTCGCGCATCTTTTGAAACGTAGCATCGGAAAGCGTCATGGCAGGCGCAACGGTAATGGAATCGCCGGTATGGATACCCATGGGATCCATATTCTCTATAGTGCAGATAATGACCACATTGTCATTCTTATCTCGCAACAATTCCAGTTCATATTCTTTCCACCCCATGAGGGCCTTGTCTATCATGACTTCGTGTATGGGCGATATTTCCAATCCACGGCTCAATAGCTCATCAAGATCTTCGGCTTTGTAAACTATGGAAGCGCCCGCCCCACCTAGGGTATAGGAAGCTCTAATTACCAGTGGAAAGCCAAATTCCTGTGCGATTTCCTTACCTTCCAAAAAAGAAGTGGCCGTAGCCTGTGGCGCCATACCAACCCCTATTTTAAGCATGAGCTCCCGAAATTTCTCCCGATTTTCGGTAATGTTTATGGCATTGATATCAACCCCTATGATTTTCACATTAAAATCGGCCCAAATCCCTTTTTCGTCAGCCTCTATACATAGATTTAAAGCCGTTTGTCCGCCCATAGTGGGTAAAACAGCATCTATTTCGGGGTGCGCTTTTAAAATTTCGATAATGGATTTGGTGGTCAACGGCTTTAAATACACGTGATCTGCCATAGTTGGGTCGGTCATGATGGTCGCCGGATTACTGTTGATCAGCACCGTTTCAATACCATCTTCACGCAAAGAACGCAATGCCTGCGTTCCCGCATAATCAAACTCACATGCCTGTCCAATAACAATTGGACCAGAACCAATAATCAAAATCGACTTTAAATCTTTTCTTTTTGGCATTATTTTTACTTTCTACCGTTTACTTATTTATTGAACAAAAAAAAGGTGCTACTTCTGAGAAAGTAACACCTTGTTATTTTTACGAAATACCATCATTATTTTTTGTGTCTCGCCTCAGAAGATACGGATAGTTTTTTCCTTCCTTTGGCCCTTCGTCTGGCAAGAACCTTTCTCCCATTTGCAGTGGCCATACGCTCCCTAAACCCATGTTTGTTCTTTCTTTTCCTTTTTGATGGCTGATATGTTCTTTTCATTACGGAATTTTTTAAAAAAAATACTTAAAACCTATTTTGTAAGACCGTGCGAGAAACATCCACAAAATCTGGGCGCAAATATACAAAGAGTTTTTGCTTTGACAAATCTAAATAAAAAAATATTATGGTTTGTTTTTATTACTTTTGCACCATTGGAACATGAATCTTTTTAAAACGTGAAAAACTTTCTGGCAATACTGCTTTTTATTGTATTTGAAACCTATGGCATTGGGCAAACATCGTTAGAATATCGGCTTAAAATAGGCGATGTTTTTGTTATAAAACAAAATGCGGAACAGATCATCACACAGAAAATTGAAGGTGCCTCCCATGCCATTACCAATACCATAGACGGGGTTTTGGAGTTCAAAGTAATAGGGGAACGCGAAGACCATTATATAATAGAGCTGACTTTTGAGGACTTAAACCTTAATATGTCGTCCAGTATTCAAGGTGAGTTAATGAGCGTCAGAGCCAAGGAAGTGGTAGAAGATGACATGCAGTCCCAAATATTTAATACCTTGCTGCACAACCCAGTACAAATTACTTTAGCGAAAACAGGGGATATTTTTGAAGTAAAGGGCGGGAACAGCTTGGTTACTAAAATGGCAAATGCATCGGGTCTGGAAGATGAGTTCTCTTTAAACCTAATGAAGAAGTCGCTGGAAAAGGAGTTTGGTTCGGAGGCACTTTCAAACAATTACAAACAAATGACCTACATATACCCAACGACCAAAATTAAAGTTGGGGATACATGGAAAAATGAATACGACGGGAAGCTTGTGGCCAAGAATGTTTGGAAACTGGATGGACTTACGGCAAAAAATGCGTCTATCAGTGGTAAAGCACAAGTGCGCATGGATGTAAAGGAACCGGCTACGACCATGCTTCTTAGTGGCACTCAGGAAACAATGATCACAACGGACATTGCTACCGGTTTTATCTTAAAAATGACCGTTAATGGAACATCAAATGGAATATCCACGATAGCTCAAATAGGTGATCAGGAAATCCCCACAACGATAAAATCGACCATTACCTACGAATTAATCAACAAGTACTATGTTCAATAAGAATTTAAAACTCATTATTGCGGGTCTAATAATAGCCTGTTCCGTTTACCAATTTATTGAGGGAAATATTGGAAACGGTATATTTTTGATATTGCTTTCCCTTATTTTTATATTTCTTTATTTTAGGAACGAAATTATTTTGCTCGCCTTTTTGAGAATGCGCAAACAGGACTTAGCGGGTACCCAAAAATGGTTGGAAAAAATAAAAAATCCGGAGGCGGCCTTGGTTAAAAAGCAGCAAGGATATTACAATTACCTTCACGGTATTATCTTTTCGCAGACAAACCTATCGCAAGCAGAAAAATTCTTCAAAAAAGCCCTTAAGTTGGGATTGACCATGGATTATGACGTAGCCATGGCAAAGTTGAGCTTGGCCGGTATCGCCATGCAAAAACGGCGTAAAAGAGAAGCGACAACGCTGCTAAATGAAGCTAAGAAATTGGACAAACAAAATATGCTTACAGAGCAAATAAAAATGATGCAGCAACAGATGAAAAAGATCTGATACCCGCATCACCTCTTTTGTGCCATAAACCGATCCGTTTACGTTATTTGGACATTTTATAATATCCCTTATTCGGAATCTCAAGCGTATATCTTTTTCCGGACGTATTATTTAAGTGCGGTTCCCGAAGCCATGGGTTATGTCTTTTTAATATCTTATAGTTAACTTCATAAAGTTTGGCAAAATCCGCAAAGTTGGCAATGGGTTCATTAACTTCTACATTGAAGGTTGGAACAGAAGAATACAGGTCTTTCTTTTCTATATGAAAACCATACTTTTCAGGATCGGAAAGGATTTCCTTAATGGCCAAGATCCTAAAAACATAGCGTCCGGTTTCCTCCCCCAATAAAAGATCGTAATAATCATCGGCTTTTTGAATACCCATGTATTTTGACATCCCGGCCGGACCAGCATTATAGGCCGCCGCTGCCATAGTCCAATTTCCAAATTTTTCCTTTGAGCTTTTTAAGTATTTACAGGCAACCTCAGTGCTTTTTTCCAAGTGGTATCGTTCGTCTATATTTTCATTGACTTCCAGGCCATAATCCTTAGCTGTTGTTTTCATTATCTGCCAAAAACCCGTTGCCCCGGCCGGCGAAGTGGTATTTTGCAAACCGCTCTCCGTCACTGCCAAATACTTAAAATCATCCGGGATGCCGTTTTTGGCCAAAATAGGTTCTATGATCGGGAAATACTTATTGGCCCTTTTTATCAATAGCACGGCATTGGACTGCCAATACGTGTTCACCAAAAACTCCCTGTCTATACGCTCCATTACTTCAGGATCATCAGATGGGACGGCCTCACCGGCAAAATTTAAATTTTCCGGGATCTCTATGGATGTTATCCGGTAACCGGCACCTTCATTGGCGACCGCGCCATTTTTATCCGAAGCTATTAACTCGTATGGTTTTCCATCCACGCTGTTCTGAACTGCAAAAATCAATGTGCTTATAACAAAAAGCACTCCTAAAAGCATCAAAGCATTTTTAATAAATTTCATGGCTTATCAATTTAATTACTTATCAAAGGTATTAAATAGAACCACTAATCTAAAATAATTGTTGGCAAGTGCTCATTAAACCACTTGTATTTATGGATAATCATGGTATGCGTACCGTTCTTTACCATGATACAATCCTTTATGTTCCCAATAGGAAAGACAGGATCCTTTTCTCCATGGATGTGTACTACACCCCCATCACATTCGGTTTGTGGCCAATTAAGCATTTGATCTATGGCCCAATCCATATAGGATTTATCCCTTATGGAAAGATACCGCTCATACAATTTTAAACGTTTGGTAACGGTTTCTCCAAAAGCATACTTCGCCAAAAGCTCAACATTGTTTACCAAGCCTGTTGGCAACAGTTTGTGTATTTTAGTGTATTTTGCAAAAACCATGCGTTTTGGCAACTCATACTTGCTTTTGACGCTTGATACAATAATTACTTTTTTTGTAGGCATGTGTTTTGCCATTTCCTGTACCAGCAGGCCCCCAAACGATACTCCTATCAATACTGGATTATCATGTACTATTTTTTTGCACATTTGGCTGGCATAAGCCCCAAGGTTTATCCCCTTTTTAGGCACAAACCATTCTAGAAAGTGCAGTTCGAATTTTTCAGAAGGTAGGGAAATATGTTCAAAAATAGCGGGATTGGCAGCCATACCGGGCATAAAATAAACATGGATTTTTTCGTCTAACATCGTAGGTTGCTCTATATTTAACTAGGAAATCAGTATTTTTTTTACTATCTTTGGCCTCTTTGCCCAAAATAAAACCCTTTGTTTTGAAACTATGGCAAAACAGATAAAAAGCAGATTGCAATTTGAGAACGTTGTGGTCAAGATAAACGAAAAAATCTAAAATCAAACTATATGAATGGATTAGAAATTAAGGACAACAGCTTTTTGCGGCAATTTGAAGCTAGGGAGGACGGGCATTTGGCCAAGATTGAATATTCTTCCCAGGACCGTAAAGTGTTTTTGACCAAACTGGTCATTCCTGAAGAAATTGTAAGGGAGGAGTTTAAGGAGGCTTTTATAACCGCTGTCCTTTTGCTTATCCAAGAAAAAAACATGAGGGTGGTTCCTACCAGTCCACAAATTGCCGGCTTTTTAAGAAAAAACAGGCAGTATAAGGAAATGCTCCCTGTAGGTATCCGGATTTGAACGCCAAATCCCAGGGACACTTCCCGATCATAACTTTCCCTATCCCGTGTAAGAAGCGGGATTTTTTATATCAACACCTCACTTTTTGCAAACCTAAACCGAACCAAACCATCTTCATCTATCTCGGTAAGTTCAATTTTGTGCATTGTATTTACCAAGGCCGGATTCCAAGGCGTCTTTACCTTTACATAATTTTCCGTAAAGCCATGGATATAGCCATCCTTGTTATCGCCTTCAAATAACACCGTTCTCACACTACCAAGTTGGCTTTCATAAAATGCCCTTCTTTTTTTAACCGAAAGCCCGCGCAATAGCCTGCTCCTCTTTTGCCTTACTTTTAACGGTACGCCCTCTTCCATTGTTGCTGCAAGGGTATTGGCCCTTTCCGAATAGGTAAACACATGAAGGTAAGAGACCTCCAATTCATTTAAAAAATAATAGGTTTCCAAAAACTGCGCATCAGTTTCGCCCGGAAATCCAACAATAACATCAACCCCGATGCACGCATGTGGCATTACTTCTTTAATCTTGGTGATACGCTCTCGGTACAGGTCGCTTAAATACCTTCTTCGCATTTGCTTTAAAATAGCATCGCTGCCACTTTGCAGGGGAATGTGAAAATGAGGCACAAAAGCGTTGCTTTTAGCAACAAAATCAATGGTTTCGTTTTTTAACAAATTTGGCTCTATGGAAGAAATTCGAAGTCGACTAATGCCCTCTACAACATCCAGGGCTTGGATCAGTTCTAAAAAAGTATGTTCATGGGTTTTGTTGCCAAATTCGCCTTTGCCGTAATCACCAATATTCACCCCGGTAAGCACGATTTCCTTAATGCCCTGTTTTGAAATATCGTCGGCATTTTCTAATACACTCTGCAAAGTTGCACTTCGGGAAATGCCCCTAGCCAATGGAATAGTACAGTAGGTACATTTATAATCGCAGCCGTCCTGCACTTTTAAAAAGGCCCTTGTCCTATCGCCTATGGCATAGCCTCCGGTATAAAAATCGGCCTCCGCAATTTCACAGGAGTGCACCTCTCCAAAATCATTTTTAGAAAGGTCGTGAATATAATCGGTAATCTTAAACTTTTCGGTAGCACCCAACACCAAATCTACCCCATCTACCGCGGCCAGTTCTTCGGGTTGTAATTGTGCATAGCAACCAATGGCAGCAATAAATGCATTGGGGTTTACCTTTTGGGCCTGCCTAACAATGGTTTTAAAACGTTTATCCGCGTTTTCGGTAACCGAACAGGTGTTAATGACATACATGTCCGCAATTTCGGCAAACTCCACCCTATCAAACCCTTTGGATTCAAAACCTCTTGCAATCGTGGATGTTTCCGAAAAATTGAGCTTACAGCCCAAGGTGTAGAAAGCGACTTTTTTTTTGTCCATACGCCTACTTCCGGTTTGTTTGATTAATTTGTTTTCCCACTGAGTTTTCAAAGATATGTACTTATCGGTCTATATTATTTGTATTATGTTGATAATTAAGCAACTGTATTTTTAAAAAACCATGGTTCAAATTAAATTCCCAATTATAAAATGTGCGTTGATCTCGTCAATACTGACGCCACTTTTTCGTGACTTCAAACACATGATTTAAGATACGTTCCTCCTTTTCATCAAATGCTACACCACGGCGTGCCATCATCACTTTTGCGGCCTCAAAAGCCATTTTGGGCTGGTAGGTGGTAAAGCCCGATGACCCACCCCAACTGAAGCTGGGCACAAAATTTCTGGGAAACCCGGGGACGTAAATATTACAGTTTACCCCTATCACCGTACCCGTGTTGAACATGGTATTTATGGCCGTTTTACTATGATCGCCCATCATAAGTCCGCAAAACTGAAGTCCGGTCTGTTCAAAACTTTCCGTAGCATAGTTCCACAACCGCACTTTAGCGTAATTGTTCTTTAAATTGGAGTTGTTGGAATCGGCACCGATATTGCACCATTCTCCCAATACCGCATTGCCCAAGTACCCTTCATGGCCTTTACTTGAATATCCAAAAATAACCGAGTTGCTTATTTCTCCACAAACCTTACCGTAGGGGCCTACGGTTGTGGGTCCATAAATTTTACCGCCCATTTTCACAATGGCTTTCTCACAAAGCGCAAAAGCACCTCGAATAAGACTCCCCTCCCAGATTTCCGAGTCCTTTCCCAGATATATGGGTCCATCCGTGGCATTTAAAATACTGTATTCCACTTTTGCTCCTTCTTCCAAAAATATTCTTTCGGGACATATCAAATTATTTGTCGGAGATATGGTGGCACTTTTTCTTCCCGCGGTCAACAGATCAAAGTCGGCCTGTAAAGCCTCCCCGTTTTTAGAAAAAATATCCCAGGTGTGTTTTAGCTGAAATACTTCTTCCTCCCATTGGCTATGGTGAAAGTTGGAAAAATCATTGGTGTTCTTGATGTCTTTGGTGTAAAAAGCCAGAATTTCATCATTGTAAAAAAGTGCTTCATTTTCTTGCAGGGACCTCACACATTGCGCCAGCTCCGCATTTGGCAAAAATGATGCGTTTATAGCTATATTTTCTTCCATTTCCACTAAAGGAAATTTTTCTGTCAGGTACGCCTCCGTGTGCACCGAGACCGATGTTCCCAGATACTGTTCCCACTTTTCCCGAATGGTCAAAATCCCAATGCGTATATCTGCAACCGGCCGTGTAAACGTAAAGGGCAATAGGGCATTGCGCACATTCCCGTCGAAAAGGATATAGTTCATGAAGATGTTTTTAACAAAAATAAAAAAAGTCACGTCCCGATACCTATCGAGACGTGACTTAGTTTATCTTTCCAAAAAGATTTTATTTTTCGAATTTCTTGTACTTGTTCTTGAATTTATCGATCCTACCCGCAGTATCCACCAATTTGGACTTTCCTGTATAAAATGGGTGTGAGGTTCTGGAGATTTCCAATTTTACTACCGGATACGATACGCCATCAACCTCTATGGTTTCCTTGGTATCCGCAGTTGATTTTGTAATGAAAACATCTTCATTGGACATGTCCTTAAAAGCCACTAATCTATAATTCTCCGGGTGTATGCCTTTTCTCATTGCTATTATCTTAAAAAAAGATTTAAATATTTAAGGCTGCAAATTTAATCATTTTTACGAACACTGCAATTTTAATCATCAAAAAATAAAAAGAAAAAACACTATCTTTAATGTAACAAAAGATAGCGATCAAATACTGATCCATAAACCAACCAAAAAAACAATCAAAAATGGAAGACAATCAACTAAAAACAGGAAAATTTGCCCTAACTTACGGATTATTGCTTGGGGCAATCAATATTGCCTTCGGGTTAATCCTTTATTCAATGGATATGCACTATCAGGGAGGGATACCGGTAATGGTGGTCAGCATCCTTTTCATGCTTTCATTGATTATTGTGGGAATCATTCAATTTAGAAAAGCCAACGACGGATTTATGTCCTTTGGTCAGGGATTAAAGGTTGGTGTCGGGATCTGTCTTGTGGGTGGCATCGTTGGACTGTTGTTCAACCAACTAATGATGGGGGTCATAGACCCGGATACCATGGCCAAAGCCATGGAATTCCAAAGAGGGCAGTTAATTGAAACGACCAAACTTACCCCGCAACAAATAGATGCCCAAATGGAGATGGCAAAGAAATTCTCCACTCCGGCCATGCAAATCACATTTGGACTGTTGTTCACTATTATTCTGGGGTTTTTATTGTCGTTAATTCCCGCTTTGGTTTTGAAAAAGACAAAAAATATTAACTAATTTGTACTTTTGAACATATTTTCCAAAAGTACCCAATGAATTTATCCATAGTAATCCCTTTACTTAACGAAGAAGAATCGATTAAAGAACTGCACGATTGGATTGTAACCGTAATGCAATCCAATCGTTTTTTATACGAGATCCTATTTATTGACGATGGCAGTACGGATAACTCCTGGCGGGTAATATCCCAACTATCCGCAGAGAACAAAAATGTAAAGGGCATCCGTTTTCTCAGAAATTTTGGTAAATCGCAAGCTTTACATGCCGGATTTAAAGCAGCGCAAGGCGATGTGGTCATTACCATGGATGCCGATTTGCAAGATAATCCAGAAGAGATTCCGGAGTTGTACCGATTGATAAAAGAAGATGGTTTTGATCTTATTTCCGGATGGAAAAAGAAACGATATGATGCCACGCTATCAAAAAACCTGCCATCCAAACTGTTCAATTGGGCAGCTCGAAAAACATCCGGAGTAAAATTACATGATTTTAATTGCGGGCTAAAAGCCTTTAAAAAAGAGGTGATAAAAACCATTGAAGTGTCCGGTGAAATGCATCGGTATATTCCCGTATTGGCAAAAAGTGCGGGGTTTTCAAAAATAGAAGAAAAAGTAGTGCAGCACCAAGCTCGAAAATACGGAAAAACCAAATTTGGGATGGATCGATTTATAAATGGTTTTTTAGACCTTATTACCATTTGGTTTCTGTCTACTTTTGGAAAAAGACCCATGCACCTGTTCGGAGCCTTGGGCATTCTGATGTTCGTTGTGGGTTTTGGGCTCACGCTTTATTTAGGGATAGACAAGCTTTTTCTTCATCCAACGGCAAGGTTGCTTACAAATCGCCCCCAGTTTTTTATAGCGCTTACCTCCATGATTATGGGCACGCAACTTTTTTTGGCTGGGTTTCTGGGGGAAATCATGGTACGCTCCCGAAAAGAGGAAACCCGCTACGTCATTTCGGAGGAAATCAACCCATTAAAAAACCAATATTCTTCGTAATTTTGGTTTTTTAAAAAATAATAGGATTTATGGATGCTATTTTAAAGACAGCGAAAAGTTGGTTGACGGATGTCTTTGACCAAGGAACAAAAATTGAAGTAGAGAAAATACTGCAACATAATCCGGATGATCTAAAAGACCGATTTTTCAAGGACCTGGAATTTGGCACTGGCGGTATGCGCGGTATAATGGGTGCCGGCACCAACAGGATCAATAAATATACACTGGGAAAAAGCACACAGGGACTGAGCAACTATTTAAACAAAGTATATGCCGGCGAGCAGATAAAAACGGTAATTGCATATGACTGTCGCCATAACAGCGACACGTTGGCCAAAACGGTGGCCGACGTGTTTTCGGCAAACGGGATTAAGGTATTCCTATTCTCAGACCTTAGGACAACCCCGGAACTTTCCTTTGCCGTAAAGTACCTTAACTGCCATGCGGGTATTGTTTTAACGGCATCCCACAATCCTCCGGAATATAATGGCTATAAGGTATATTGGACAGATGGGGGGCAGATTGTCCCGCCACAGGATGGGGAAATCATATCGGAAATAAACAGGCTGTCATATGGGGATATTAATTTTAAGCCCAATAAAAGGTTAATGGAATATATTGATAAAGAAGTGGATGAGGCATTTATTGAAGCATGCGTCCATAACGGAAGTTTCAATGCAAAAGGGAAAGATAATTTTAAAATAGTCTTCACTCCCCTGCACGGTACATCCATCACCGCAATTCCAGAGGTCTTAAAACGGGCAGGGTACCACAACGTAACCATAATAGAGGAACAGGCCAATCCAGATGGTAATTTCCCCACCGTAAAATCGCCCAACCCCGAAGAGCCAGAGGCATTGACCCTGGCCATAAAAAAAGCGGAGGAAATAGGTGCGGATATGGTTGTTGGGACAGATCCTGACAGTGATCGTTTGGGCATAGCTGTGAGAAACCTAGAGGGCAAGATAGAATTACTGAACGGCAACCAGACCATGGTTCTAATGACCAGATTCCTATTGCAGGAACGCAAAAAAAAAGGGTTAAATGGTAATGGGTTTATTGCCTCTACCATAGTATCAACTCCCATGATGGAAAGTTTGGCCAAAGCCTATGATGTGGAATATAAAACCGCATTGACGGGATTTAAATGGATCGCCAAAATGGTCAAGGATTTTCCAGACCAAGACTTCGTTGGAGGGGGGGAAGAAAGTTTTGGGTTTATGGTAGGCGATTTTGTACGGGACAAAGATGCCGTCACATCTACCCTACTGGCCTGCGAAATAGCGGCAAGCGCCAAAGCGCGCGGAAGTTCCTTTTACGAAGATTTGATTGATTGTTATGTAAAATTTGGTTTTTACAAGGAAAAATTAATCTCCTTAACCAAAAAAGGGATCAGTGGTGCCGAGGAAATACAACAAATGATGATCGAATTTAAGGAAAATCCGGTAAAAACTATTGACGGCTCCAGGGTAATCGCTATAGAAGATTACAATACGGCAACATCTACAAACCTCATAACCGGAGAAGTAAGCCCTATAACCCTCCCCAAATCCAACGTGCTCATACTGATCACCGAAGACGGTACCCGTATGGCGGCCCGGCCCAGTGGCACAGAGCCTAAAATAAAGTTTTATTTCAGTATAAACACTATTCTGGGGAATGCCAGTGATTTTAAAAAAATTGATGCCCAATTGGATGAAAAAATCAGCAGGATCATTAACGAACTGAAATTAAGTTAATGGACTATTTCAGGAAAATCCTTCGGTTTGCAAAGCCTTATAAAAAATACGGTTATTTAAATATACTCTTCAACATACTCTATGCCCTGTTCAGTTCATTGTCATTTGCGGCACTGATACCGATGCTGGATGTGCTGTTCGATCAATCAAAGAAAGTCTACCGGCCCCCCGTTTACAATAATGTGAGCCACATAAAGGATTATTTGCAGGACTATGCAAATTATGTAGTTACCTCTTATGCCGCAGAAGATGAAATGAAGGGGCTCATCTTCGTCATCGTCTTGGTCCTTGTGCTGTTTCTGCTAAAGAATATCTTTAACTATCTGGCCATGTACTTCATTACATTCCTAAGAAACGGTGTCCTAAAGGATATCAGGAACGGTATGTACAAAAAGATGGTGGAATTGCCCATTTCATTCTACTCTGAAAAAAGAAAAGGTGATGTCATTGCCCGTATCACATCGGATGTATTGGAAATACAGCACTCTTTTCTCTCTGTTTTGGAACTCATCGTCCGTGAGCCCTTGACCATTTTGTTCACCATTATCATTATGTTCGGGATAAGTGCAAAACTTACCCTCTTCGTATTTGTTTTCATCCCGTTGGCGGGCATGGCCATCTCGCGAATCGGGAAATCCCTAAAGAAAAAATCCGATCGGGTCCAAAAGGAACAGGGAGAATTTTTATCCATTGTAGAAGAAACCCTGGGTGGTCTTAGGGTCATTAAGGCGTTCAATGCTGAATCCACATTTTACAATACCTTTAAAACCTCTACCCAACGCTTTTTCCGGTTTTCGAATAAGTTGTTGAACCGTCAAAATTTGTCCCTGCCCGTGGCCGAATTTTTGGGGATTTTGGTCATTGGGGTTTTACTTTGGTTTGGCGGTAAAATGGTTTTGGTGGACAAAAATCTGGATCCTTCCTCGTTCATCGCGTACATGGCCCTGGCCTACAATATCCTGACCCCCGCAAAAGCCATGAGTAAAGCATCTTATGGTGTAAAAAAAGGAAATGCCGCGGCTGAACGGGTTTTAGAAATCCTGGAAACAGAAAACCCCATTGTGGAAAAGGAAAATGCAGTTGTAAAACCTACTTTGGATTCAGGAATAGACATAGTGGACATTTCCTTTAAATATGATGATGAATATGTACTTCAAAATTTCAGCCTAAAAGTTCCCAAAGGCCATTCCGTGGCCTTGGTGGGCCAATCTGGAAGTGGAAAAAGCACCATAGCAAATTTAATGACCCGATTTTATGATGTAAATGGGGGCAGTATAATGCTGGATGGAATAGACATAAGGGATTTTTCGAAAAAATCGCTTCGAAGCCTGATAGGACTGGTTACCCAGGATTCCATTCTTTTTAATGATACGGTCAAAAACAACATTGGCTTAGGAAAAGAAAACGCATCAGAGGAAGAAATCATCGCTGCGGCCAAGATTGCCAATGCCCATGAATTTATTGTTGAATTGCCAAATGGCTACAATTCCAATATCGGGGATGGCGGAAATAAGCTAAGCGGGGGGCAAAAACAACGATTATCCATAGCCCGGGCGGTGCTTAAAAATCCGCCCATAATGATCTTGGACGAGGCTACCTCGGCCTTGGACACCGAAAGTGAACGTTTGGTGCAGGATGCATTGGAAAAAATGATGAAAAACCGAACCTCTATTGTAATTGCACACAGGCTATCCACCATTCAAAATGCAGATACCATAGTCGTATTGCAAAAAGGCATAATTGTAGAACAGGGCTCGCATGGCGAATTGCTGGCCTCCAACGGTGTATATAAAAAATTGGTGACAATGCAATCGTTCGATTCATAGCATAAATATTTTTCGGTCATAAACTTGGGAAATCTACCCATTAAACCAAAATCTACCTATTTTTACACAAAGGCTGTTAAACCTTTTTAGTGGAAATCCGTCCAATATATCATACTTAATGAAGCTATTTTGATTGCCGAAGAAATACTGGTACGCCAATTACAGCAGAAGGAAACGCAGTCCAAAGCCTTTAAACTACTTATAGATACTTATAAGGAAAGGCTTTATTGGCATATCCGTAGAATTGTTTTGAATCACGACGACACGGATGATGTACTACAGAATACTTTTATTAAAATACTTGGGAACATCAAGGGTTTTAAAGGCAACAGTAAACTATATTCCTGGATGTACCGAATAGCCACCAATGAATCGTTGACTTTTTTGCAATCCAAGTCCAAAAAAATGGGTGTTAGCAATGAAGAACTGCAATCCAAATTGGTGGAGAATTTAAGAAGTGATGTGTATTTTGATGGAGATGAAATACAATTGAAGCTGCAAATGGCCATAGCAACGCTGCCCGAAAAACAAAAACTGGTTTTCAATATGAAATACTTTCAGAAAATGAAATATGAGGAAATTTCAGAAATTTTGGACGTTACCGTGGGGGGACTAAAAGCATCATATCACCTTGCGGCGAAAAAAATAGAAGCTTTTTTGCTCACCCATTAAACCTTTTAAGATATTGATAGTCAAAGTATAGATATGGAAAATTTTGATACTAAAAACGGCTTTAAAATCCCGGAGGGGTATTTTGAAAATGTCCCTGAACGAATTTTGCATAAAATTAGTGGTTCTGTCACTGAAAAACAAAATGAAGGATTTACGGTGCCCTCGGGGTATTTTGAAAATTTGGATGAAAGAATATTCCAAAATATAATAACTATAGAAACAAAAGTAGTATCGCTTAATCCGTACAGAAAATATTACTATGTGGCGGCGTCCATAGCGGCTGTGGTACTGTTGGTTTTTGGCATTACTTACAATCGAGGCGGGGATTTGGCTTTTGATTTTGAAGATCTGGCATTTTCCGAGATTGAAGCCTACTTTGAAACCAACGAGTTTGGTTTTACAAGTTATGAAATTGCCGAAATGATCCCAGTTGATCAACTGGAAATCAATGATGTTTTAACCAATAAATTACAAGAGGAAAACATCCTTGACTATTTAAACAATAACACAGATGATTTTGAAGAATTAAATTTGGAAAACAATGACTAAGAGCTTAAAAATTGGGCTAACGTCCCTAATGATTTTCGGTTTTTCGTTCATTTTCGGACAGCACAATCCCGACTGGGATAAAATAAAAACACTGAAAGTGGCTTTTCTAACGGAACAGCTCAACTTGTCCACCCAGGAGGCGGAATTGTTTTGGCCCATTTACAACAAATACGAGGAAGACCGGCACGCCCTTCGCAAAAGGGAGTGGAACGAGGTACGCGATAAACTAAAGGATATGAGTGGTATTTCCGAAAAACAGGCAGATGATTTATTAGAAAAATACCTAGCCCTGGAAGAAGAAGAAGAAGAACTGGACAAGGCTTTTTTACTAAAACTCAGCAAAGTCATTTCTTCCCGTAAAACAATACTCCTATTACGTGCAGAAGAAGACTTTAAACGCCAACTGATACGGCAATCACATCAAAAACGATCTAATGATTAGCCTTATTAGGCGCTAAAACCTGCTCCTGTTTGGAATCCTTTTCTTAACGAAAAACCAATTTTGCTATGCGGTTCTTGCCCGCAGCATAAGCCACAGTATCATTTAAAAACCGGATTGTATAAAACGATTCATCTGATAAAGTCTTCCAACTTTCTCCACTATTGTTGGAGTAAGAAATGCCCGTAAAGCCCACGGCCACGATATCTTTACCTCCGGAATTGGGCACAAACTGAATACAGCTTTTATACCCGGGCTCTTTACCATCTGCGATGAGTTGCCAGCTTTGTCCACCGTCTTGGGTTATCGCCTTATTAGCGGTATTGCCCTCAGGCCGCGTATAATCACCGCCAATAATTACGCCCACATTTTCATCGTAAAAGTCCATGGCATAAATACCTTGGGTGCTTTCCTTATGTAGAATTGGAGTGCTTACAACGTTCCATGTTTCGCCCTTATCCTTCGAACGAAACACACGGCCTTTACTGGTGGCTATCCAAACCGTATTTCCATACACTGCCATATTGCTATTGCTGGCCGCAAAAGCCCCTTCGCCCGCTACCCCATCCGGCAGAGCACTGCACGGTAATTTTTGCCAGGAATTACCTCCATCCCTAGTCAAAATAATGGACAAACAGCCATTCATGGCATCACCTACCGCAATCCCATCGGTATCATTCAAAAAAAGCATGGCGTCATAAAACACATCGGGATCTTCTTCTTTGTAAACCAATTCCATTTTTCCGTTATTCCCCGTTTTGTAGAGCAAGGCCGGATTCGCAATGGACAGCATAAAAAAATCTGTTGCCGTATGCGCCACTGCACGAAATTCGGGCACAATACTATCATATCGTTGCACATTGGTCTTCACATTATTTGTGGTTAAATCTACCAAACCATAAATGCCCTTGTTGGCTGCAAAGGCCATACTGCCCTGCATTAATGTAATAGCTCTTATGTTTATGGAATCGGTAAAAATAACGTTTACCCCTACCGAGGTATAATTGTGGGTGTTTTTGGTTTCCCCGCATGAAGTGATAAAGAGACCGTACAAGACAAAAAACCAATAACGCATGCTCATAAATTTTAACAAAAATAGATAGAATCCTTTATAAAGCGATACCTTTGCAGCCTTAATTTTGATAGAAAATCCAAAACAAAACCTCCATGAACACCTATAATATACTCACGGGGACTCGTATGGTTGTGCTACTCCCAAGTGCTTTCGGGAAACAAATAAAAAGTAATAAAAATAGGGGATGAAATTACATAGGAATTTGGTATTTGCCGTAGTGGAGGCTTTAAATTTAATCTTCAATGAAGGGGAATATGCCGACAAGGTGGTCGAAAAAGTGTTGAAATTTGATAAACGCTGGGGAGCGCGCGATCGGGGATTTATTGCAGAGACTACCTATGATATGGTGCGGTGGAAAAGATTATATTGCGAAATAGCAGAGGTAAAAGCCCCTTTTAGCCGGCCAAACCTCTTTAGATTGTTTGCCGTATGGGCTGTGCTGAAAGGCATAAAACTACCCGATTGGAAACAACTGGAACCAACTCCGGAACGACGCATAAAAGGCAGGTTTGACGAACTTTCCAAAATCAGGAAATTCAATGAATCCATTCCGGATTGGATGGATGAATTGGGGGTTAAATATTTGGGAGAAAAGTTATGGAGTAAAGAAATTGCAGCACTAAACCAGCAAGCCGAAGTGATTTTAAGGGTCAATACTTTAAAAGCTTCAAAAGAACTAGTGCACGATGCCCTTTTACAAGAAAATATCGACTCTGACTTCATTAAAGGATATCCGTATGCCTTGAGGCTAAAGGAACGCGGCAATGTATTTTCAACGGACGCTTTTAAAAAGGGAATGTTCGAGGTTCAGGACGCTTCATCGCAACTTGTAGGCCCTTTTTTAGAGGTGGTGCCGGGCATGAGGGTTATAGATACTTGTGCCGGTGCCGGTGGAAAAACCTTGCACTTAGCCGCATTGATGGAAAACAAGGGTCAGTTGATCGCTCTGGATATTTACGCCCATAAATTACACGAATTAAAACGTAGGGCCAAACGGGCGGGCGCCTTTAATGTTGAGCCGAGAACGATAGACTCAACGAAAGTTATAAAGAAATTATACGGTTCAGCCGACAGGGTTTTGATTGATGCTCCATGCACCGGTTTGGGCGTACTTCGTAGAAATCCTGATGCTAAATGGAAATTGACGCCCGAATTTTTGGCAGAAATCACCATTACCCAACAGCAAATTCTTCGTGATTACAGCAAGATGGTGAAACAGGGAGGTAAAATGGTATATGCTACATGCTCTATACTCCCTCATGAAAACTGGGAACAGGTAAAAAAGTTTCTTTCTTCAGAAGAAGGCAACGATTTTAAACTGGTAAAAGACAAAAAAATATATGCCTCCGAAAGTGGCTTCGATGGATTTTATATGGCCTTACTGGAAAAAAATTCTGCGGTTTAAAAATTGGAAGTAATTAACAACCTCCTATAAAACTGTTCATTATTCTCCTTTAAAATTAAAGCCGAAACACCTAAATTTGTGGCTTGCTAATCCAAACAATTTTGTTATCCATGATCCATTTTTTCGGAGACCTTACCAAAATCATATTTGCCCTTCAGACAGAGGGTCAACTTTCGCAGGAAGATATACAAAAATTAAGATGGTTGTTCGGCGACCAACCTAAGTTAGATAGGGCGTCTTTAGACGCCTTTTTTATTGGGCCACGAGCGGCCATGATTACGCCTTGGAGCACCAATGCCACAGAGATTACCGTAAATATGGGCATAACCGGGATCATCCGCATAGAAGAATTTAAAGCGGTAGATGCCTTTTTTGCAGATTTTGACCCGATGCTTTTTCAAAAATACCAGGGCATTTCACAAACGGTGTTCACCATTAATGCCTCCCCGGAGGACATTTTGGCAATAGACGATATCTCGGTCTATAACGCCACCGAAGGTTTGGCTTTAAATGAAGAAGAAGTGGCCTATTTAAACCAGTTGGCAAAGAAACTGGGACGAAAATTAACCGATTCGGAAGTATTTGGATTTAGTCAGGTAAACTCAGAACACTGCCGCCATAAAATCTTTAACGGTACTTTTATTATTGATGGTGTAGAAATGCCTTCTTCCTTATTTAAACTTATCAAAAAAACAGCACAGGAAAACCACAACTCTATCGTTTCGGCCTATAAAGACAATGTGGCTTTTTTAAAAGGCCCAAAGGTGGTGCAATTTGCGCCAAAAAGAGCAGACGTTCCGGATTATTATAGGGAAATAGAATTTGATTCCGTAATTTCATTAAAAGCGGAAACCCACAATTTCCCTACGACGGTAGAGCCCTTTAACGGCGCCGCTACCGGATCGGGCGGGGAGATTCGGGATCGACTGGCAGGAGGCAAAGGGTCCTTGCCCCTTGCCGGAACCGCGGTGTATATGACAGCTTACTCCCGCTTGGAAAATAACCGTCCCTGGGAAAAGACTATGTCGGAACGCCAATGGCTCTACCAAACCCCTATGGAAATCCTGATCAAAGCGTCTAACGGTGCTTCCGATTTTGGGAATAAATTTGGCCAGCCCCTCATTGCCGGATCCGTACTTACTTTTGAACACGAGGAACATCAAAGAAAAATGGGCTATGATAAAGTCATCATGCAAGCCGGTGGCATAGGCTACGGAAAAGCCGATCAAGCGCTCAAGGCAAAACCAACCCCGGGAGACAAAATCGTTATTCTGGGGGGCGATAATTACCGCATAGGCATGGGGGGCGCAGCGGTTTCCAGTTCAGATACCGGGGCATTCGGCAATGTCATAGAATTAAATGCGGTGCAACGCTCCAATCCCGAAATGCAGAAAAGAGCTGCCAACGCCATTAGGGGCATGGTGGAAAGTGAAGAAAACCACATTGTATCCATTCACGACCACGGTGCCGGGGGACATCTAAATTGCCTTTCCGAATTGGTGGAGGATATCGGTGGGCGCATCAATCTGGACAAATTGCCCGTGGGCGACCCCACACTTTCTGCCAAAGAAATCATCGGGAACGAATCCCAAGAAAGGATGGGACTGGTCATAGGAAAACCACACATGAATCTCTTACAGCGCATTGCCGACCGCGAGCGTTCTCCCATGCACACCGTAGGACAGGTTACTGGAGATCAAAAATTTAGCATTGTATCCGAAACCACAGAGAAAAAACCGGTAGACCTGCAATTGGAAGATATGTTCGGCAGCTCTCCAAAAACCATAATGACCGACAGCACCGTTACAAGAAGGTATAAAGATCCGGAATATGCCCTGGAACATTTTCACGATTACCTGGAGCAGTTGCTACAACTCGAGGCCGTGGCCTGCAAAGATTGGCTTACCAATAAGGTAGATCGATGTGTGGGCGGTAAAGTTGCCAAGCAACAATGTGCAGGGCCTTTGCAACTGCCGTTAAACAATTGCGGGGTCATGGCCTTGGATTATAAAGGAAAGGAAGGAATAGCCACTGCCATAGGCCACTCCCCCATTGCCGCATTACTAGATCCAACGGCAGGAAGCAGAAACAGTATTGCCGAAGCTCTAACCAATATTATTTGGGCTCCTTTAAAAGATGGACTGCATTCGGTGTCACTATCGGCCAACTGGATGTGGCCCTGTAAGAATGAAGGAGAGGACGCCCGTTTATATGAAGCCGTAAAGGCGGTTTCGGACTTTGCCATAGCATTGGGCATTAATGTGCCTACAGGCAAAGACTCGCTTTCCATGAAACAAAAGTACAAAGACGGGGAAGTGCTTTCGCCCGGAACAGTGATCATTTCTGCAGCGGCACATTGTAATGACATCACTAAGGTGGTAGAACCCGTGCTGCAAAAACAGGGTGGCAGTATCTATTATATAAATATATCACAGGATGCCTTTAAACTCGGAGGATCTTCCTTTGCTCAAATACGGAATGCTTTAGGAAGTGAAACACCAACCATTATCAGTGCAGATTACGTTAAGAGCGTATTCAAGACCTTGCAAAAATTGATCCTGGACGAAAAAATCGTTGCGGGTCATGATGTGGCATCGGGCGGATTGATCACTACTTTGTTGGAAATGTGCTTTGCGGATACGGATTTGGGGGCTGCATTGGACCTATCCACTTTAGGCGAAACCGATACCATAAAACTTTTATTTTCGGAGAACGCGGGCATTGTTTTTCAATCCAAAGACGACAACATCGAAACCGAATTGACAGCGGCACGAATCGATTTTCATAAGTTGGGAAACGTGGTTTCAAAAAGCACCTTAACCCTAAACAACAACGGGTTGGAAATTGGGTTAAACATTTCTTCGCTTAGGGATACTTGGTATAAGACGTCCTATTTGTTGGATGCAAAACAGACGGCCAATAACCTGGCAAAAGCCCGATTCGACAATTACAAAAAACAACCGCTTTTATACCAATTTCAATCCCATTTTAAGGGTTCATTTTCTAATTTTAAAGGTGTCCGTCCCAAGGCGGCCATTTTGCGAGAAAAAGGCAGCAATTCGGAAAGGGAAATGGCCAATGCCATGTTTTTGGCAGGCTTTGATGTTAAAGACGTACATATGACGGACTTAATTTCCGGGCGTGAAACGTTGGAGGATATTCAATTTATAGGTGCCGTGGGCGGATTCTCCAATTCCGATGTTTTGGGAAGTGCCAAAGGCTGGGCGGGTGCTATCATCTATAATGAAAAGGCCAATTTGGCCCTTAAGAATTTTTTTAGCAGACCAAATACCTTATCCGTAGGGATTTGCAACGGCTGCCAGCTTTTTATGGAGCTAGAACTTATACATCCGGAACACCCTGTACATGGCAAATTAACATATAATGAGTCCCAAAAACACGAAAGTAATTTTACCTCGGTAAAAATACAGGAAAACAATTCGGTAATGCTTTCTACCTTGGCCGGAAACACCTTGGGCGTATGGATATCGCATGGCGAGGGAAAATTTACACTTCCCCTAGCAGAAGAAGAATACAATATCGTAGCAAAATATGGGTATGAAGCTTATCCTGCCAATCCGAACGGTAGTGATTTTAATACGGCCATGCTTTGCGATAAAACGGGAAGACATCTAGTAACAATGCCGCATATTGAAAGATCTACTTTTCCGTGGAATTGGGCTCATTACCCAAAAGATCGGAACGATGATGAAGTCTCTCCATGGTTACAGGCCTTTGTAAATGCAAGGAAATGGGTGGAAGCGAATAGTTGATCGCCATTGTAGGAATGGCACATATGGCAACAAAAAAAATCGCGAACACAGTAAATATAGTTAAAATGAAAGAACTCATTGAACTCATAAAAATTGGAAAAAATGACCTTCTGGAAGAAAAGTTAAATGCCAACCCTTCACTTGCTGGCATCAAAACGGAACAGGGAATTTCCCTTTTACAATTTGCCTCTTATTGTAGAAACAATATCGCAGTTGAAATCCTAAAAAAGCATAAACAAAACCTTGACGTATTTGAAGCTGCCTGTATTGGAGACCTTGAAAGCATGAATCAATTGTTGGACGAAACACCAGAATCATTAAATTCATTTTCATCAGACGGCTTTACCCTTCTAGGGCTTGCTTCATTCTTTGGGCATTTGTCTCTTGTAAGACTACTTCTCGAGAAAGGATTAAATCCAAATATTGCTGCCAACAATCCTTTTAAAGTTACACCACTGCACTCTGCTTGCGCAATTTCAAACATAGACATTGTGGAACTTCTAATAATATACGGTGCAGACGTAAATGCAAGACAGATGCATGGTGTTACGCCATTACATTCAGCCGCCTATAATGGACAGTTAAATCTTTCAAAATTTCTAATTGGTAACGGTGCGGACTTTAACGCAAAAATGGATAACGGGCAGACACCATTATTTGTGGCAAAGGAAAAAAATTTTCAGGAAATAGCAGATTTAATTACTAAACATGGTGGACGGTAACAGACCACAAGAACAACTAATGCACAACACATCAAACCAAATTATATAAAACAGCACACACATAACTTCCGCTATCACGATACCCCTACCCCATCCCTAGGCCTCGGAACCATTTGAACGTCTATTCAGCATTTTAATGATTAAATGATTAATCTCTTTAAATCCTAAATTTTATTTCATTGGCTTTATTGCGAATTCCATTTAAAAATCCCTTTGCTTTTCTTAATTTGCAAAATCTATTTACAATGGAAGTATGCAAAACATCACCAGGCTATTCGATTTTCCGTATTACCAATTGGAAAAATACAACTTAAAAAAAGCCTTTAATACCAAATATAATGGCGAGTGGGTTTCTACGTCCACCCGGGAATACGTGGACAAGGCCAATGCCATAAGCAGGGCTTTACTGCGCCTTGGAGTGCAACCAAACGACAAAATAGCCCTGATCACATTTAGCAACCGAACGGAGTGGAATATTATGGATATTGGCATACTGCAACTGGGTGCGCAGAACGTACCCATTTACCCTACCAGCTCCGAAGAAAATTATGCCTATATCCTAAATCACTCCCAGGCCAAATACTGCTTTGTTTCCTGTGCCGAAGTTTATGCAAAAGTAAATGCGATAATAAGCCAAGTGCCCCACTTGCAAGGGGTGTATTCCTTTGATGCACTGCCCGATTGCAAAAACTGGACAGAAATTTTGGATTTGGGCAAGGATCCCTCCAACCGAACGGAGGTGGAAAAATTAAAAGACCGGGTAAAGCCCGGTGATCTGGCTACGCTAATTTATACCTCCGGAACCACAGGTCACCCCAAGGGTGTCATGCTCACCCATGAGAACCTCGTAAGCAATGCCCTCGAAAGTTACCATCGCATTCCCGTAGAACTGGGGACTTCGGTTGCATTGAGTTTTCTGCCCGTGTGCCACGTGTTCGAAAGGATGCTTATGTATCTGTACCAATATTGCGGAACTTCAATTTATTTTGCCCCTATAGACCAAATAAGTGAGTATTTAAAAGAAGTGAAACCCAATGTAATGACGGCCGTTCCGAGGTTACTGGAAAAGGTGTACGACAAAATTATCGCCAAGGGAACCGAGCTTACCGGTATTAAAAAGAAGCTGTTTTTTTGGGCGGTGGAACTTGGGTTGCGTTATGAGCCCTACGGCCAAAATGGTTGGTGGTACGAACTACAGCTTTCTTTGGCTCGTAAACTGATTTTCAGTAAATGGAAAGAAGGCCTTGGAGGTAATCTGTCTGTAATTGCCTCGGGGAGTGCAGCCTTGCAACCGCGACTGGCCCGAATTTTTAATGCGGCCAACTTTGGGGTAATGGAAGGGTATGGTCTTACCGAAACCTCCCCGGTGGTTTCCGTAAACGATATGCGCAACGGTGGCTTTAGAATAGGCACCGTAGGCAAACCCATCGGAAGAACCGAAGTAAAAATTGCCGCCGATGGCGAAATCTGTATTAAAGGACCACAAGTAATGTTGGGCTACTACAAAGATCCGGAAAAAACGGCCGAAGTACTTCGCGATGGCTATTTCCTTACCGGGGATATCGGCGAGGTGGATGCCGACGGATTTCTTAAAATTACCGATCGCAAAAAGGAAATGTTCAAAACTTCCGGCGGGAAATATGTGGCTCCGCAGCTCCTTGAAAACTACTTTAAACAATCACGGTTTATTGAACAGATCATGGTGGTGGGCGATGGCGAAAAGATGCCGGCAGCCTTAATACAGCCCGATTTTGAATTTTTGCAGGAGTGGGCCAAAAGACAAGGTATCCCTTTCGCAAATAACTCAGATCTCGTCCAGAACGAAAAAATCATAGCCCGTTATCAGACCGAAGTGGATGTTGCGAACGAAAATTTCGCCAAGTGGGAAAAAGTGAAAGATTTTAGGCTTACCCCCGATGTGTGGAGCGTATCCCATGGACATCTTACCCCGACCATGAAACTCAAAAGAAAAATTATTAATGAAAAGTATATCGATCTTTATAATGCAATATATGGACATCCGTAGGCCCTAAAAGGGATGATCATAACCAGAGTTTCAGATCCTGGCCTTCCTGCGATAACTTCAAGATAGATGATTATACAAGAAGAAATCACGACAATGTTATGTTTTCCTTAAATTATCAGCAATATGTTATGCATGCATAACATATTTTAGTATATTTGAGAACCGATTACCCATTTATGAAGGAGATTACCATAGATTATGCGTTAAGGGCTACTTGGCAGGCCGTTGCAAGAATGTACAACGAAGAAGCAAAAAATTTTGATACCACCATGGCGATTGGGTTCACCCTTTTAAGTATCGATCCAAAAACAGGAACGCCTTCTACGGCTCTAGGCCCAAAAATGGGTATGGAAGCGACCAGTCTCTCCAGAATTCTAAAAAGTATGGAAGACAAAGGATTGATCGAAAGAAAACCCAATCCAAGTGACGGCAGAGGCGTTTTGATTCATTTGACCGCTTTTGGGCTTGAAAAAAGAAAGGATTCCAAAGATGTGGTCATGCAGTTCAACAACGTGGTACGGGAACATATTCCGGAAGACAAATTGAACCACTTTTTTGAAGTTACGGAAGCCATAAATAAATTAATATCAGAAAAAAAAATATACGCTAGGGCGTACAGAAAAACCAAATAATACCGCTTAAATTCATGAACAAGCACATTAAAAAAGTAGCCGTTATAGGATCCGGAATTATGGGAAGCGGCATTGCCTGCCATTTTGCAAATATCGGAGTAGAAGTATTGCTTCTCGATATTGTACCACGGGAACCGGACGATAAGGAAAAGGCACAAGGTCTCACCCTACAGGATAGTGCAGTGCGAAATCGGTTGGTGAATACCGCATTGGCAACCGCCTTAAAATCGAAACCCTCGCCTATTTACCATCAAAATTTTGCCTCGAGAATCACTACGGGAAATCTCGAAGATGACATTGCCAAGGTATCCAAAGTCGATTGGATTATTGAGGTGGTCGTAGAACGGTTGGATATCAAAAAGAAGGTGTTCGAAACTGTTGAAAAACACCGGACTCCCGGTACCTTGATTACGTCCAACACTTCGGGCATTCCCATAAAATTTATGAGTGAAGGCCGCAGCGATGATTTTCAACAACATTTTTGTGGCACCCACTTCTTCAATCCGGCACGTTATTTAAAATTGTTCGAAATCATTCCCGGTCCCAAAACGTCTCCTGAAGTTTTAGGGTTTTTAAACGGCTACGGGGAAAAGTTTTTAGGAAAAACGTCGGTAGTTGCCAAGGATACTCCTGCCTTTATTGGCAACAGGATAGGCATTTTCAGTATCCAAAGTCTTTTCCATATGGTCAAGGATTTGGGAATGACCGTTGAAGAAGTCGATAAATTAACGGGGCCGGTAATTGGCAGACCCAAATCGGCCACCTTTCGTACCGTGGATGTGGTGGGTTTGGACACCTTGGTGCATGTTGCCAATGGCATCTATGAAAATTGTGCCGCAGATGAACGGCATAGTATATTTAAGCTACCCACTTTTATTGATTCCATGGTAAGCAACAAATGGTTGGGTAGCAAAACAGGTCAGGGATTTTATAAAAAAGAGAACAAGCCCGATGGCACCAGTGAAATTTTGACCTTGGATTTAAATACATTGGAGTACCGATCGAACAAGAAGGCAAATTTTGCCACCCTTGAAGAAACCAAAACCATTGAAAACGTAGTAGATCGGTTTAAAGTACTGGTCGCAGGAAAAGACAAGGCCGGCGATTTTTACCGCAAGAGTTTTGCTGCTCTATTTGCCTATGTTTCACATCGGATTCCGGAAATTTCGGACGAACTTTATAAAATTGATGATGCCATGAAGGCCGGATTTGGATGGGAACACGGCCCTTTCCAAATTTGGGACGCCATTGGAGTTGAAAACGGGCTTAAAATAATGGCATCAGAAGGTGTCATCCCGGCTAAATGGGTCTCCGAAATGTTAGCCTCCGGTATTACGTCATTTTACAGTGTAAAAGAAGGAGCCACCTATTTTTACGATATCCCTTCAAAAACACTACAGAAAGTACCGGGCCAAGATGCCTTTATCATCTTAGACAATATACGTACGTCCAAAGAAGTATATAAAAACACTGGCGTTGCCGTCCAGGATTTAGGAGATGGTATACTCAATGTAGAATTTCAATCCAAAATGAACACTATTGGCGGTGATGTGTTGGCTGGCCTGAATACTGCCATCGATCTGGCAGAAAAAGATTTTCAAGGTCTGGTAGTAGGCAATCAAGCCGCAAATTTCTCGGTAGGAGCCAATATTGGAATGATCTTTATGATGGCGGTAGAGCAGGAATATGACGAATTGAACGCGGCCATTAAAATGTTCCAGGATACCATGATGCGTATGCGTTATTCTGCCATTCCCACCATTTCCGCCCCACATGGGATGTGTCTTGGCGGTGGATGCGAACTTTCCATGCATGCGGATATGGTTGTAGCGGCCGCCGAAACCTATATCGGATTGGTAGAATTTGGTGTGGGTGTTATTCCCGGTGGCGGAGGTTCCAAAGAAATGGCATTGAGAGCATCGGACACCTTCAAAAAGAACGATGTAGAGCTAAATGTAGTACAGGAATATTTCTTGACCATTGGTATGGCCAAAGTTTCTACTTCGGCTTATGAGGCGTTTGACTTAGGTATTTTGCAAAAGGGAAAAGATGTAGTAGTGGTAAACAAAGACCGACAAATTGCCACTGCAAAGGCCTATGCCAAACTCATGGCGGAATCGGGCTATACGCAACCTCCAAAACGTAAAGATGTGAAAGTTTTGGGCAAGCAGGCTTTGGGGATGTTTATTGTGGGTACCGATGCCATGGAAGCCAGTCATTACATAAGTGAGCACGACAAAAAAATTGCCAATAAATTGGCTTATGTTATGGCCGGCGGCGATTTGTCTGAACCCACCTACGTCACCGAACAGTATTTGTTGGATTTGGAGCGCGAAGCATTCCTTTCCTTGTGCACAGAACGAAAAACATTGGAAAGAATACAGCATATGCTCAAAACGGGGAAACCATTGCGGAATTAAAGCCCCTCTAAATCTCCCCAAAGGAGAGCCTTTTAATGATTAAAAAAATGAAAACTAAAATCTAAAATTAAACCCAAACAATTCCCTCTCCTTTGGAGCGGGTTAGGGAGAGGCCTATGAAAACAGCATATATCGTAAAAGCATATAGAACAGCCGTAGGAAAAGCACCCAAAGGGGTATTCCGATTTAAGCGTACAGACGAACTGGCCGCTGAGACCATTCAGTTTATGATGGAAAAAATTCCGGAATTGGACAAGTCCCGCATTGATGATGTTATTGTAGGGAACGCTATGCCAGAAGGCGCCCAAGGTCTAAACATGGCGCGACTCATCTCTTTAATGGGTCTAAAGACCATTGATGTGCCCGGGGTGACCGTAAACCGATTTTGCTCGTCCGGTGTCGAAACCATTGCGATGGCCACAGCAAAAATTCAGGCTGGTATGGCAGATTGCATCATTGCAGGAGGAGCGGAAAGTATGAGTGCCGTACCAATGACCGGTTATAAAACGGAATTGAATTATGATTTAGCCAAATCCGGACACGAAGATTATTATTGGGGCATGGGCAATACGGCCGAAGCCGTGGCCAACCAATTTAAGGTATCCCGGGAAGACCAAGATCAATTTGCTTATAATTCGCACATGAAAGCCCTAAAAGCGCAAGCCGAAGGGAAATTTGATGAACAAATTGTACCCATTACCGTAGATCAGATTTATATTGATGCCAACGGTAAGAAGGTATCAAAATCTTACACGGTGTCTAAAGACGAAGGACCAAGAGCAGGAACAAGTATGGCGGCGTTGGCCAAATTACCGCCCGTATTTGCGGCAGGTGGTAGCGTTACCGCCGGAAATTCTTCCCAAATGAGCGATGGTGCTGCCTTTGTGCTGGTAATGAGTGAGGAAATGGTAAAAGAGCTTAAACTGGAACCCATCGCCAGATTGGTAAATTATGCTGCCGCAGGCGTAGAACCCCGTATTATGGGTATGGGTCCAGTAAAAGCCATTCCAAAGGCACTTAAACAAGCCGGATTAAAGCAAGAGAATATAGACCTTATAGAACTCAACGAAGCCTTTGCATCGCAGTCCCTTGCTGTAATGCGGGAACTCAATATAAACCAAGAAATCGTAAATGTAAACGGAGGTGCCATTGCATTGGGCCACCCATTGGGATGCACGGGTGCTAAACTTTCCGTGCAATTGTTTGATGAAATGCGCAAGCGCAACATGAAAGGAAAATATGGTATGGTCACCATGTGCGTGGGCACAGGCCAAGGAGCCGCAGGAATTTTTGAGTTTCTGTCTTAATAGGAATATAAAAAATGGAGAAGAGAACATAGAATCATGGCCAGAAGACATAATTACAAGAATTTGAAAATCTGGCAGCTCGGTTTGGAAATCGCTAATGATATTTCAGACATTTTGGTGGATTTTCCCAAACATGAGCGATATGATTTAAGTTCCCAATTAAGCAGGTGTTCCGTATCAATGCCCAGTAATATTGCCGAAGGTTCAGGAAGAACTGATAAAGGCTTTAAAAATTTTATTGATTTTTCGCTAAGCTCGTCTTATGAATTAGGAACCCAATTATTAGTAGCACACCACAGAAAATATATAAATACGGATATCTTGAAAAAATTAGAAAATAAAATTGAAGAATGGCAACGGATGACCATGGGTTTTCAAAATGGTCTAAATTAATTAGCCTGTTTTCTCTTATCCATTTTCTATATTCTAAATATTAAAACAGTTATGAGCACAGAAATAATAAATAAAGACATTCTGCGAGGCGGACAATTTCTCGTAAAGGAAACCAAGAGTGAAGACGTTTTTACACTGGAAGACTTGTCCGAAGAACAAAAAATGATGCGGGAAAGCACCAAAGAGTTTGTAGACCGGGAGCTTTGGGCGCATTGGGAGCGATTTGAAAAAAAAGATTATGCCTACACCGAGGAAACCATGCGCAAAGCGGGCGCATTGGGATTACTCAGTGTTGCAGTACCGGAAGCCTACGGCGGATTGGGAATGGGATTTGTATCGACCATGTTGGTATGCGACTATATTTCCGGTGCCACAGGTTCTTTCAGTACGGCCTTTGGGGCTCATACCGGTATTGGCACTATGCCCATAACCTTATATGGTACCGAAGCCCAAAAACAAAAATATGTTCCCAGATTGGCCTCAGGCGAATGGTTTGGTGCGTATTGCCTTACCGAACCGGGAGCAGGATCGGATGCAAATTCTGGAAAAACCAAAGCAGTATTATCCGCAGATGGAACCTATTACAGCATCACCGGACAAAAAATGTGGATTTCCAATGCAGGATTTTGCAATATGTTCATTGTTTTTGCGCGCATTGAAGACGATAAGAACATCACCGGTTTTATTGTTGAAAATGATCCGAGTAACGGTATAGCGCTGGGCGATGAAGAGAAGAAACTTGGAATTCACTCCTCCTCTACCCGACAGGTCTTTTTTAATGACACCAAGGTACCCATAGAAAATATGTTATCCGAAAGGGGCAATGGCTTTAAAATAGCAATGAATGCATTAAATATAGGTCGGATTAAACTGGCAGCGGCTTGTTTGGATGCCCAACGCAGGGTAGTTACGGAAGCGGTAAAATATGCTAATGAGCGAATCCAGTTTAAAACACCGATCATAAATTTCGGGGCTATCAAATCCAAAATTGCCCAAATGGCCACCAACTGTTATGTGGGGGAATCTGCCAGCTACCGCGCTGCAAAAAACATTGAGGACCGGATCGCTATTCGAGAGGCCGAAGGCAATTCCCAACAAGAGGCGGAACTCAAAGGGGTAGAGGAGTATGCTATTGAATGTTCCATTCTAAAAGTAGCGGTCTCCGAAGATGCACAAAACACCACGGATGAAGGGATCCAAATTTTTGGAGGTATGGGCTTTAGTGCCGATGCGCCAATGGAAAAAGCGTGGCGCGATGCCCGTATTGCTCGTATTTACGAAGGAACTAATGAAATAAATCGCATGTTGGCCGTTGGAATGTTGGTAAAAAAAGCTATGAAAGGTCATGTAGATCTTCTGGGGCCTGCCACTAAAGTTGGGGAAGAACTAATGGGAATTCCCTCATTTGATGTGCCCGAATTCTCCGAATTGTTTGCGGAAGAAAAGGATTTGGTAAAGCGACTTAAAAAGGTCTTTCTTATGGTTGCAGGGAGCGCGGTGCAAAAATTTGGGGCCGAACTGGAAAGCCATCAACAGGTTATGCTGGCCGCTGCCGACATTCTGATTGAAATATACATGGCGGAATCTGCGATTCTAAGAACGGAAAAAAACGCAAAGCGTTATGGAAACGAAACTCAGACCACCCAAATCGCTATATCGCAATTATACCTTTACAACGCCGTAGACCTAATAACGCAAAAAGCTAAAGAAGCCATTGTTTCCTTTGCTGATGGCGATGAACAGCGAATGATGTTGATGGGATTAAAACGTTTTACCAAATATACAAATCATCCCAATGTGGTGGCACTCCGCACCCAAATTGCGGATAAAATTGCAGCAGATAACGGCTACACCTTGGATTAATACCCTTAAAAAAGTTGGTTTTAGTCACATTTCAAACCGCTCCAAAAGAGTGGTTTTTTTTGTGGCATTCTATTTTTTTCCTCGATACAACAACCTATTTTTAGAGTATGGAAAAAAACAGTCTGCAAATTCTTTATGACCCTGAAGAATTAAATAAAAAAGGGCAGAAACTTTTATTCTTTTCTACCCTTTTTCTCAAAACTAACTCAAACAACTACTAATTACTATTTAAACTTTTAATATCCCGGATTTTGCGGAGTAAGACTTGGATTATTGATCAACTCCTGTTCCGGTATTGGGAATAGTAAATGCTTTTCCTGTAATGACTGATTGGAATTTAGGTTAACATGACCTACAAAATTATCGAAACCACCAGTTTGTACATTCAAAACCTTTCTCAAACGCACCATATCAAACCATATGATCTGTTCGTAACAAAGTTCAAACCATCTTTCTCTCCATACCGTCTCCCGAAATGAATCTTTAGTAAAGGCACCAAGAGTAGGAGTACTAAGTTGTGCCCTATCGCGAATTCTTTTTAGTGCGTTATAAGCTTCTTGACTTGGGCCGCTAACCTCATTACTGGCTTCCGCATAAATAAGTAGCACTTCCGCAAAACGTAAAATGGGTAGATTAAGATTATCCCTAGCAGTTCCAGGCACCCCAAAAGTGCCGTTAGCTATTACATTAAAGTGCTTAAATATAAAGGGAGCCCCCAAAGAGAAAAGATCCTCGAAACCATTTCTATAATAATTAGTATAAAACCAACCTTCACGATCAACCGCCCTAAGGTCTCCATCCTCAAAGGAATTAAAAAAACTAATATGTGGAATGGTGCTGCCTGTTCCAGATGGACCCCTATAGGTAACCGGCTGGAAGTTGGGAAACATATTACCCATGGGATTCTCGGCGATCAAAGCATTGTATTGAAGGCTAAAAATATGTTCTACCATATTATTAAATCGTTCATCATGAATCTCCCCATAGGTATCAAAAAGATCGATAGGCCCAGCATTGTCTATCACTTCTTTAGCCTTACTCGCTGCATCGGCAAATCGATTGGTATCGTTAAGTGGAAATCCCGCCATGGAAAGATAAACTTTTGCCAAGAGCGATTTGACAGCAGCCTGCGAAACCCTACCACTTTCATCCGTCCATGGTAAGCCTGAACTTTCAGCCACTAACAAATCTCCCACAATAAGATCATAAACCTGATTTTGCGGAGTACGTACTGCAAAAAAGTCTTCTGAACTGGCACTTTGTGGTGCTGTGATCAACGGCACATCGCCCCAAAGCCTAACCGCATAAAAATAGGCCCAAGCCCTAAGAAATCTTGCTTCTCCCAATAATCTACTTTTCGCAGTCTCATCCATATCGATACTTGGAACGTTTTCAAGTACCAAATTGGCATTTCCAACCACTCTATAAACACCTCTCCACCAGTTGATAACATGTCCGGTATTACCATCATAAGACAGGGAATACAGGTTGTTAAGGTCTGAATTCTGCGAGGTTTGTGTAGTGGCGTTACCCGTAGGCCCTTCCAATAATTGCCAGTTTGATGAAAAAATACCTGCGCCATTACCCACAAATCGGGCATCGGCATACACGGCAGCAACTGCAGCTTCTGCTTGTTTTGCTGTAGTATAAAAACTTTGCGGGCCTAAATTAGAAGGATCTAACTCATCTAAAAAATCCGAGCAGCCTACGACTAATAACATTAAGGCTGGATAGAACAAAAATATGATTTTTGATTTTATTATATTTTTTTTCATAATACTATTTCTTTATTTTTTATTAATTATAGGCCAACTTGCAGACCAATCATATATGTCGTTGTCTTTGGGAAATTGTGCCACATTTGTCCCTGAGAAAAAGCACTATTCCCATTTCCTTGGTTCGTTGGCGTTATTTCTGGATCGCCAATAAGCTCATCATCCACAAGCAAAAAGAAATTTTGTACGGAAGTATACAATCTAAGTTTGGTAAGTCCAAATTTCTCTACCACATCAGTATCAAAATTATAGCCTAAAACAAGGTTTCTTCCTCTAAGAAAAGAACCATCCTGAACCCAGTGTGAATCTACATTGGTTACATGACCAGCTCTAGACTCCCGTATTTGGGCAATCATTGTATCTTGATTATCAGGCGTCCAAGCATTTAATACCGTTTTGTAACTATTGGCAAGCCCTTGTCTGTCCTCACTTGAATGAAGATTCATGTTTAAAACATCATTACCAATTGAATACTGTAATTCCACAGTTAAATCGATGTTTTTATAGGAAAAATAGTTCGTAAATGCGCCCCATGCATCCGGGCTACCGTTTCCTATTATAGATCTATCTTCATCATTTATAATTTTATCGCCGTTTCTATCCAAGTATTTTACGTCGCCAGGGAGCAACGTAAGTCCGTTACGGTAACTCACAAATGAAGCAGCCTCATCTGCCTCATCTGTACCCCAAATTCCCAATCTGGTCAGTCCCCAGAAAGAACCCACTGGTTCACCTACACGAATAATATTGGTTTGATTGGTAAAATTAGGACCACCCACACCAAAAATGTCCGATGGTGTAGCCAAGGAAAGTACTTTGTTTTTATTTGCTGAAATATTGAATGTGGAGTTCCAAACAAAATTTTCCGTTTTTATATTAATTGTGTTCAAAGAAATTTCAATGCCTTTATTTTCCATCGAACCTGCATTTCTCCTAATAGTTGCAAATCCACTGGATTGGGGAACAGGCGCATCTAATAGCATGTCTGTGGTTTCCCTATAATATAAATCCATTTCAAAGTTTATTCTATTCTCGAATAGACCAAGTTCTAGGCCTATATCATATTGTGTAGTTTTTTCCCATTTTAAGTCCGGATTTGCAAGTCGGTTCAATCCAGTTCCGCCTACTCGGTTGCCACCGAAGATGGTTGCAAAATTGGAACTCAAAAGAGATAAGGATGAGAAAGGAGGAATTTCCGAGTTACCTGTAACCCCTACACTAGACCTTAACTTTAAATTGGAGATGACTTTACTGTCTGCTAAAAAATCTTCCTGTGAAGCTCTCCATGCTACTGCCGCTGATGGAAAAAAGGAAAATTTATTATTATCACCAAATTTTGAAGATCCGTCGGTTCTACCTGTTACTGTAAACAGATACTTACCCATAAGGTTGTAATTTATCCTGCCAAAATAGGAATTTAAAGCCTCTCTTGAGGCATTTGAAGCCACCCCAAAATCTTGGGATCCAGCTCCTAAATTGTTAAACTCGAAAAAATCAGTTGGAAAATTACGAGACTGTGCACTAACCGAGAATAGTTCTGATTCTTGCCATGACAAACCTAGAAGCGCAGTTAATGAGTGATTGTCATTAAAGGTTTTGTCGTAGGTTAAATAATTTTCAGTGGACCAAAATGTTTGTTTAAAATTTCTTGATGAAGCAAAGGCGTTGCCATTACTGTCTAGTGTACTATCACTAAACTGGTTCGTTTCTTGAGTGGATATATTGGTTCCTAAAACGGATCTAAAAACCAAATTTTTAGTCAAATTGATATCAGCATACATACTACCCGTTACGGTTTGGGTATTAAGATTATATTTGCGACCATCTAGCCTATGTACGGAACTTCTTGTTCCTTCAGCAAAAGGATAATCTCGGTTTTCGGCAAATCGCCCGGCCAAGGGGCCGCTTTCATAGCGGACGGGCAAAAAGGGAAAATCTTCCACCATCTGTCGTGCAACGGCATCATTAATATCCACTAAATTTTCTCTTTGAAAATTATAACTTAAAGTACCCCCAACTTTCATCCATTTTTTGATTTGATCATCAATGGCAAATCTTCCTGAATATCGTCGTAAAAAGGAAGTTTTTATAAGTCCTTTATCATCCCTAAAGCCCAACGATAAACTGTAGGTTGTTCTTTCGTTACCACCGGAGAAACCAAGTTGATGATTCTGAGATAAATCTGTTTGTTGAATGGCTTTGGACCAATCGGTATCGTACAAGGGGTTACCATTACTGTCAAACAGGGTGGCCATTTGAGGATCTAATCTTCTGAGTCTTGGTTCTAAGGCGGCATAATTCCCACTTGCCCAACCGGCCGGATCAAACTTTTGAGCATTTTCCCAAGCAAGTTGCTCCATAGCTAAAAATTCTTTTGCATTTAGCACTTCAGGTTTATTAGGCCCATAACCTACAAGGCTGTAATCAACGTCGTAGGTGATGCGTCCTTCGCCAGCTTTTCCTCTTCTGGTTGTAACTAAAATAACACCATTAGCACCTCGGGCACCATATATTGCAGTTGATGAAGCATCTTTTAATACCTCAACAGATACGATATCATTTGGATTGAGGAAATCTATGGCCGAAGAAAATTGATCTTGATTACCTTGGGGGAGTTGAACTCCATCTACAACATATAAAGGGTTATTGGATGAATTTATAGAACTGAATCCTCTTATCCGAATTGTAGATCTACCTCCTGGTCTCCCAGAATTTGTATTTACTTGAACCCCTGCAATTTTCCCAGATAATGCTTGGTTAAGTGATGCGGCTGGGCGCTCATCCAATTTACTTTCGCCAACCTGACCCACAGATCCGGTTAAATCAGATCGTTTTTGACTTCCGTAACCAATGAGCACTACCTCGTCTAATTGATTGGTATCTTCGGCCAAAGTAACATTGATTTCCGTTCTTCCACCCACAGGTATTTCTTGTTTCTGAAAGCCGATGTAACTGAATACCAGCGTTGCATTGCTTGCCACACCCGTTAAAGAGTAATTGCCATCAAAATCGGTTTGTGTACCATTGGTAGTTCCTTTTTCAACAATATTGGCCCCGGGTAAAGGTTGTCCGCTACCATCAACTATTGTCCCGTTAACTTGGGTCTGCGGCTTATCGTAAGCCAAGGAAACTTCTTTTTCCATTGACTTCTCTTCTACCTCTTTCTTTCTCAATAAGATTTTACGATTTTCTATATAAAAAGAAGCTTCGTCTTCCTCAAAAAGAATGTCCAATACCATTTTTATAGGCATTTTCTCAACTTTAACAGACACCTTACGATTTATATCAATCGCTTTGGTGTTAAAAAAAAACTTGAATTCGGTTTGTGATTCAATTTCATCAAGAACATCTCCCACAGTGGCATTTTCCATATCTAAAGTTATTTTTGCCCTCTGTCCATAAGACGAATTTGCTTGTATTACAAACGTAATGGTCAAGAAAAATAGAAGCGATAACTTCATTTTTAAATCAAATTTTAAGATCCAGGTTAAGTTGTTCCCAGACTCTAGTGGTTTTTTCATAATTTTGATTGTTTATTAGTGATTATTCATTTCTGTTTGATCACTTTACCAAATCGGAAAATGTTGTAGCGTTTTCCGATTTTTTGTTTCCCACATATTTGGGGATTTAAAAAGTGATGGTCTGTCTTTGCTAAAGTTCAATTAATTCATAGGCAGTTGGTTTAATTGATTATAATTTTATTTTCTATTATGCGGTATTCTATTTGGTACACTTTGTTGAAATAACTGAATACCTGTTCAATGGTTTCATGATCCGTTTCTATGGTAGCGTTAAAAGTTTCATTGGCCAATTTTAAATTATTGTTTATGATGGTTACGTTATAATGCCGCTCCAGTTTTTGGATTATATTTTTAAAAGGAACATTTCGAAACACCAAATTTCCACTCATCCAAGAAGTATAAATAGAAGTGTTCACTTTTTTGTTGGATATTTTTTTGTCCGTTTTATTAAAAGTACCCTTAAAGCCCGGGGTTAAAAAGACCTCATTTTTATTCTTGCCCAACTTGCCCCATTCAGCCAGGCTAACAGACCCATTTACCAACACTACTTCAGTATCCTTATCTTCCGGATAGTTGGCCACGTTGAACTCGGTGCCGTACACCTGTACATCAAGTTCCTGGGTATTTACTACAAAAGGAAGTTGCTTATCATGTGCTACATCAAAATAGGCTTCTCCTGTAAGAAAAACCTGCCTCAAACTGTCATTTACAAACCTTACTGGATATTTAATGGAACTCCCCGCATTTAAAAACACGTTCGTTCCATCAGACAGAACAATATTAAATCGTTTACCGTAAGGAACACTTAATGTATTGTATATTAATTCTTCCCCTGGCCCATCAAAGCCATAAACCACTTTTTTCCCCTGTTGAACCCCTACGACATTGCCTTTTGTATCCTTTATCCTTGAGGTGCCGTCTTCCGAAATAATTTCAATGTCACCATTATCGAGCTGTAGGGTTATTGCCCCTTCCTTGGGGACAATTGTCCTATTATAGGTATTTGTTAAAAGTCCCTGTTGCAAAAAGAAGCCCATTCCCATAAATAAAATTGCGATCGCCACATATTTAAGCACCGAGACCAACCTGAGGCGATGGACTGCGCTTTTTTCTTTCCGTATCTTCTGCAGGAGATTTTTTTTTATTTTGTCTAAATAAGGGTCATTCATGCCAATAGTTATTGCAAAGTGGGTCTTAACGTAATCCTTAAAAACCAACTGATTTTCCGGATCTTGAATCCAGCTATTAAGTACTTCCAAATCGTCCGATTTAGCCGATTTAGTGAAATATTTTATAATAAGGTCTTCGATTTCTGTAGAAATCATATTTAATTTTAATGATGTTTTTTTAACGTCTTTTTAACGTAATACAAAGCAGATTTACAATACCCTAATATTTTGTCTTTATTTTTTTCATACCCTCAAAAATTTTAATGTTATTTTGCTATATATTATAATAGGGAACGGGCATTAAAAATGAATTTAGATAATAATACGGTTTTAATAGAGCTCTTAATAAAGGGGGAGGAAAAAGCCTATATATACTTATTGAATACCTACCACAGGAGATTGCACGCTTATGCATTGACCTTGGTCGGTGACCGTTCCATGGCACAGGACATAGTACAAAACGTGTTCTTAAAAACTTGGGAATTTCGAAAAAAACTTGATAGCCAGTTTTCTATTCAAAGTTTTTTATACAAATCGGTCTACAACGAATTTATAAATAACTTTCAGAAGAACCAGGCCATGATGCTATTACAAAAAAAATATTTAGAGTCTATAAACGAGGTAGTTGAAAACACGGACGAAAGAACCCTTGGGCATATGATTACAGTCGTAAACAATGAAATACAAAAATTACCTCCAAAATGCCAAAAAATATTTATTTTAAGTAAAAAGGAAGGGCTTACAAACATTGAAATATCGGAATACCTTAGTGTGTCCATTAAAACCGTTGAAGCTCAAATAACCAAGGCTTTCGGTATTCTTAGACAAAAACTGGGTGCTGAATACAAAGCAATACTGTTCATTATTTTTGGCCAACACAAAAGTATTTCCATTTAATTGTATTTATTTATGAAGAGGATAATGGAAAACTATCCTAGGTGCCTCCTCAAACTCCACCAAATGAAACCAAAAACCCATATTCTCCCTACCATCGTCCTTTCCCAATTTGCCTGCACTTCCCTTTGGTTTGCAGGTAATGCCATTGTGGGTCAACTGGCTGTAACAACAGGTATGGGAACAGCTATTGTGGGCTATTTGTTGTCGTCCGTGCAATTCGGTTTTATTGTGGGCACCCTTGCTTTTGCCCTGCTGATGATCGCCGATAGGTTTCCCCCGGCACGCGTGTTTATGGGTTGTGCCCTTTTAGCCGCGCTATGCAATTTTGCGCTACTTGTAGAACCCATGCAAAAATGGATCATGCTTTCCGCACGCTTCGGCACGGGATTTTTTATGGCGGGAATTTATCCCGTAGGTATGAGAATAGCCGCTGATTATTACGAAAAAGGACTGGGAAAAGCCCTGGGCTTTCTTGTTGGGGCACTCGTCTTGGGCTCTGCTTTTCCGTATCTGGTAACGGAATTATCCGTTAACGATTATACGGGTGTAATTAAGATTACCTCACTTATTGCGGTGCTGGGCGGATTGACCATGTGGTTATTAGTGCCGAACGGCCCGTACCGAAAACCAAGTAGCAAATTGCAATTAAAGGCGGGGCCGTCCCTATTTAAGATAAAGGCATACAGAAAGGCTACTTTTGGCTATTTTGGCCATATGTGGGAGTTGTATGCTTTTTGGGCCTTTACGCCTCTAGCAGTACAAACCTATAACACCACTAACGGGACTGACCTTTCCGTTCCCTTTTGGACAGCCATTATCATAGGTGTCGGCAGTTTATCCTGTGTCCTTGGCGGTATTGCCTCCGAAATGGTTGGGAGCCGAAAAGTGGCATTGGTATCCTTATTGATTTCCGGAATTTTTTGTCTGGTTTCTCCTTGGACCTTTCAACTGCCGCAAATCCTTTTTTTAATGGCATGGTGTCTTTGGGGCATGGCCGTAATATCAGATTCGCCCCAATTCTCAAATCTTGCAGCCGCCTCCATCCCCGCAGAACTCAAAGGAACAGGGCTTACGCTGATGAACAGTATTGGTTTTTCCATAAGCATTTTAAGCATCCAATCTCTTTCTTTTCTAGCAGAGAAGATTGATCCGAGCTATCTGTTTTTGGTGCTAATTATAGGCCCAGTTTTTAGCGTAACTTACATGATTAAAAAATCGTATTAACATTATTTTAAGAAAAAACAATGCGGGATAAACGTACATTAGAAACTTAAAAATTTGAGCCGTAATGCTAAAAAGTATTCTTATTTCCTTCCTACTTTGTTGTACTTCCATTTTTTCACAGACGGATCCACGACCATATGAAATTATCGATGCAATATCGGCCGAACGTATAAAGGCCGATGTGACTACATTGGCCAATTTTGGCACCCGGCATACGTTAAGCGATACCATCTCCAGTACTCGAGGCATCGGTGCCGCCCGACGGTGGATAAAGAGCGAGTTCGATAAAATTTCAGGTGAATGCAAAGGCTGCCTCAATGTCTTTTATCAAAAAGACTTGGTAAAAAAAGGCGATAATGATCGTATTGTTAAGGACGTTTATGTGGTCAATGTGGTGGCAGTGCAGAAAGGCACCAAATACCCCAACCGCTTTATTATCATGAGCGGCGACATTGATTCCCGCGTAAGCGATCCCAATAATTTTACCTCAGATTCCCCGGGTGCCAACGACAATGCCAGTGGTATGGCAGGCACCATAGAGGCGGCTCGAGTATTGTCTAAGTATACATTTGAAAATAGTATTATATACGTGGGCCTCTCCGGAGAGGAACAAGGACTTTATGGCGGCAAGGGACTTGCGGCCTATGCCAAGAAAAAAGGATGGGAAATCATTGGGATAATGAACAATGATATGATCGGCAATATAAGTGGTGTAGACGGAATTATAAGTAATGTTGATTTTCGAATATTTTCCGAACCTGTACCCCCAACAGAAACCGAAAAAGAACGCAATGCACGACGTTTTTATGGTGGGGAAGTAGATGGTATTTCAAGACAATTGGCGCGATATGTTCATAAAACGATAAAAACCTATATGCCCGAAATGAACCCCATGCTCATTTACCGTCTGGATCGCTTTGGTAGAGGTGGACATCACCGCCCTTTTAACGATGCCGGTTTTGCAGGAATCCGAATTATGGAGGCCCATGAAAATTATACCCAACAACACCAGGATATTCGCATGGAGAACGGTATAGCCTATGGAGATGTGTTGGAACACGTGGATTTTGAATACGCCAAAAAACTAACTTCCGTAAATGCAATCAATTTGGCTTCCCTAGCTTGGGCACCGCCTGCACCAATAGAGGTGAAAATTGGCGGCATTGTTGAACCATCCGCTAAATTTCAATGGAGCAAAGTGGACGGAGCTATAGGGTATAAAATATATTGGCGGGACACTACATCTCCCACATGGGATTATAGTCGGTTTGTTGGGGATGTGGATTCATTTACTCTGGATGGGATTGTTATTGACAATTACTTTTTTGGTGTCGCTTCCGTTGGCGTCAATGGCTTTGAGAGTCCGGT
>JBGTBA010000005.1:0-85477 GCA_041749595.1 Flavobacteriaceae bacterium | reverse complement strand
AATTTAAGTGCTTTGAGCAAGTATGCTTAAAGTGTGGAACAAAAGGCAGATAGTATGTATGGGAATACTTCGCAAGCCAACCCTTTTGGTTAAGGGCTAGGTTAGTGGATGATAAGCGGATTATTTATGGAATTTCCAATAAACTTGTTTTCGTCATCCAAAATTTAAAAGCTGAATTCGCCAGAAAAGTGCAGATAAAAAACCTAAAAATATATACACCTATTTTTCATAAAAAAATTGAACATTCCAGCGAAATATCGAGCGATAAATAAAAGGTTGTAAGTGATTGGATTAGGAGTACTAAGTACCGATTACTGCATACTAACTGTTTTTTTCCGTATCAAGAACAGACCAATGAAGGTAAAGAGCCCGTTTATGGGCAAGAGTTCATACCCTATGGTGTACCCGCCCAGATAGGCAGGCGGAACCTGGGCAATTCCCATGATCAGGAACACCGAGGTCAACGCCACCACCAAGGCGTATTTGTCCTTGATCTGGTAATTTGTAAAAATACCAAAAGTAAACAAGCCCAAAAGCGGGCCATAGGTATACGTGGCCGCAGTGAGGACCCCGTCTATGACATTTCGGTCCAGCACATATTTAAAGATGATGATCACTATAATCAACAGGATGCCCATTGCAATATGGGTCTTTTTGCGCAGTTTGTTCTGTTGGGATAACGGTCTTTTTTCAATCCCCATAAAATCCACACAAAAAGAGGTGGTCAAAGATGTCAATGCACTGTCCGCACTGCTGTAGGCCGCAGCGATGAGGCCCAACAGAAAGGTAATGGAAACGATGGGCCCCAAGCCACTGTTGATCGCTATTTCGGGGAAAAGCAAGTCGGATTTCGGCGTACCGTCCATAAGTGGTGTGGCAATGGAAAAACGTTCGGCGTAAATAAACAAAAGGGCTCCCAGAAGCAGGAAGATAAAGTTTACCACCACAAGTACCAGACTAAAGGACACCATATTTTTCTGGGCATCCTTCAGGGTTTTGCAGGAAAGGTTCTTCTGCATCATATCCTGATCGAGGCCTGTCATGCAAATGGCAATGAACATGCCGCCGATAATGGATTTTATAAAGTAATTGCGATTAAAAAAATTATCGGAGAACAGTATTTTGTTATACTGCCGCAATTCATCAGAAGTTAAAAATTCGGACGGGCCCCAACCCAGTTTTTGGCTGATCAAATAGATGGACAGGCCCACGGAGACCAACATAAAAAGGGTCTGTAGGGTATCTGTCCACACAATGGTCTTTATCCCTCCTTTAAAAGTGTACACCCAGATCAGAAATATGGACAGGGTAACGGTAAGTTCAAAAGGAACCCCCAGGGCATCAAAAACAAACTGCTGCAACACAATGGCCACCAAAAACAGACGGAAAGAAGCGCCGAGTACTTTGGATATGAAAAAGAAAACGGCTCCGGTTTTATAACTCACCGTCCCAAAACGCTGTTCCAGATATTCATAGATGGAGGTAACATTAAATTTGTAATAAATGGGCATGAGCAGATAGGCGATCACAAAATAACCGATCAGGTAACCAAAAACCACCTGCATATAACTAAACTGGGTGCTTTCCACCCCACCAGGAACGGAAATAAAGGTGACCCCTGACAAGGAGGCACCGATCATTCCAAATGCCACTAAAAACCAAGGCGACTGTCTTCCGCCTTTAAAAAAATCGGCATTGGAATCGTTTTTCCCGGTAAAATAGGAAATCAGCAAGAGCAAAACAAAATAACAGCCGATCAAAAGCAGAATGTGAGTAGGGGTCATAAAAATAAATTTCAATTGCAAAGTACAAAAAGTTAAAACATAAATCTAAAATCGTAATTTTGGCACTATGGATTTTTCTTCGAAATTATTGGAAAAAGCAGTTTATGAAATGTCTCAGTTACCGGGCATTGGCAAGCGTACCGCACTGCGTTTGGTATTGCATTTGTTAAAACAGCCCAATGAACGGACCACTCGCTTGGCCAGTGCGCTGGAGGGTTTGCGCAGCCAAATTAAATTTTGCGGTAATTGCCACAATATTTCCGATGCCGAGGTGTGTGAAATTTGCGCCAGCCCCAAAAGAGATGAAGGTTTGGTCTGTGTGGTAGAAGATATCAGGGATGTGATGGCCATAGAAAACACAGGGCAGTATAAGGGGCTGTACCATGTGCTCGGGGGAAAGATTTCACCCATGGAAGGGATAGGCCCCCAAGATCTTACCATTGCTTCACTGGTGTCCAAGGTAAAATTAGGAAAAATAAAGGAACTCATTTTTGCCCTGAGCTCCACTATGGAGGGGGATACCACTAATTTTTATATTTATAAAAAGTTAGAGGGCACCGAAATAACGACCTCTACCATTGCAAGGGGAATCGCTGTTGGCGATGAATTGGAATATGCGGATGAAATTACGTTGGGAAGAAGTATCTTAAACCGAATTCCCTTTGAAAATTCATTAAAAGTATTTTGAAAACAACGGTTTACGATACTATAAATTTAAAAATAAGGCATTTTTTTTAATATTTTTACAAAATAGTAATTCCCAAAAGCACATTATACAGCAATATGTCAAAGTTTGAATTAAAATTACCGCAGATGGGGGAAAGTGTGGCAGAAGCAACATTGACTTCTTGGTTAAAGGATGTCGGGGACACTGTTGAAATGGATGAGGCCGTTTTTGAAATTGCCACGGACAAGGTAGATTCCGAGATCCCCAGCGAGGTTGAAGGTGTTTTGGTGCAAATGCTGTTCAACGTTGATGATGTAATAAAGGTTGGGCAGACCGTGGCCATAATAGAAACCGACAAGGGGGCATTTGCTCCGGTAGAGGATGCCAAAGTCGTAAAAGAGGAACCCAGACCAATGGCCCAGGAAGAAACCGTTCGGGAATTGGCAGATAAGGGTACAGGGGCTAAGGAAACCGTTAATGTCCCTGTACAGGACTATTACAATGTCCCTAATGCATCGGATCGATTTTATTCCCCTTTGGTTAAGAACATTGCCAAACAGGAAGGGATTTCCCTTGCCGAACTTGATACTGTTCCAGGGACAGGTAGTGAGGGGAGGGTTACCAAAAACGATATCCTGGAGCATCTGGAGAACAAAAAATCCGGAAAACATGCATTTTCGGTACAGATCCCGGTAAAGGACAAGGAAATTGCCTTGCCCATTCAAGGGGAAATAAAATCCAATGGCGAAAAGGAACGGGCCGCAAAGGACCAATTTGGTAGCGGGGATGAGGTAATCCCTATGTCGCGAATGGGGAAACTCATTGCCCAGCACATGGTGAACAGTGTTTCCACCTCGGCCCATGTACAGAGTTTTGTAGAAGTGGATGTGACCAATGTGGTCAATTGGAGGAATAAAGTAAAAGATATTTTCGAAAAAAGGGAAGGGGAGAAACTTACCTTTACCCCCATATTTATCGAGGCGGTGGTTAAAGCCTTAAAGAACTTCCCTATGATGAACATATCAGTGGATGGGGACAACGTAATTAAGAAAAAAAGCATAAACATTGGTATGGCCGCGGCATTGCCAGATGGCAATTTGATAGTTCCGGTCATAAAAAATGCAGATCAACTAAACTTGGTAGGGATGACAAAAGCTGTCAATGACCTCGCAAACAGGGCCCGCACCAATGCATTGAAACCAGATGAAATAAAAGAGGGCACTTATACAGTAACTAATGTAGGTTCATTTGGGAGCATTTTCGGCACGCCCATCATCAATCAACCTCAAGTAGGGGTACTGGCTTTGGGGGCCATACGTAAAATGCCGTCGGTGATTGAAACCCCTGAAGGCGATTTTATTGGTATCCGCAGTAAAATGTTTTTGTCGCACAGCTATGACCATAGGGTGGTTAACGGTGCTTTGGGCGGCATGTTCGTAAAGGCAGTTGCCGATTATTTGGAAGCTTGGGACATAAACAGGGAGGTCTAGGGCGGTGGACGGCACATGGAAACTCGTCATTAAAAACCTAAGAAAGAACAAAAAGCAAGTAATGTTACGTTGTTTTTGCCGAGATGTAAGAAAAGCGGACATTAGTTTCCCCAAAGCCATGTAAAAACTATCTTTGCAGAAAATCTGCCATAGCATGCAACTAAAGTTAACAAGGCCCATTTGTTTTTTTGATTTGGAAACTACCGGAACCAATGTGGCAAAGGATAGGATCGTAGAAATCTCCATATTGAAAATATATCCAAACGGAAATAAGGAGAGCAAAACCTGGCTGATAAATCCTGAAATGAAAATTCCGGAGGAGGTTGTGGCAATTCATGGCATTTCCAACGAAAAAGTGGCCAGTGAACCCACTTTTAAGGAACGCTCAAAGGAAATCCATAAAATGATAAAGGACAGTGATCTGGGCGGATTTAACTCGGATCGGTTCGATATTCCCCTTTTGGCCGAGGAAATGCTTCGTTCGGATGTGGATTTCGACATGAAAAACACGGTTTCCGTAGATGTCCAGACCATTTTCCATAAAATGGAGAAGCGCACTTTGGGAGCTGCCTATAAATTTTATTGCGATAAGGAGCTTGCCGATGCACACAGCGCGGCGGCAGACACCAATGCCACCTATGAAGTATTGTTGGCCCAATTGGACAGGTATCCCGAATTGGAAAACAACATCAAGAAATTGGCCGAATTCTCTACCCATAAACAGGCTGCCGATTTCGCCGGGTTTATTGTTTTTGATGAGGAAGGAAATGAGATTTTCTCATTTGGAAAACACAAGGGCAAAAAAGTAAACGAAGTCCTGGAGAGCGAACCGGGCTATTTCGGTTGGATATTGAACGCCGATTTCCCATTGTACACCAAGAAAGTATTGACCCAAATTAAATTGGGAAAACTCAACACTAAATTGGGTTGAGCAGTGAAAACATATTCATTTAACCATATATGAAGATTATTTGCATAGGCAGAAATTACGTGGATCATATTAAAGAACTGTCCAATGAACGGCCAGTGGAACCGGTGGTCTTTATAAAGCCGGACTCTGCGGTACTTCCCAAGGAACAGGATTTTTATATTCCGGAATTCTCCAATGATGTGCACCATGAAGTGGAAGTGCTGGTAAAAATAAAAAAAGTTGGCAAACACATAGATGTAAAATTTGCACACACCTATTATGATGAAGTTGGTTTGGGGATCGATTTTACTGCAAGGGACCTGCAAGCCAAATTAAAGGAAAAAGGGCTGCCTTGGGAAAAGGCCAAGGGTTTTGACGGTGCCGCGGTCATTGGGAAATGGGTGCCAAAAGCAAAATTCAAAAATAGCGACGAACTCAGTTTTTCCCTGTTAAAGAACGGGGAAGTGGTACAACAGGGAAACACAAATCTTATGCTTTGGAAAATAGATGAGCTCATTGCACATGTATCTAAGTATTTCACCCTTAAAAAAGGAGATATAATTTTTACCGGAACCCCTTCGGGAGTTGGTAAAATCAGTGCGAATGACTATCTTTCGGGAAGGTTGGAAGGTGAAGAAATGTTCCATGTAAAAATAAAATAATGATATACTCTTTAGATAAATTAAATGAGATGGCCCAGGGGGATGAGGATTTTATCACTTCGGTAATTTCCGTTTTTTTGGAAGAAGTCCCGCAGGATCTGGAAGAATTGGAAACAGCCTTGAATGAGCGCAATTATGAAAGGGCATATAAACTTGCACATAAGATAAAGCCCAATGTAGATCTGTTGGGAATGGAACAGACCCGGGCGGCGGCCTATCAAATTGAGACGCTTGGAAAGAACGGGGCCAATCGGCCCGAACTGGAAAAGATATTCCCGATCCTCAAAAAAGATATCCACCAGGTAGTGTCCGAACTGAAAAAGGATTTCCACCTGTAATGTTCGCAGAGATCATTACCATTGGGGATGAAATCCTCATAGGGCAAATTACGGATACAAATTCCGTTTTCATCGCCAAGGAATTCAATAAAATCGGTATTTCCATCTATCAGATCACCTCTGTTCAGGATGACAAAGACCATATTCTGAAGGCTTTGAAAGATGCCGAAACAAGAGTGGATGTGGTCATCATAACAGGCGGATTGGGACCTACCAAAGACGATATTACCAAACGTACAATCTGCGAATATTTTGGCGACATACTCATTGAGGATCAAGAAGTGTTGAAACACGTTGAGGAATTGTTCAAAAAACAGTTAAAGGTTCCAATTTCAGAAATCAATAGGAAACAGGCACTGGTCCCGTCCACCGCCACAACGCTCCACAATGCTTACGGAACGGCACCCGGCATGTGGTTTTACCAAAGAGGGACCGTTTTTGTATCCTTGCCCGGCGTTCCTTTTGAAATGGAGAACTTGATCATCACCGAAGTGATCCCCAGAATTTCACAAACTTTTCAACGACCGCATATCCTCCATAAAACCATTGTCACCTATGGGGCAGGCGAAAGTGCCATAGCAGAAAGGCTTCAACCGTGGGAGGACGCACTGCCCTCTTTTATAAAACTGGCCTACTTGCCCGGTTTGGGAAAGGTAAGGTTGCGGCTTACTGCCAAAGGATCGGATAAAGAGACCATTTCTAGGGCCATGGATGCGGAATCCGAAAAACTGGCCCAATTGCTAGGGGAAATTATTTATGGGGCAGAAGATGGGGAAACCATTGAAGAAACAATAGCCAAAAGACTTATTGAAAAAAGAATGACCCTGGCCACTGCGGAAAGTTGTACGGGGGGCGGCCTGGCCCAGAAAATAACGGCACTTCCCGGTGCTTCCGCCTACTTTAAAGGCAGCGTTGTCAGTTATGCCACGGAGACAAAAATAAAGGTGCTTAACGTGCCCCAACAAATGATAGACACCTATTCCGTAGTAAGCGAAGAGGTAGCAATGGCAATGGCCCAAAATGTCCGGAACCTTATGGAAACGGATTTCGCCGTGGCCACCACGGGCAACGCGGGCCCAACAAAAGGAGATTCCGATGTGGATGTGGGTACGGTATGTATTGCAATTGCCACACCAAAAAGGGTATTTGCAGAGAGGTTCATGATGGGAAACCAAAGGGAGCGTATTGTTGAAAAAGCAACCTATAAGGCGTTTGAACTACTTCAAAAAGAAATTTTAAAATTCTGAAAAAGAATTTTGTACGTCCCATAAAAATGACATAAATTTGCAGCCTGTTTAAAAATCACACAAAAAAGAAACGAAATGTCAAAAGTTTGTGAACTAACTGGGAAGAAAGCCATGGTTGGGAACAATGTGTCCTTCTCCATTAACAAGACAAAGAGAAGATTTGAGGTGAATCTTTCCAAAAAACGTTTCTACATACCGGAAGAAGATCGTTGGATTACCCTAAAAGTATCCACTAGAGCGTTGAAGAGCATCAACAAAAAAGGGATATCCGCAGTTTTAAAGGAGGCAAAATCAAAAGGATTCATTTAATCCGATCTTACTAATATAAGATAACAATGGCAAAGAAGGGCAACAGAATTCAGGTGATATTGGAATGTACGGAACACAAGGATTCCGGCATGCCGGGTACATCAAGGTACATCACCACCAAAAACAAGAAAAATACTCCGGATAGGATAGAGATAAAAAAGTTCAACCCTATCCTTAAGAGAATGACGGTTCATAAAGAAATAAAATAACAGATCATGGCAAAGAAGACGGTAGCGAGTTTGCAGACAAGTTCTAAACGATTGACCAAAGCGATAAAAATGGTAAAATCGCCAAAATCGGGGGCATATACTTTTGTAGAGGCCGTGATGGCACCCGAATTGGTGAACGATTGGTTGAACACGAAATAACGATCAAAAACGATTGTTTTATAAAGCTGCTTTCCAAAGAAAGTAGTTTTTTTATTTTTATATCTTTGACAAAACCAACTATAATAAACGGATGAGCATATTTAAAAAGATATTTGCCAATCAGAAAAAAGAAACGTTGGACAAAGGGCTGGAAAAGACCAATACCACATTTTTATCCAAACTTAGTAAGGCCGTCGCCGGAAAATCAAAGGTAGATGACGATGTTCTTGATAATCTGGAAGAGATTTTGGTTTCTTCTGATGTAGGCGTGGCAACCACCCTAAAAATAATAGCCCGCATAGAGGCCAGGGTAGCCCGGGACAAATATTTGGGCACCAATGAATTGAATGAGATCCTAAGGGAAGAAATCGCCGGCCTTCTTGCCGAGACCCATTCAGGGGAGGAAACGGAATTTACGGTACCGAAAGCTCAAAAACCGTATGTCATTATGGTAGTGGGGGTAAATGGCGTAGGGAAGACCACGACGATCGGGAAATTGGCGCACCAATTTAAAAAACAAGGGTTTAAAGTTATCCTGGGGGCGGCAGATACTTTCAGGGCCGCTGCCATAGACCAATTACAAATTTGGGCAGATCGGGTAAATGTCCCTATTATAAAACAACAGATGGGCAGCGATCCTGCTTCCGTGGCTTTTGACACCCTAACTTCTGCCGTAACCCAAAATGCCGATGTGGTGATTATTGATACTGCCGGTAGGTTACACAATAAGGTAAACTTAATGAACGAATTGACCAAGGTGAAACGTGTAATGCAAAAAGTTGTTGCAGATGCCCCCCATGAGGTATTATTGGTATTGGATGGTTCTACGGGCCAAAATGCCTTTGAGCAAGCAAAGGCATTTACCAAAGCCACCGAGGTTACTTCACTAGCGGTCACAAAATTGGACGGAACAGCAAAAGGCGGGGTGGTTATCGGTATATCGGACCAATTTCAGATCCCCGTAAAATATATAGGGGTGGGTGAAGGCATGGAGGATTTACAGGTATTCAATAAGTACGAATTTGTGGATTCCTTTTTTAGTAATACCAAATAAAACATAGTGCAATTGCCCTAATTTTTTTGCAATTGGGTTAATCCACCAGTGCACTGATCCTTATCCATAATCCGGCATCAAATGCCGTTAATGTCTTTGCTGCCGGGTTCCATGAATGGTTCGTTTCGGCATTAAAATCGCCAAAATATTTTTCCGTTACAATCCTGCCATTTTTCAAGATTATAAAGTCAGTATTGTTCTCTTCCAAAAAATCGTAAAGGGGTTGCCCTGCTACTTCGTTCCAGTTTAATTCCGCTATTGAAATAGTCTCCCAAACATCACTATTGATCGGGGGAAAGTACATTCCTTTCACTTCCATAACGGGAGTGCCATCAGAATCATTGGAACATGAAATACAAATGAAGGCAACAAGTAGGTATGGGAGAAGCAATTGGCTTTTCATCATTGATCGTTATTTTTTTTCACACCACGGCAAGGGTGTTGTGAACAGATGATTTAATGCCCAAGCAGTAAAAATATTTTTAAATGGAAATGGATAGTCTGGGTTGTCGTACTTTTGCACTTCAATTCTTAATGAATGCGAACAAAATCGATAAAAAAAAACAAGATCAATGTGGTTACCCTGGGGTGCTCCAAAAATGTGTATGATTCGGAGATCCTCATGGGTCAATTACGGGCAAATAACAAGGAAGTGGTACATGAAGAAGATGGCAATATCGTGGTTATAAATACCTGCGGTTTTATTGCCAATGCCAAAGAGGAAAGCGTAAATACAATTCTGGAGTATGTACAACGGAAAGAATCCGGCGAGATTGATAAAGTTTTTGTCACAGGATGTCTGAGCGAGCGGTATAAACCAGATTTACAAAAGGAAATCCCCAATGTGGACGCTTATTTTGGCACTAGTGATTTACCTAATCTTTTAAAGGCTTTAGGGGCGAATTATAAGCATGAATTAATAGGAGAGCGGTTAACCACAACACCTAAAAACTATGCTTACTTAAAAATCGCGGAAGGATGCGACAGGCCCTGCTCTTTTTGCGCCATACCCATAATGCGGGGTAAGCACAAAAGCACACCCATAGAGGACTTGGTTTTTGAAGCCCGGAAATTGGCCTCCAATGGCGTTAAGGAATTGATTCTTATTGCACAAGACCTCACCTATTACGGGTTGGATCTGTATAAAAAACGCAATCTGGCCGAATTGCTTTTAGAATTGGTGAAAGTAGATGGTATTGAATGGATCCGATTACATTATGCTTTTCCTTCCGGTTTCCCGATGGATGTGCTGGAGATAATGTGCAATAACTCCAAAATATGCAATTATATAGACATCCCATTGCAGCATATTTCCGACCCAATTCTTAAAAGTATGCGCCGGGGCACCACCCAGGAAAAGACCACCAAATTACTGTCGGAATTTAGGAATACCGTACCTGGCATGGCCATACGGACCACCTTGATCGTGGGCTATCCCGGCGAAACCGAAGCGGATTTCCAGACCTTAAAACAGTGGGTTGCTGCCATGCGCTTTGATCGTTTGGGGTGCTTTACGTATAGTCATGAGGAAAACACGCATGCATATGCCTTGAAAGATAACGTCCCCGAAGAAATTAAACAGGCTAGGGCAGCCGAGATTATGGATCTGCAATCTCAAATTTCATGGGAACTTAATCAAGAAAAGATTGGAAAAACCATGCGTTGCATCATTGACCGGAAAGAAGGGACCTATTTTGTTGGCCGCACCGAATTTGATTCCCCCGATGTGGACAACGAAGTGTTGGTAGATGCCGCTTCCCATTATCTGAAAATCGGTGAATTTGCGGACTTAACCATCACGGAGGCCTCGGATTTTGATCTCTATGCCAAGCCGGTTTAGGTTTTCGCCTATCAATAAACCCGTCCCATCATCGGGTGGTCCACTATGAATGTTTTTAGTTCCTGGAAATCCACTTCGCCTTGGTGTTGCCATACCACCTGTCCTCCGGGCTCAATTAAAAGGGTGTAGGGCAATGCACCGTTCCAATTAGGATCAATAGCTTCTATAAGAGCATATTTGTCATCATTTTCGGCAATATAATTGGTTACGCCGGACGCTACTTTTTTTAAAAAGTCCAATGCGGCTTCTTCTTTGGACAATTTATCGGCAGAAATGGAAACAAATTCAAAATCGCGCGCTCCGAACATGCGCTGCAGCACAATAAATTCGGGATATTCCAATCGGCATGGGGCGCACCAGGTGGCCCAAACATTGATCAGGCGTAGTTTATTGCCTTTGTTTTGCACCACTTCTTTAAGAGCTCCCAAGGAACTGGTGGTCAATGCTACCTCTCTGTGTTTCCATTCGGTATCTACCTTATCGCGCATTTTTAGTTTCCATCCCCACTTGGTAGAGCAGCCAAAAGTTTTCGTGACCGGTTCCTTTATTTCCGTTCCGGAAAGCAGATTATCAATGGCATGGCGTAAATCCTCACCATGGGCGGTTCCGGGCTTTTCCGAACCATCAATTCTTCCCACGTAGCGCAGTATCCGCTCTTGGTCAAAAACAAATGTATGTGGAGTTGCCGCGGGGCCATAGGCCAATGACACCTTTTGATTATCGCCATCATAGAGGTAAGGAAAGTTATAATTGTGTTTTTTGGCCCGTGTTATATTGTCTTCATAGGTATCCCCCAAATCGGAATACCCCAACTCCTCGTAAAGTAAACCAAGCGGACTATTAGGAGATATGGCAATGATCTGGACGCTTTTGGATTGGTAATCGTCGACAATGGCCTTAATCCGTTCTTCATAAGCTTGTGCCGTAGGGCAATGGTTGCAGGTAAAGATAATGGCCAAAACTTGGGCGTCCGAATAGTCGGTCAAAGAATGGAACTTTCCATCTGTTCCGGGTAAACTGAAATCCGGTGCTTTGGCACCTATAGCCAGGACCTTGACTTCCTGCTCGGGAACCTCTATGGGGTTGGGGACAAAACCAAACTGCGCTGTTGTAGGTGCTTCGCGCTTTTCTTTCGTTTTTTTTGGTTCCGATTTGCAATATAGCAAGAGAACGGATATGCAGACAGTGCCCATCAATTTTATGGATGTAATCATCTTTATTGTTTCCATAGGATAGTTTTTAAAAATTTATGGAGACCTTTTTTCCATGAAAAAGGTACAAATTTTTTTCAATCTAAAATGGAAGCAAGATGTTTTTCCAATAAGTGGTGCTTGGTAAAAGCAGCATCCCGGATTTTTTTTGATTTATTTAGGTGTATTAAATCAAATTCTTTTGGATTTTTTATCTTTTTTTGCCTCTTTTTTTTCTTTGGCGGTTTTTTCCGATTTTTTCTTTACGTTTTTCTTTGCGTCCTGTCCTTTTGCCATGATGTGTCTTTTAAATGATCAATTGTTTTTATTTCCCGGTATAAAGATTAAAGGTAATGGTTTTTCACGACATTTTTTATGCTCTCGGTACACTTGCCCCAAAGTAAATCCAAAGTTATCTATCGTCCTTTTTCCTTTCCAACTCATGAGCGTAGAGCTGCCTTCCCAGTTCTGCCAAAAACGGAATACCGATCTCGTCGTATTCGTAGCTATCGTTGTTAAAAACACCATCTTTGTTCACCAAAATGGTTGCCGTGACCAAAAACTCCACACCGTTTTTTGTGTCCGTAATGTAGGCACAGTCGGTTAAGGTGCCATATGCATAACCTACCTTGTTGTAGATTTTGATGTGGTCGGGGATGTTTTCCTTGGTATCCCCAAAAATAAAAAATTTACCGTAGCTGTCATAATACTCGTCCGTATTGTAACCCAGCTCCCGGGGCAATGTGTGCATGGCGGCAAGTAAAAATACCCGTTGTTCCCTATTTATACCAAACCTTTCGTTTTCGGCGAATTTTTCAGGAAAAACAATCCGTTTTAAAACGCCATGTTGGGCATCGATCGGGTAGTAATTTTTTAGGCTAAAATTGAAAAGGGCATCAATTAGGGCGGCCCCGTCATAAAAACCAGTTCCTTTTTGGATATGATTTAATTTCAGGAGCTGTGGGGGTTTGTTTATGCTTGAACAAAGTGTTGTGGTTGTACTATCGTTCAGATAGACCACCAATGGTTTTGTCGTTAATTCATCCGCATCCGGAACGGATAGCCTATGTGAAATGCGGACAGCTGAAAGGCCTTTATCCAGTAATTTTTGGTTGATCCTATCCTGCCCCAAAAATTCGAACAGCCTATTATTGGCATCATTGTCGCTTATCGCAAAGATCTTTGAGACATCATTGGCAAATGTGGTCTCAATGGAATCCCCTTCAATATAAAACCGACTGTACAGGGTAAGGTTGTTGTTGTCGTTCAGTTTTTCAAGTGCCAAAATGGCTATTGGAAACTTAACCGAGCTTGCAGGATAAAAATAATTCTTTGCATCTACCTGAAAATCATGATCGGTAAAGAAAATACTGTCGTTTTTCCTATCTATTTGGGTATATCGTACCTGTACCTCATAACGGTCGATACTGTCCATGACCCTTTTTATTTTTGGATTTTGCGAGGCCAAAGCATCTTCCAGAGGGTTGGGGGGTTTTACTTCCGAACCGCAGGAACACAAAAAGGAAGTTGCTAAAATAAATAGGTATCGGTTGAACAGGAATCGGTATTTTGTTGGCATGGCCTGGAACTTTGAGTGCGGGGTGCGCTTTGCACCTTTAATTCATTGACTTTGTTATTTAGTCCTCATATATTTCCCCACGATGTGGCTTTAGGGCATCACGGACCTGGACCATTTTATTTTCACGGACTACCAGATACGCTATACTGTGCAGATCGCTAAATACTTTGTGCCCCGTGATATCCAATTCCAGACTTTCTAGGAGTACGTATTCTTTTAGATGTTTTTCATGGTGTTCTGCGGTTTTGTCTGCCCCCGAACCCCTAAAATCCCATATAAGCTTAATTTTCCTGTTGTCCATACTCCTAAATTTAATACTTTTTGGTAAAGTGTTGCCTAATATATGGTATTTTGTTTTTAAAATTTAGTTAAAAACCATGGGTATTCCACTTAAAATAGGAACTTGCACAAGATGGGTTATTTCTTATTTTTGCCAGATGTTTTTATTTAAAAGATTCAGAAGCGTATTTTCAGGAGTTTTTACGGTGCCTGCTATTGTGTTGATACTGGCATCTTGCGATTCTTTTTGGAAGGAAAAAGAGGTAAAAGTACCATTGGCACGGGTAGGGGAAACCTATTTGTACAGGGAAGACGTGGCCGCGCTCTTGACAGACAACCTCTCTAAGGAGGACAGTGCTTCTTTTGTTGCCAATTATATCAATAACTGGGCCTCCAAACAGTTGCTTTTTTCCAAGTCCAAAATAAACCTGCCCGAGTGGGAATTGACCAAATACGAAAGATTGGTGGCCAATTATAGAACAGATCTGTACACCGAGGCATACAAAGGGGCTTTAGTGGTACAGTATCAGGATACCGCTATAAGCAAATCCGAATTATTGGATTTTTACGAACGGGAAAAGGAAAATTTTAAGTTAAAGGAGCAGATCGTACAACTAAGATTTATAGAGTTGCCGCTACAGTTTCTGGATAAGGAAAAAGTCATTGAAAGTTTAAGGAGGTTTAATGCGAAGGATATGGCTTATTTGGATTCCATTGGGGTGCAATTCAGAAAGTTGAATTTTAACGACTCAATATGGGTAACCACTTCCAGGCTACTTGCGGAAATACCTCCCTTAACCTTTGAAAACCAGGATAGGTACTTAAAAAAATCACAATTTTTTGAATTACAGGATTCAATAGGGGTATATTTGGCAAAGGTAAACGATGTGCTAAAAATCAATGATATAGCACCCCTCAATTTTGTGGAACCCACCATTAAACAGCTTTTGATGAACAGACGGAGATTGGATTACCTAAGAAAATTGGAAACTGAAATTATAGATGAAGCCATTAAACAAAAAGAATTTGAGGTTTATGTACAAGAAAAATAAGAGTGCCCCGCTGTTGTTGTTTTTATTGTTGTCCGGTATGATTTTTTCGCAGGTTACCAAAGAGGCTCCGGATACACAAATTGAACCATACGATGTTGTTGTTGAAATGGATGTTAACATCAAAAAGGATTCTTCAAACAATTTCAAAAAGATCAAATTGGATGGGATCGCCGCAGTGGTTGGCGACTATGTTATATTGGATTCGGATATCTCTAAAACACTCATCGATCTAAAGAGCCAGGGCGTCTCCACGGAAGATATTACCCATTGCGGGCTTTTGGGCAAGCTAATGGAAGACAGGCTGTACGCGCACCAGGCCGTGCAGGATAGTATCCTGGTCTCCGATGATGACGTGAACGCAACGGGGGAGAGACAAATACAGCAATTGGTCTCCCAAGTGGGCTCCATGCAAAAAGTACTTAAGTATTACAAAAAGGAAAATGAGGAAAGTTTTAGGGAAGAACTCTATAAAATAAATAAACTTAGAATGCTGTCCGAAAAGATGCAGCAAAAAATAGTAAGCGACATAGAAATTACCCCGGAGGAAGTACGGAGGTTCTTCAATAAAATCCCAAAGGAGGACAGGCCTGTTTTTGGTGCGGAACTTGAGATTTCCCAAATAGTAAAAGAGCCCAAGGCCACTGAGGAAGAGAAACAAAAGACCATAGACAAATTAAACGCAATTAAGGCCGATGTAGAGGAAAATGATGCCAGCTTCAGCGTTAAGGCAATCTTGTACTCCCAAGATCCAGTTTCCAAATCCAAAGGTGGATTCTATAGCATGACAAAGGAGACCCCTTTTGTAAAGGAATTTAAGGATGTGGCATTTAGTCTGCGCGAAGGGGAGGTCTCGGATCCTTTTGAGACCCCATTCGGTTTCCATATTATTTACCTCGAAAAAATACGGGGGCAAGAACTGGATTTAAGGCACATCCTCATTTCCCCTGAAATTCCCCAGAAGGCCATTGATGCGGCCAAAGCCGAGCTTGATAGCATCAGGAACAATATTTTGGCCGGTAAATTTACGTTCGCAGAGGCCGCCCTAAATTTCTCCGATGAGAAAGAAACCAAGTTTGATGGGGGATTGCTCCGTAACCCCACCAATTTCGATTCCCGGTTTGAGCTTACCAAAATGGATCCCCTACTCTATAACCAGGTAAGGAACTTAAAGGACAACGAAATTTCCAGGCCCATACAAGAGGAAGACCAAAGGGGCGGGGAAACAAAATATAAAATAGTGAAGGTTACGAACAGGTATGACGAGCACGTGGCGGATTTTGCCAAGGATTATCTTAAGATACAGGAACTGGCCCTTCGCGAAAAGCAGTTCAATACTATTAAAAAGTGGATGGACGAGCACATAAAAGACACCTATATAAGTGTCAATGCCGAAAACCGGGACTGCGATTTTGCGAACAAATGGGTAAAGGAATAAATGCATGTCAGATGTTGGGGCCATTAAGGGCTTGGTGGAAAAACACCGGGCTTTAAAACAGGAAATAGCTAAAGTAATAGTGGGGCAGGATCAGGTCATCGATCAAATATTATTGTCGATCTATACGGGAGGCCATTCGCTGCTTATAGGCGTTCCAGGATTGGCCAAGACATTGATGGTGAACACCATAGCAAGTACCTTGGGATTAGATTTTAGGCGCATACAGTTTACACCGGATCTAATGCCCAGCGATATCCTGGGAAGTGAGGTACTGGACCAGAACCGGAATTTTAAATTTGTCAAAGGGCCTATTTTCTCCAATATAGTGTTGGCGGACGAAATAAACCGCACACCCCCAAAGACCCAAGCGGCACTATTGGAGGCCATGCAGGAACGCGCTGTGACCATAGGTGGAAATCAGTATAAATTGGCGTTGCCCTATTTTGTGTTGGCTACGCAAAACCCCATAGAGCAAGAAGGCACATACCCATTACCGGAAGCTCAGTTAGATCGTTTTATGTTCGCCATAGAATTGAAATACCCTTCGGTGGCCGAGGAAATCCAGATCGTAAAAGCCACCACATCGGATAGTGTGCCAAAAATAGATGCCCTTTTAAGTGCTTCGGAAATCATAGAAGTACAACAATTGGTCAGGAGGATTCCCGTGCCGGATAATGTGGTGGGATATGCGGTAAATCTGGTCAATAGCACAAGGCCAAGTAGGGAATCCGCACCCGATTTTGTAAAGCACTATATAGATTGGGGAGCAGGGCCCAGGGCCTCCCAAAACCTTATTTTGGGGGCCAAGGCACATGCCGCAACACATAATAAATACTCTCCGGACATAGAAGATGTAAAGGCGGTTGCAATGGGGATTTTAAGGCATAGGATCATTAAGAACTACAAGGCAGAGGCAGAAGGGATATCAGAAGAAGATATCATCCGCAAACTGTGGTAGTAATTTAGAGGGTCATGGTTTCAAGGACTGGCGGAACGGTATAGAAGCACTGTTGCCAATGGATATTGGTTGGGATGGTCTCGATAATTTTGGAATATTGGGGGAATCAACGATCAAAAATTTTATTTACGCTCTGTATTTTACTAATTTTGAAAGACAACAATACTAAAAATAGAATTAGAATGGCATTTGACATCGATATGATTAAAGGGGTATATGCCCATATCCCAAAAAGGGTTGACCAAGCGCGCAAAATAGTGGGAAGGCCCCTTACACTCTCGGAAAAAATTTTATATGCCCATTTATGGGATGGCCTGCCTACAAAGGAATTTTTTAAGGGCAAGGATTATGTTGATTTTGCCCCGGACCGTATTGCCTGCCAAGATGCGACCGCCCAAATGGCATTGCTGCAGTTCATGCAGGCCGGCAAGTCAAAGGTTGCCGTGCCAACTACGGTGCATTGCGATCACTTGATACAGGCTAAAAGTGGAGCCGTTGCCGATTTAAAGACCGCAAATAGTACCAGCAAGGAAGTTTTTGATTTTCTGGAATCGGTATCCAATAAGTATGGCATTGGTTTTTGGAAACCGGGAGCGGGGATCATCCATCAAGTGGTATTGGAAAATTACGCCTTTCCCGGTGGCATGATGATCGGGACGGACTCCCATACTGTAAACGCCGGTGGCCTTGGCATGATCGCCATTGGTGTCGGGGGTGCCGATGCCGTTGATGTAATGGCAGGAATGGCGTGGGAATTGAAGTTCCCAAAATTGATAGGGGTAAAACTAACAGGTAAAATCTCTGGTTGGACATCGGCAAAAGATGTTATTTTAAAAGTGGCCGGTATCCTTACGGTAAAAGGGGGAACAGGGGCCATCATAGAGTATTTTGGCGAAGGAGCGGAAAACCTTTCGTGTACAGGTAAGGGAACCATATGTAACATGGGGGCGGAAGTCGGTGCCACCACTTCAACATTTGGGTATGACAAATCCATGGAAAGATACCTAAGGGCTACGGAAAGAAGTGAAGTTGCAGATGCCGCCAATAAGGTAAAGGATTATTTAACCGCCGATCCTGATGTTTATGCCAATCCGGAAAATTATTTTGATCAGCTCATAGAAATAAACCTGAGCGAGTTAAAACCACATCTGAACGGCCCATTTACTCCCGATTTGGCGACCCCTGTCGGGGAACTGGGCGCAAAAGCAAGGGAAAACAACTGGCCCATCAATGTAGATTGGGGACTTATAGGATCATGTACAAATTCGTCCTATGAAGATTTAACCCGTGCCGCCTCCATTGCAAAACAGGCCGTGGATAAAAAGATAAAGCCTAAAGCGGATTTTGGGATAAACCCGGGTTCCGAACAGATTAGGTTTACCGCTGAACGGGATGGCCTGCTCAAAATCTTTGAGGATTTGGGGGCAACTATTTTTACCAATGCCTGTGGGCCATGCATAGGGCAATGGGATAGGAGCGATCTTAAAGGGGATGAGAAAAACACCATAGTGCATTCCTTCAATCGGAACTTTTCAAAAAGGGCAGATGGCAATCCCAACACCCATGCCTTTGTGGGCTCGCCAGAAATGGTGGCGGCGATTGCCATTTCCGGGAAGTTGGATTTTGACCCAATGAACGATACGCTCATCAATGAAGACGGACAAGAGGTTAAATTGGATGAGCCTCTGGGCATAGAACTCCCCCCTAATGGTTTTGATGTGGAAGATGCCGGGTTTTTGCCCCCGACAGAAGATGGGTCCAAAGTACAGGTTAAGGTAGATCCAAAATCAGAGAGGTTGCAACTTTTGGACCCTTTCCTACCTATTAAACCAGAAAGCCTGCAAGGGGTAAAATTGCTCATAAAGGCTTTTGGAAAATGTACCACTGACCATATTTCCATGGCCGGACCTTGGCTTCGTTTTCGGGGCCATTTAGACAACATAGCGAACAACACCCTAATTGGAGCGGTAAATGCATTTAACAAGAAGACCAATTTTGTCAAAAATCAATTGACAGGGGAATACGTTGGCGTTCCCGACGCACAGCGGGCCTACAAGGCAGCGGGGATAAAAACCATTGTCATAGGGGATCACAACTATGGTGAAGGCTCCTCGCGGGAACATGCCGCTATGCAGCCCAGACATTTGGGCGTAGGTGCCGTATTGGTAAAGTCCTTTGCCCGGATACATGAGACCAATCTGAAAAAACAGGGCATGTTGGGACTGACCTTTGCAGACGAGAAAGACTATGACCTGATCCAAGAAAACGACACCTTTAATTTTGTGGATATTGAAGAATTTGCTCCCGGTAAACCATTGACCATTGAAGTTGTTCACGAAGATGGAAGCAAGGATATTGTAAAGGCGAACCATTCCTACAACCATCAACAAATAAATTGGTTTAATGAAGGATCTGCATTAAATGTCATCAAAAAAGAGAACGCAGCTTAAAATAAAAATGAAATAGTTTAACAAAACTCCTGATTATGCTCAGGAGTTTTCTAGTTTTGATGAGGAAAGATATAAAATGAAAACCAGTAGAAAAACAATACTCAATATTATCCTTTTCGCTTTTATACTCTCTTTTTTTGTTACCCCCCTCGGGAATTACGCCAAGGTTTTACTCAATAAGGTTTTTTCTTTCAGCCCGTCGATTACCCAAGAGGTGAACAGGAACAAAATAGCGGACTATGATTGGAAGTTAAAGGACGCCCAATGGAATTTTTTCAATTTCAGTAGATCCAAGGGGAAAGTGGTTTTCGTCAATTTTTGGGCATCTTGGGAATTGCCCTGTGAGGTGGAATTGCAGAGCATTCAAGAATTATACGATAAATACAAGGATAAGGTAGATTTTTATATCATTACGGATGAGGAGCGCGAACCTGCGGAGACCTTTATAGGGGAACACGGGTTTACTTTTCCGGTTACCTATCTGATCATAGATGAAAAGCATCCTTTTGAAAATACAAGACCGTTGAATTCGTATCTTTTGGACAAGAAAGGGAATATCGTTATTCGGAAAAAAGGGATTGCCGATTGGGACAATGCAAAAATACACGGATTACTCGACACCCTGATAAAAGAATGAAGCGCATAACAGAGCATTTTAAGATTGAAAAGAAAAACGGTATAAATATTCTACTGATCATCGGCATTTTTATATTGCTGTTCACTCCATTGGGCTTTCAGGTAAAAGTGTTTACAAATCGTCTTTTATCCGGAAGTCCGGCAATGATCAAGAAAGAAAGGCAACCCACATTGGACAACTACAATTGGAACTTAGTGGATGCTCTTGGCAATACCGTAAATTTGGAAAGCAAAAGGGGAAACGTGCTCATCATAAATTTTTGGGCAACTTGGTGTCCGCCCTGCGTGGCAGAAATGCCCGGTTTCCAAGCCTTATATGAAGATTATGGTAATAGAGTGGATTTTCTTTTTGTGGCCGAAGACGAAGCAGACAAAGTAGATGCTTTTCTACGGAAAAAGGGATATACATTCCCTGTGTATTATTCAAAATCCAAGACCCCGGATATTTTGTATTCCAAATCCATACCAACTACCTATGTTATAAACAAACAGGGAAAGATCGTTGTTGATGAGGTGGGTGCCGCCGATTGGAACAGTGCAAAGACCAGAGCCTTACTTGATAAACTTTTAGAGGAAAAATAGGTGCTATATAAAGAGGGCTACCTAAAGGACCCATTAAAAAGAGATCGGGGCGACTTATTTTTGGATAAACGATTTTGATGCCGGCCTTTATTTTTTTGGGACATATATTAGAAAACCCCGCTAATGCATATTAGAGGGGTTTTTATCAGAATGGGGTCTTTTTTAAAGCATTAATGACAACGCAAAAATAACCTGCGAGGGTCTGGAATCTACCCTTCCGGAAATGTCGGTAATATTGTCTCCAATAAAATTAGCCTCATTTTCAGAGAAACCCCTTTCATAGCGTACATCCAAACCAAGTTTTCCTAAGTTTACGCCGGCACCAATGTGGAGACCTACCGAGAAATCGTTTTCTACATCGTCCACATCAAAATCATCAAAATCATTATTTAACGTATATTGAAAGGCAGGACCCGCAAAAATATGCACTGGGCCAATGATCTTAAACCCAAATAGCACCGGTAGGTCTAGTTTGGAAACATCGTAATCATTGCTAGTCCCATTAAGGTCATAACTACTCTTGGTGCTGGTATAAACCAATTCCGGACGGATGTAGAATTTAATCAAGTCCAATTTTCCGAAAACGCCCGCATGGAAACCGACTTTTCCATCTGAACCGCGGATAATATCCTGTCCAGCATTTTCAATATCACTAAATCGTAAATCCCCGTTCTGGTTGTAGTTTAGTCCGGCCTTGATACCAAACCCTGAACCGCTTTGTGCCATTGCAACCACGCCTAAAAAGGCAAGGGTCATTGTTAGAAGTGTTTTTTTCATGGTGTCTCTTTTTTGTGAAAACAGACACAAAAACGGTCTATTTTCTTTTCAACACTCGGATAACGGCTTCGGCAATGGCTTTATTGTTCAATTTGTATTTCTCCATAAGCGCTTCGGGGGTGCCACTTTCGCCAAAAGTGTCCATGGTGGCCACAAACTCTTGTGGGGTAGGGTGGTGCAGGGCAAGCAATCCGGCAATACTTTCGCCCAGGCCACCCAGATAGTTATGTTCTTCGGCAGTGACCACGCAGCCTGTTTTTTTAACAGACTTTAACACCGCTTCGCTATCTAAAGGTTTAATGGTATGTATGTTGATGACCTCTGCGGAGATGCCCTGTTTTTCCAAATTTTCGGCTGCGATAAGGGCTTCCCAGACCAAGTGGCCCGTGGCTAGAATGGTAACATCGCTACCTTCACTCAGTATTAACGCCTTTCCAATCTCGAATTTTTGAGCTGCGGGGGTAAAGTTGGCCACTTTGGGCCGACCGAAACGCAGGTACACAGGGCCGTGGTGATCGGCTATGGCTATAGTGGCCGCTTTGGTTTGGTTGTAGTCGCAAGGATTGATGACGGTCATGCCCGGCAACATTTTCATAAGGCCGATGTCTTCAAGGATTTGGTGGGTGGCACCGTCTTCACCAAGGGTTAACCCTGCATGAGAAGCACATATTTTTACATTTTTATCGGAATAGGCGATTGATTGTCGTATTTGGTCATAGACACGACCGGTAGAAAAATTGGCGAAGGTACCGGTAAAAGGAATTTTACCTCCAATGGTCAATCCGGCGGCAATGCCCATCATATTTGCTTCGGCAATTCCAATTTGGAAGAAACGCTCCGGATTTTCCTCTATAAATTTTTCCATTTTAAGGGAGCCTACCAAATCCGCACATAAGGCCACCACATTTGGGTTGCTTCTGCCCAGTTCTGCCAATCCGGCACCAAAACCGCTTCTTGTATCGTTTTTTCCTTGATCTGTATATGTTGTCATTTTGTTTTGTTCAGGTTTATATTCCTATTTTTTACTCCCATTACAATTGAAAAGTGGGGTATTTTACTAATAATCGCCCAAGGTTTCCGGATTCTGCCCTAGGGCGTTCGCCAACTGTTCGTCGCTCGGTGCCTTTCCGTGCCAAGCATGGGTATGCATCATAAAATCCACGCCATGGCCCATAATGGTATGAAGTAATACACAAACCGGTTTTCCTTTGCCCGTTCTACTTTTGGCTTCTTTTAGGCCTTCTAGGATGGCCTTTAGATCATTGCCCTCTTTTACATCTACAACGTCCCAGCCAAAGGCCTCGAACTTCAGTTTTAAGTCGCCCATAGGCAGGACATCTTTGGTGGCACCGTCTATTTGCTGGCCATTATAATCAATGGTGGAGATTAGGTTATCGACCTTATTTCCGGCGGCATACATAATCGCTTCCCAATTTTGACCTTCCTGCAATTCGCCATCACCATGCAAACTGAATACCAAATGGGAATCTTTGTTCAACTTTTTGGCCAAAGCGGCCCCAATGGCAACGGACATGCCCTGACCCAATGAGCCGGAAGCCACACGAACGCCCGGAAGGCCCTCATGAGTGGTTGGGTGCCCTTGCAATCTGGAGTTTATCAATCTAAACGTATTCAATTCTTCCACCTGGAAATAGCCTTTTCGGGACAACACACTATAAAATACAGGAGATATGTGGCCGTTAGAGAGAAAAAAGAGATCTTCCCCAATACCGTCCATTTCAAAAACAGGTTTAAGCTCCAATACGTCATTGTACAGGGCCACAAAAAATTCGGTACACCCCAAAGACGCTCCGGGATGTCCGGAATTTACCTTGTGTACCATTCGTAAAATATCCCTTCGGACTTGTACGACCAAATCCTGTAATTCTTCCAATTTTGGCATTTGTATCAGTTATTTTGTTTATTCCAAAAGTAACTTCAATCTTTTGGGTATACAAGAATGATTCGTTATATTTTTAAGTTGGTCGAGCAGCAAGGGCGAACTTTATTTTTTTGTTAAGGACGATGTGCCCTTCAGTTACCTATATTTGCAGATTTAAATACGGATTTGAAGTATACCTTACACCATACCGACCCTAAAAGCAAAGCACGTGCGGGGACACTTGTAACCGATCACGGAGCTATTGAGACCCCTATTTTTATGCCGGTTGGCACCGTTGCCTCCGTAAAAGGAGTGCATCAAAGAGAGTTGAAAGATGAGATAAAAACGGATATTATTCTGGGAAATACCTATCATCTCTACCTGAGGCCAAAAACAGAAATTTTAAAAATGGCCGGGGGCATCCATAAATTTATGGGATGGGAAAGGAATATCCTTACCGATAGTGGGGGCTATCAGGTATATTCCCTATCGGCCAACAGGAAAATAAAGGAAGAAGGGGTAAAATTTAAATCGCATATCGATGGATCCCACCATATGTTTACCCCGGAAAACGTGATGGAAATACAGCGGGTGATCGGTGCGGATATTATTATGGCCTTTGATGAATGTACCCCATATCCCTGCGATTATACGTATGCCAAACGCTCCATGCACATGACGCACCGTTGGCTGGATCGTTGTATTGCCCATTTGGAGAAAACGCCCTTGGCCTACGATTACGGCCAATCTTTTTTCCCCATTGTACAGGGATCTACCTATAAAGACCTGCGCATACAATCGGCGGAATATATAGCCAATTCGGGATCCGAGGGAAACGCCATTGGCGGACTTTCCGTGGGCGAACCCGCTGAGGAAATGTACGCCATGACCGAACTGGTCTGCGCCATATTACCGGAAGATAAACCCCGATATTTAATGGGGGTGGGCACACCCATCAATATTTTGGAGAACATTGCCTTGGGGATCGATATGTTCGATTGTGTAATGCCCACCAGAAATGCCCGGAACGGAATGTTGTTTACCGCCCATGGTACCATCAACATCAAAAACAAAAAGTGGGAAGACGATTTTTCGGTCATAGACGAGGTAGGCACCACTTTTGTGGATATGGAATATTCCAAAGCATATTTAAGGCATTTGTTTGCCGCCAATGAGTATTTGGGAAAACAGATTGCGACCATCCATAACCTCGGATTTTATATTTGGTTGGTTCGGGAGGCAAGAAAGCATATTTTAGCAGGAGATTTTTCGGATTGGAAAAGCGTAATGGTAAAACAAATGGATAAAAGACTGTAACTTGACCATCATAGACAAATACATATTAAAACGTTATTTGCTTACTTTTTGCGTAATGCTATTGCTTTTCATTCCCATCGGGATCATGGCCAATCTTGCCGAACAGATAGGTAGGATGATAGATAACGAAGCACCCCTTAACGAGATTTTGGTATATTATTTAAATTTCACCATTTACATAGGAAGTTTATTGTTTCCCATCTTTCTGTTTCTTTCCGTTATTTTCTTTACTTCAAAATTGGCAAATAATACGGAGATAATTGCCATTTTAAGTTCGGGGGTATCCTACACCAGATTTTTGCGTCCTTATCTTATCGGTGCCACAATTGTAGCGGTGACCATGTTTTTTATGGGGATGTTTATAGTGCCCACTGCCAGTAAGGGCTTCAATGAGTTCATCTATAAATATTTAAAAAAGGGGAAGCAGGACAGGGTTACAAGCAACATCCACAACCAGATGAACGAAAATGATTTTATATACGTAAGCAGTTTTGATCCGGCAAGGCAAATAGGGTATAATTTTACCTATGAACATTTTAACAAGGAAAATAAATTAGAGTATAAAATCTCTGCCGCCAATATCAGATGGGTGCCCAAGGATAGTGTCTATAGGTTAACGTCTTACAGGAAACGAAAGATTGCCAATGAAACGGAAATAGTGGAAACCAAGAGAAGGCTGGATACGGTTTTTACCTTTAGGATAGATGACCTTACCCCCGTATCGTACATTGCGGAAACAAAAGATCTATTTGAACTGAACAGGTTCATTGACGATCAGAGGCGGAAAGGGGCATCCAACATAAACACCTATATTTTGGTAAAATACAAGCGATGGGCCTTGCCCATTACCGCATTTATTTTAACGATTATTGCAGTGGCCGTTTCTTCGGTCAAGCGTAGGGGAGGTATGGGTGTAAATTTGGCGTTCGGTATTTTGACCGCTTTCATTTATGTGTTTTTTGACAAGGTCTTTGGAACACTTGCAGAACAATCGGGTTTCTCACCTTTATTGGCCATATTGATCCCCAATGTGGTTTTTGGGATATTTGGCTTTTATCTGCTCCAGAACGCAAAACGATAAGTTAAGGAATTACCTGCATTCCCACTTTATCGTTTTTGTATGGGGTTTACCGCTGTGCATCTTAAGTTGGGGCCTACAGATGCCCATGGCAACAGTCCTTATTCCGATCTTTATTTTGTTTCGTAGGCTACGCTACATTATGGACAAAAAGACCATTGAACATGCCCCTTCCGACGTTGGATTGATTTTTACATTCTATAACCTGTGCCATATATTCAACCTCACTGACCACAATGAGATTAAAATGACTTAAGAGAGCTTGCCTTTATTTTTTTGGAATAAAGAGCTTTTTTAATGTGTTCTTCACTCCCTTTTCATGGATGTTTTGCATATCCAAAAAGCAGAACATTAGGGATGAAACCCACTTAGAAGAGCTATATTTAGCTCGTTATTAATTAAAAATTGAAATTTAACGGGTTTTTAAACGAACTGATGTTATTGGAACGGGGTCCTGAAATACCCGGACAGGGTTAAAAAAACCGGTTGTTGATTAAGGGTATCCCCTAAAGTTTTATATTTGTTCCTGTTAACAAAACCTAAACTATTATTTAATGGAATATTTGGATTTTGAACTTCCCATAAAAGAACTTGAAGAGCAATTGGATAAATGCATGGTCATTGGAGAGGAAAGTGATGTTGATGTATCTGAAACGTGTAAGCAAATAGAGAAAAAATTGCAGGATACGCGCAAGGAAATCTACAAAAACCTTACGGCCTGGCAGCGGGTACAACTTTCAAGACATCCGAACAGACCTTATACTCTGGATTATTTTAGAGCTATTTTTGGGGATACTTTTTTGGAACTCCATGGAGATCGAAACGTAAGGGACGATAAGGCAATGATAGGTGGATTGGGGAAAATAGGCGACCAAACCTATATGTTCATTGGCCAGCAAAAGGGATACAATACCAAGACCAGGCAATACCGTAATTTTGGGATGGCAAATCCGGAGGGCTATCGTAAAGCATTGCGATTGATGAAGTCCGCCGAGAAATTTGGGATACCCGTGGTTTCCTTAATCGATACGCCCGGGGCATTTCCAGGGATTGAGGCAGAAGAAAGGGGGCAAGGAGAGGCCATAGCCCGCAATATTTTAGAAATGACACGCCTTAAAGTCCCGATAATCGTAATTATTATCGGCGAGGGTGCCTCTGGAGGTGCTTTGGGAATCGGCGTGGGAGATAGGGTCTTAATGTTGGAAAACACTTGGTATTCTGTTATTTCCCCAGAATCCTGTTCCTCTATATTATGGCGAAGCTGGGAATATAAGGAACAGGCCGCCGAGGCCTTGAAACTTACGGCGATCGACATGAAAAAATTAAAACTCATCGATGAAATTGTACGCGAGCCCGTTGGAGGCGCACATACCCATCGGGAGAAAGCTTTTGAGATCGTTAAAAATAAAATAATCGCACATTATGAAGATTTAAAAAAGTTATCACCAAAGGAATTGGTGAAATTGCGGATGGAAAAATATGCGAATATGGGGGTATTCAATGGATAATTAGGGATTTTAGTGCCCCGAAAAAGTCCCAAGGGATTTATCCCTCGGGACTTTTTTTGTTGTCAACATTTTTTTGTAACTTATGAACACTTTGGTTGTTGACGATATGTTGATATAGCACTGCCTTTTTTTAAAGCCAACTCAAGGTTAATTGCATACTTTAGCACCCATGGAAAAACCGAGCCCCATCATTGGACATAAAATAGACAGATCCACCATAATTAATTTGGAAAGGGGGAAGATACCCCCACAAGCGATTGATTTAGAAGAAGTTGTGATAGGCGCAATGATGATCGATAAAAAGGGGGTGGATGAGGTTATAGATATTTTGCACCCTTCAGCCTTTTACAGGGATGCCCATAGGTATATCTTTGAAGCTATCTTTAAACTGTTCGAAAGTTCCGAGCCGGTAGATTTATTAACCGTTTCCGCCCAACTAAGGAAAGACGGTCGTTTGGAAGCATGCGGGGGGGATTTCTACCTTATAAAATTGACCCAAAAGGTCGCTTCTTCCGCACATATTGAGTTCCACGCCCGTATCATCCTTCAGAAATATATACAACGAAGTCTCATCAAGATTTCCAATGAGATCATAGAAGATGCCTACGAGGACTCCACCGATGTATTCGACCTATTGGATAACGCGGAGGCCAAACTCTATGAAGTTACTCAGGGCAATCTAAAACGTTCTGCCGAAACGGCCCAAAATTTGGTCATTCAGGCCAAGAAGCGTATAGAGGAAATCGCCCAGAAAGAAGGCCTTAGCGGGGTACCTTCCGGATTTGCTAAACTGGATAAATTAACATCGGGCTGGCAGCCCAGTGATCTGGTCATTGTGGCGGCACGTCCCGGGATGGGCAAAACAGCCCTCACCTTGTCCATGGCACGAAATATTGCGGTCAATTCCAATATTCCCGTAGCGTTTTTCTCATTGGAAATGTCCTCGGTGCAATTGATTACCCGACTTATCTCCTCAGAAACCGGGCTCTCATCCGAAAAATTGAGAACGGGAAAGCTGGAAAAGCACGAATGGCAGCAGTTGAACGTAAAGGTAAAAGCACTGGAAAAGGCCCCGTTGTTCATTGATGATACCCCTTCGCTATCTATTTTTGACCTTAGGGCAAAGGCAAGAAGGTTATCCTCCCAACACGGCATAAAACTGATCGTCATAGATTATTTACAGCTGATGACGGCCGGGGGAAGCCAAAAGGGCGGGAACAGGGAACAGGAAATATCTACCATATCCAGAAACCTAAAGGCGTTGGCAAAGGAACTTAACGTTCCCGTAATAGCACTATCGCAGCTGTCCCGTGCCGTTGAAACCCGTGGGGGCAGTAAAAGGCCCATCTTATCGGATCTTCGGGAATCCGGAGCCATTGAACAGGACGCCGATATCGTTTCCTTTATATACAGGCCGGAATATTATAAAATCGATGAGTGGGACGATGAAGAGCGTACCCCCACCGCAGGTCAGGCAGAATTCATTGTGGCAAAACATAGAAATGGGGGTTTAGATAACATTAGGTTAAAGTTCATTGGCAATCTGGGCAAATTCGATAATTTGGACGATTTTGATTCCCCTTTTGAGTTTCAATCGAAAATGAACGCCAATGAGGATAATCCCTTTATCACCAAAAAACTTCCAAATGCGAATGAGGCTTTTGGCAGTTCCATCAATGAAGATATTGACCCGGATGAAAACGACGTACCTTTTTAGAATGCCCCTTGGATCCCGAAGGGTCAATTTTTATAGGTTCGTTAAAGGATTTTCTGGGCCATCTTTGAAATATTTCTTATTTTCTGTTTTCCAAATTCTTTTTTCATTGCCTATTTTTGCATCTTCCATCCTAATACCTATGGATGCCGAAAGCCAAAAAGACCATTTAAAGGCCTACGGAATAACCTATTGGATCCTTACCAAGCAACAAAAGGTACAGTGGCTTTTAAACTACCGGGGGGGATCGTTCCTGTTGCCCGATGGGGAAAATATTCGCAGGGAATGCCAAATAAGAGGGGTTTCGTTCGAGATTTTATCCGATGCGCAAACTGCGGAAATTTTGGAGGCCATAAGCAGCCCCTCACAAAACCAGGAGGCTGTGGTGTTGGAAAAAGCGCCCAAGATAGCCGTGTATTCCCCAAAGGACAACCTGCCTTGGGACGATGCGGTTACGATGGTATTGACCTATGCGGAGATTCCGTACTCTACCATTTATGATGAAGAGGTTTTGGAAGACAAATTGGTTTTGTACGATTGGCTACACCTGCACCACGAAGATTTTACAGGTCAGTATGGCAAATTTTATGGCGCGTACCGGGCGGTTCCTTGGTACATAGAAAGTAAGGAAAAGGCCGAGGCATTGGCTTTGCAATTGGGGTATGCCAAGGTTTCGGATTCTAAAAGGGACGTTGCACTGAAAATGCGCGATTATGTCATTGGAGGAGGGTTTATGTTCGCCATGTGCTCGGCCACGGACAGTTTTGATATTGCTTTGGCCGCGGATGGTGTGGATATTTGCGAACCTATGTTCGACGGAGATCCCTCTGATGCCAACTATCAGGCCAGATTGGATTACTCAAAGACTTTTGCGTTCACCAATTTTGTTTTGGAACGCAATCCGTTGCGGTACGAGTTTTCATCCATAGATATGACCGATAGGAGACAAAACGGAGTATTGCCCGAAAGAGATTATTTTTCCTTGATGGATTTCTCCGCAAAATGGGATCCCGTGCCCACAATGCTCTGCCAGAACCATACCACATTGGTCAAAGGTTTTATGGGACAGACCACGGCTTTTAACGGCGACGAGATAAAACCGACGGTAATAGTCCTGGGAGAGAATAAATTAAATGGGGAGGCGCGTTACATCCATGGCATTAAGGGAAAGGGCTTTTTTACCTTCTATGGGGGCCACGATCCGGAAGATTACCAGCACAGGGTTGGCGATCCAAAAACCGAATTGGAACTTCACCCCAACTCGCCCGGCTACCGCCTAATTTTAAACAATGTCCTTTTTCCGGCAGCGCAAAAAAAGAAGCAAAAGACTTAGCTGTCATTGGCTATTAAATTTTCCAAAACCCGTTCCACACCAAAATCGTCATTGCTCCGTGTAGTATAATTGGCCGCTTTCAGCACATTGGGATGGGCATTTTCCATGGCAAAACTAAAATGGGCCAACGCCAACATTTCCAGATCATTGTTGTAATCGCCAAAGACCAAGGTTTCCGATGGGGAAATACCATAAAGATTTTGTATTTTCTGTAGCGCAAAGCCTTTATGGGCGTTCACATCGGAAATATCCATCCAGTTTTCACCGGAGACCTTTACTTTTAGTTCTTTCTCTAATTGTTGAACGGACGGATAGAGGTATTTTTCCGAGCTTTTGAAGTGATAGGTTGCTATTTTTACGATTTCGCCATCACATTGTGCCAGATCGTCCAGAATGGTGAATTCGGTATAATATTCCTTTAATTTAGTAACGAACTCAGGGGATCTATCCGTTAAAAAAGCATTGTATTTGCTACATAGCACGGAGTGGGCACCGTCAATATTCTGTAAGATTTCCAATAATTTTTTGATATGCATGGGATTTAATGGGGTGGACAATAGTTCCTCATCCCTACGCATGGCAAACCCTCCATTCTCGGCGATGATAATGATGTCGTCCTTTATGGGTCCTAACTTATCCAATATACTGTTGTATTGCCTTCCGCTGGCGGCGACGAACAAAATATTTCTTTTTTTTAGTTCTTGGAAAAGTTGGAAGAACCTTGGACTAACCTCATGGTTGGAATTTAGTAGGGTGCCATCCATGTCGCTTACTACCAATTTTATTTTCGACAGATCCATTTCATTTTAATTAAAGCCGTAAAGGTATTTGTTATGATTGAATATTGGGGTGCGGTTGGCTAAAGTTTATAGTATCTTAGATGGGATAAAGCCACGAGGACTATTTTAAATACCGCACTATGGTGTTTTACCAAAAAGAGATAAGATTGTTGCCCTATAAACGGGGCTACCATATAATTACCGATATTGTTTTACAGAGTATTCCAGAGTTGAAAACAATCGAAGTGGGAATACTTACGGTATTTATAAAACATACCTCAGCAAGTTTAACCATTAATGAGAATGCCGACCCCACGGTTCGAATGGATTTTGAAAGTCACATGAATGTTCTCGTACCCGAAAATGCGACGTACTACAAACATACCCCGGAAGGCCCGGACGATACAACTTCCCATTTAAAGGCTTCCCTATTGGGGGCATCCGTACAAATTCCTATTACCAATGGAAAGCTCAATATGGGTATTTGGCAGGGGATATACCTTTGCGAGCACCGCAACTATGCTTCTGGGAGAAACCTTGTGGTTACGGTTTATGGTGCTATAACGGCATAGGGCGGCGTTAGGGCATAAAAAAGACCGATTCGTTAGAACCGGCCTTTTATAAGTGAGATACGTTTGTTAGTCTATTTTATTTTGTCGACAATAGCCTTAAAAGCCACAGGATGGTTCATGGCCAAATCGGCCAAAACCTTACGGTTAAGCTTTATATTACCGGATTTTATCTTTCCCATGAATTGGGAATAAGACAGTCCATGTAATCTGGCTCCCGCATTGATACGGGTAATCCATAAGGAGCGGAAATTCCTTTTCTTGGTCCTACGGTCCCTATAGGCGTACAACATTGCTTTTTCGACTGCATTTTTGGCAACCGTCCAAACATTTTTACGTCTTCCAAAGAAACCTTTGGCCTGTTTCATGACTTTTTTTCTGCGAGCTCTTGAAGCAACTGAATTTACTGATCTTGGCATAAATTTTTATTTTTTTTTGTAGTAGGCGGTCAATTTAATTTTTTGTCTCTGGTTGTACGTCTTATTTAAAACTTATAACTTTTAACTCGTCCCTTTTAACTCTTTTTATTGCCTAACTCCAGGGTTAATACTAAATTACCTTAAAGAACCGATTATTTTAATCGTAATTGTTCTTTTACACTGTTAACATCCGACTCGTGCACGAGTGTAGAGTGGGTTAACCTTAGTTTGCGCTTATTGGACTTCTTCGTTAGAATATGGCTTTTGTAAGCGTGCTTTCTTTTAATTTTACCTGTACCTGTAAGCTTAAAACGCTTTTTGGCACTGGATTTTGTTTTCATTTTAGGCATTTTTTCCTATTTATGGTTTATCTCACTCACTATCTTATAGTTACCTTCATGTTTTAATTTAAAGGGAACGGTTATTATATATTATATAGCTTAAAATTTATTTCTTTGGTTTCGGGGTAATGAACATGGTCATTCTCTTTCCTTCCAGTTTTGGCATTTGCTCCACTTTTCCCAATTCTTCCAACTCTTGGGCAAGTTTCAACAATAAAATCTCACCTTGGTCCTTGTAAACTATGGAGCGTCCCTTAAAGAAAACGTAGGCTTTAAGCTTTGCGCCGTCTTTTAAAAACTTTTCTGCATGTTTCTTTTTAAAATCATAATCATGGTCATCTGTTTGCGGGCCAAACCTAATTTCTTTAACGATTACCTTGGTGGCTTTGGCTTTCATTACCTTCTCCCGTTTCTTCTGTTCGTAAAGAAACTTTTTGTAATCGATTATCTTACATACTGGTGGATCGGCGTTTGGGGAAATCTCCACCAAATCCAATTCCAGTTCTTCGGCTTTTGTTATGGCATCCTTAAACGAATAAACTCCCACTTCAACATTGTCGCCTACCAGCCTAACATTGGGTGATATGATTTTTTCATTGATATTATGGGGATTTTTATTTTCCCTCCTCGGTTGAGGTTTGAATCTTTTTCGTATTGCTATGGCCTTGTATTTTAGTTAAACATTATTTTTAGAACGACTTTAAGGTACTATTTATTTCGTTGGAAACCAAGTGGATAAATTCATTTACGGATATGGGGCCTAAATCTGCGCCACCATGTTTGCGCACAGAAATGGTGTTCTCCAGTTCTTCGTTTTCCCCTACGATAATCATAAAAGGAATTTTGTTCATTTCGGCCTCTCGGATTTTTTTGCCTACGGTTTCGTTCCTCCGATCTAGGAGGGCGCGAATTTCGTTATTTTCCAGTGAATTTAAAACTTTTTCGGCATATTTTTCATGTTTCTCACTTACGGGCAAGATGATGGCTTGTTCCGGAATCAACCATAAGGGAAAATTACCACCCGTATGTTCCAGTAAAAGCGCAATAAATCGTTCCATGCTGCCAAAAGGAGCCCGATGAATCATAACCGGTCTGTGCAATTCATTATCACTACCTTTATAGGTTAGGTCAAATCGTTCCGGAAGGTTATAATCTACCTGAATGGTTCCCAATTGCCAATTCCGGCCCAATGCATCTTTCACCATAAAGTCCAGCTTTGGTCCATAAAATGCCGCTTCTCCGGGTACTATGGTATAATTCAATCCTTTTTCCTTGGCGGCATTTATGATGGCATTTTCAGCTTTTTCCCAATTTTCAATGGAACCGATATATTTTTCAGGTTTCTCCAGATCCCGTACGGAAACTTGGGCGGTGAAATGATCGAATCCCAAGGAGCCCAAAACATAAAGCGATAAATCGATCACATTTTTAAATTCCTGATCCAATTGCTGTTGGGTACAGAAAATATGGGCATCATCCTGGGTGAAACCCCTAACCCTTGTTAATCCATGGAGTTCACCACTTTGCTCGTATCTATATACGGTTCCAAATTCTGCAAAGCGCTTTGGAAGATCTTTGTAACTGAAAGGTTTTGCTTTATAAATTTCACAATGGTGCGGGCAGTTCATTGGTTTTAGCAAGAATTCCTCATCTTCCTTAGGGGTTTTTATAGGCTGAAAACTATCTGCCCCATATTTGGCGTAGTGTCCGGAAGTAACATATAATTCCTTCTGCCCAATATGGGGGGTAACCACCATTTCGTACCCTGCTTTCTTCTGTGCTTTTTTTAGGAATTGCTCCAATCGTTCCCTTAAGGCCGCACCCTTTGGCAGCCATAGGGGCAACCCCTGTCCAACCTTTTGGGAAAAGGTAAAGAGTTCCAATTCTTTTCCCAATTTTCGGTGGTCCCTTTTCTTGGCTTCCTCTAAAAGTTCCAGATAGTCGGTCAGTTCTTTTTGTTTGGGAAAGGAAATGCCGTAAATGCGGGTGAGCTGTTTGTTTTTTTCGTCGCCCCTCCAGTAGGCACCGGCCACACTCAATATTTTAATCGCCTTAATAAAACCGGTGCCGGGAAGATGGCCCCCTCTACAGAGATCTGTAAAAGTATCATGGTCGCAGAATGTAATGGTACCATCCTCTAGGTTTTCAATAAGCTCTATTTTATATTCATTGCCTTGGGACTTGTATAAGGCAAGCGCCTCTGCTTTGGAAGCGGGGCGCATTTTAAACTCGTGCTTGGCATGTGCAATTTCCAGTACTCTCTTTTCGATTTCCGGAAAGTCTTTTTCGGAAATTGTAGTACTCCCCAAATCAACATCATAATAAAACCCATTATCTATAGCGGGACCTATGGTAAGCTTTACCCCGGGATATTTTTCTTCCAGAACCTGTGCAACTACGTGCGATGTGGAATGCCAAAACGCTTTTTTACCCTCTGGATCGTTCCAGGTAAACAAGACCAACGGACCATCTTGCCATAAAGGTGTTGTAGTTTCGACCGTAGTGCCGTTGTATTTGGCGGAAATAGCATTTCTGGCCAAGCCTTCGCTAATACTTTTGGCGATGTCCATGGGCGTACTACCACTTTCGTATTTCTTTATAGTCCCGTCGGGTAATGTAATGTTTATCATGCTTCTTTTCTGGCAATAGGTGTGCAAAGATAATATGTTGTATTGATGTCGGCAATTTATATTAGGTATCATTTTCCCGTGAGGACGGGAATTTAAATACATTAGGGCTGTTTTTGGATTATTTTTGAAGGTGTATCGTTCATTTTTTATCAGATCACACGAATGTATTTAATAGTAAAACACCGATCAGGCCCATGGTGCCAACGGTTGTTTCCATCACGGTCCAGGTTTTAAGGGTGTCTTTTACGGAAAGGTTAAAGTATTCTTTGAACAGCCAAAAACCACTATCGTTTACATGGGACAACATTAAACTTCCAGAGCCAATGGCAAGCACCATGAGTTCTTTATTGGCCGCACCTCCTGTTACTAGTGGCAACACAATACCGGCAGTAGTCAATCCGGCTACGGTGGCCGAACCCACACAGACCCGGATAACCGTAGCCACCAACCAGGCAAGAAGCAAAGGAGAAAAGGAAGAGTCCTTCAATAAATCGGCGATATAACCGCTTACGCCGCTATCTACCAAAACCTGTTTTAAGGCCCCGGCCCCGGAGATGATTAATAGCACCATAGTGATTCCTGAGACAGCACTCCCCACAGAATCCATGACCTCGTCCATTTTCTTCCTTTGCGCCAGGCCCAGTGTGAAAATGGCGACCAATACGGCGATAAGCATGGCAATGGCAGGCTCTCCCATAAAAACGATCACTTTTTTTCCGGGGAACGCATCCGGCAGCAAATGGTCGGCCACGGAAGAAATCCCGATGAGGATAATGGGCAATAAGGCACTAAAGATACTTATACCGGTACCGGGCATTTCGGCATCGGTTAAAATCTTGGGGTTGATGAATTCCTTTAAAGGCGTTGCGGTCACATTTTTAATGGTTCTCGAAAAAAGGGGACCGGCAACAATAATAGCCGGAATGGCGATTAGCATGCCATAAAGCATGGTTTTGCCAATATCGGCACCGAACATAATGGCAATGCCCGTGGGGGCGGGATGCGGAGGAAGATACCCATGGGTTACGGATAAGGAGGCGAGCATAGGCAGGCCTACATACAATAGGGGGAGCCCGGTGGAAACCGCAATGGTAAATACCAACGGAATCAGGATTACGAAGCCTACCGAATAAAACATGGGAATACCCACGATAAATCCCGTAAGGACCAAGGCCCATTGAATGTTTTTAACGCCAAATTTGGCCACCAATTCGGTGGTAATCCGTTGGGCGGCACCACTATCGGCGACCAACTTGCCCAACATGGCACCAAGACCTAGGATAAGGACCAGTTCGCCAAGAGTGCCCCCAATGCCTTTTTGGATGGCAGTTACAACGTTTTTTAACTCCATCCCTTCAGCGATGCCTACCAAAAGTGAGACAATGATAAAGGAGATAAAGGCGTTTAATTTAAATTTGGCAATGAGGATAAATAGCAGAACAATTCCAACGATAACAATCACAAGTGGCATACTGTAGAATGGGGTTTTTTGGTTTACATCGGTTTAAATATACATTTTTTTGTCCGCACCAAAGCTTTATTTGTGTTGTGCGATGCAGTTTTATCCCAGACAATCATAAAAGCATTTGATATCAAAAAACCTGATTGCCTAAAATCGAAATCAAAATTTAGCCTAAGCTCGTTTTTTAATTCATGTTAAATACTATATTAGCGGTATAAACCCTGTTGTAAAATGAAACACAAATTTACATGCCTATCCCTTATTTTAATTGGCATTGCAGTACTCGGTTGCAAGCAGACGCAAAGAGTAACCCAAAATAATCCGGAAACTAAGGAGATCACAAAGAAGGAAACCATAGAACTTTTGGTAGGAACCTATACGGGGGAAAACAGCAAAGGTATTTACAAACTGCAATTTAATCCCGAAACGGCTGCCCTTACCGATTTGGAATTGGTGGCATCCACGGAAAACCCATCTTATTTGCAAATTTCAAAAGATCGGGACATTGTTTACGCCGTAAATGAAACCAAGCCCGGCGCACTATCTTCTTTTGCATGGAACCAAGATAGGACCCATTTAAATTTAATTGAACAAACCTCTAGTGAAGGCGAACATCCATGCTATATTGCCCTTGACCCAAGTGAGCGTTTCGTGGCCGCAGCCAACTATTCTTCGGGAAATGTGGTGGTTTATCATGTGGATGAAGAAGCGAATTTTAGCGGCGCACCACAGGTAAGACAGCATAAGGGCGATGGTTCCGTAAAACCCAATCAGGAATCGCCACATGCCCATTTTGCGGCATTTAGTATCCAAGGGAGCTATCTTTACGTTGTAGATCTGGGTATAGATCAAGTGCTGTCGTATCCCATAGATACCGAAGGTAATTTGGGAAATGCGCAGATTGCCTTGCAGTTGGATAAGGGCGATGGACCGCGCCACCTTGTTTTTCATCCCAATAAGGATTTGGTCTTTGTGGTGAACGAATTGTCCAGTACCGTCGTTTCTGCCCATATAGATACAACTACCGGAATCTTTCAAAAAATAGATAAGTTAAGTACTTTGCCCGAATCATTTTCAGACAAAAGTTTTTGTGCCGATATCCATATTACGGCCAATGGAAAATTCCTCTATGTTTCCAACCGGGGTCATAACAGTATTGCCATATTTAAAGTTGCGGAAAACGGTACTTTGGAGCTATTGGGCACAGAGGCCGTCCGCGGTGACTGGCCCCGGAATTTTACGCTGGCTCCGGGAGACACACATTTGCTAGTGGCCAATCAAAGATCCAATAACATCACTGTTTTTAGGGTAAATCCGGTTACGGGACTGTTACAATATACCGGCAATGAAATGGCAGTGGAGCAGCCAGCTTGTTTGCAGTTTTAGGCAGCACCATAGCTTTTGCATATTTTTTAGGCGTTTTGCGTAAGATGTTGGCCTTACAAAACGTTTTTAAGGATAAAGTATAAAAATGCGCCTCATGGTCGACACGTTATTTTTAGCATTGAACACGTACGGGAAAGAAGGAATTGAGTCTATGGATTGGGCAGAATGGGCCGCAAATGATGTAGCCCAAAACATCGTTTCACCATTAAATCTGGCTCATTGGATCGAGATTAAATCGCGAATTTCCGGGCAATCCGATAATTTTAAATCGTTGTTATCTTCTGTTATCGCTTTGGAAGATGATGCGCTTGGCGATGTGCAGCTAACCATTTTACGGGATTTTGTACTTCATGAAAATATGGACGTCGCTTTTGAGGCGTTACAAAAAATAACTTTCGGATTCGTGACATCGGGAAATGATTACGAAACCAATGCCCACTTTCATAAGAAAGAGCTTAAAGGCATTTTTTCGAGAACCGAAGCACGCAGGCTTATACAAATCTATTTTGATGATGCGTTTAAAGATAGAGCGCAAGAAATTGCGAATGACTGTTCCGATTTTTTTAAAGATGGGATACATACGTTTTTAAAAATCATTTCGGATAAAGATGCTTTCTAAAGCCAAGATTTATTTTTTGCACCCTTACCGGTACACTAGCGGGCCAGCGGCTCTTCAAAGCTAAAATCATATCCGGATTCTTCTTTTTCTGTACAGGGACAAAACTTGAGAAAACCTGACAAATATCATTTTATTTTGAAGATATCATCTTTATCTTCAATGGATTAAAGTGTAAATCCATGCAACTCAAGAAGAATCCAAAAGCCGATTTAAGCCGATATCAAGGTCTTTTCTTCGTAACAGGCCTTGCAATTGCACTTTTCATCACTTGGAGGGTATTGGAATATAAATCGTATCCTTTAGAAATTATACCTGTAACACAGTGGGAACGGATCGATGGCTTAAATGAAGAAGTACCCCCAATCGATAATAGGGTGACGCCACTTCCCAATGTACAACTGACCCCGGAAATTATTGAGATTGTGGAAGATATGAAAGAGGTGGAAGAGACCGTTATCCAGAGCACGGAATCCAATCAGGAATCTATCGTAGAAGGGCGCATTATAAAGGTTGACGATATCGTTCTGATTGATGGGGATGAGGAAATTTCCGTGCCGTTCTCAGTTGTAGAAGAGGTGCCTGTTTTTCCGGGCTGTGAAAGGCTGTCCAAGGCAGATCGGAAAGCTTGTTTTAACGAAAAGATGCAGGAACATGTAAGGCAACATTTCAGATATCCGGAAGTGGCCTTAGAGCTTGGCATACAAGGTAAGGTCCATGTACAATTTAGTATAAACCCACAAGGTTATATAGAAGATATAAAAACAAGGGGGCCGGACAAGTCTTTGGAAAACGAAGCTAAACGTATTATTGCTTCACTTCCCAAAATGACTCCCGGTTTACAGCGGGGAAGAGCGGTTAGAGTACCCTATAGTCTGCCAATAACCTTTAAAATGATGTAACACAGCAAGGCATCAGGCGGGTGTTGTAGTATAATCAATTAGTGCTCTAGGGCCTTCCAGTAAAATTCGGACAACCTGTAAAGTACCATCGTCTTTGGTAGCAATCTGCCATTTTATCAGCGCAATTTTTCCGCCTACGATCTCAATTCCCGTAATACTTCTTGGATGTACGCAACTCTCATCGTTAAAAAAGGGAATTTCCCCTGGAGCGGGAAAACGCGGGCGATGGGTATGTCCTACTATGGTCAGTGTTAAACGGTTTAACAAGATCCATTTTTTGATACGCCTTTCCACCTTAATAAGTTCCTTATAGTTTTTTGCCGGGCTGGTAGGATCTGCAATGCCCCAAACCTGCAGCGGTTTCCATAGAATTCGGACTAAAAAACGGCCCCAACGCCAAAAAGTATAGTTCCACCAGTCTGCCTGATGGCCATGGGTCAAAAATAGTTCCTGCCCGTTTTCTTTGTGTTTAAGGACAATAGCCTCGTGGTAGGTAATATCCTTAAAAAGCTCTTTTTCTTCGTTATCTATAGGCTCAAAATAGCTGGTGAGGGTTTTTTTCACGAAATCCGGATCTTTATATACCATATCATGGTTGCCCCAAATCATGCGCAACCTATGTTCCTTATGGTATAGTTTCAATAATTGAAATACGTTTTTATGTGCTTCAAAAATAGTTGCGAACTTCATGTTTTCCCACAATTCATCGCCATCGCCCAATTCAAAATAATCAAAACCCTCATTAAAATAATGTTTCAAGGCATGGAAATAAATATTCCTATTGTTGGCAAAGTCGTCGGCAAAACTGTTATCGCCTCTGTGACAATCGCTGAAAAGGATAAATTTTGAGGTATCGTCAAACGGTACTACAAGCGCATTTTTATAGGCTCTGGACAATCTGAAATTAGAATACATAGTTGATTTGTATAAATATCCAAAAAAGTGTGGAGGTAGATCGGAATTTCCATTAACAAAAATATAGGTTTTTCTTTTGTAATTTTGAAATACGTATTAGAACTGAAAAAGAGTGCAAAAAGATATGGAAAAGGAATTGCCTTTGCAGCAGCTCATAAGCTTCAATAAATTATTGGAACGTTATGAACATATGTCACTAAGCAAGGATCCATATCTGGTGGCCAAGGCCAAATATGTTCTGGAGGCACAGGCGCCCTACCCTGAACTTAGGGAGGGGTTTACCGATCTGTCTTTGCTAAAAAAGCACGAACGCACAATACGCACCATTCTTCAGGATACGTTTCCTGATGTTTTGGGCGGGAATGAAATTAAAGTGGCCTCGTTGGCCTATAACAATGTTATTTTTAATGCTACAAGGCGTTTCCAAAAGATTTTGGAGGACGCCGGTCCAAATTTTACGCCTACGATCCGCAATCAGGAACAAGGTGTAGATTACATAATGGCCTGCACGGTTGTCCTGAATTTTTATTACGGTTTTAAATTGGATTTCAGAAGGCCTTATTTTTATGACATCCCCGATAGGAACAGGGTAATGCGGCATTACCGGATTTTATATAATGCCGATTTCATGGAGATTATCCCAACGGACAGGGCAAAAGAGCTTAGGCAGGCCGATGTGGATGAACTTCTTGAAAGCCCCGAAGACTTGGAACTTTGGAAAGAAAAGATACCCCCCAACAGTTTTATGTCCAAGGGCTTTGTTATTTCGAACATGTTCGATGTTACCGCAGAACACTCCATTTCAGAAATCAAATCCAGTTTGATAGCGAAAAATAAGCGGGGGAACGACAACTTTATGCTAAATCTGCAAGAAACCTTTAAATCGTTCTTTAACATGCCCAACATTAAGGCTGGTTTTGTGGTCTATAACGCTAAAATGGACCAGTTTGAGCGGGCTCATGGCAAGGGCATGGAAAGTTATATTTTGTGCGACAAGGATGTGGAGGTATGCAATGAGGCACTCTGCCATTCCTCCTATGAAAAATTGTTGGAGCAGAACACGTTTTTTGCGATATCCGATGTAGAAAAGCAGTTTAAGGTTTCAGGGGAGATGCCTCCCTATAAAAATCTGTTCGATCAGGGCATAAAAAGCGCCATTTTTGCCCCTGTGGCCCATGATGGGGAATTGTTGGGCGTTTTGGAGCTGGTATCCAACAGGGCAAACGAGCTCAATAGTGTCAACGCCACAAAACTTTTGGACGTAATGCCCTATATAGCATCGGCCGTGCTCCGTTCCAAGATAGAGGAAGAAAACTTGATAGATGCCATAATCCAGAAGGAATGTACCTCGGTACACTCGTCTGTGTATTGGCAATTTCAGGAAGAGGCCAAACGATTTATAAGGGATGAACGGCAGGGGGCACAACCTTTTTTTAAGGAAATCGTTTTTAAGGATGTGTACCCATTATATGGCCAAGTGGATATCGTTGGATCTTCCCAGGCAAGGAATATGGCGATACAGCGCGATCTATTGATAGAACTTTCCGAAATAAACAACATACTATCAGAGGTATGGAACAAAAACAAATTGCCCGTTTATGAGGAGCTTATGTTTAGGGTAAAAAACCATATAGACGAAATAAAAGAGGTACTCCACACCAACAGCGAACAGGTCATTTTTGATTTTGTGAGGGAGGAAATCAATCCGGTCTTTACCTATCTGAAGAAATCAGATAATGAGCTCAATAAAATGATAGTGTACTACGAGGCCAACATTGATGCCGGTACGGAGGCTTATTATGACCATCGGAGGAATTATGATGAGAGCGTAATGCTGATCAATAAAAAACTGGCTTCGGTCTTGGACAAGAAACAAGAAACGGCACAGGCCATGTACCCCCATTATTTTGAACGTTTTAAGACCGATGGTGTAGAGCACAATATGTACATTGGCAATTCCATTACAAAAAACGATGATTTTGATCCCCTGTACCTAAACAACCTTAGGCTATGGCAACTCCAGGTCGTATGCGAAATGGAAAATGCCTATTATAGGATTAAGCCCAAGCTCCCCATACAGTTGGATGTATCTTCCCTGGTCTTGGTCTATAACACATCGCTCTCCATTCGTTTTAGGATGGATGAAAAACGGTTTGACGTGGATGGCACCTACAATGCCCGTTACGAGGTCATCAAAAAAAGAATAGATAAATCCTATGTCAAAGGTACCAATGAACGTCTTACACAGATTGGCAAGTTGGCGATAGTCTATTCCCAAAAGAAAGACGAACTGGAGTACCTCAGGTACATCAAATTCTTAAGATCCAAAGGGTATTTCGGGGATAAGGTAGAGATTGTGGAATTGGAAGGATTACAGGGGGTAACCGGTCTAAAGGCCATCCGTGTAGAAATTATATACAAGGCCGTAGGGAATGATGAGCCGGAAAAAATGTTTACCTATCAGGACCTTATGGAGGAATTGAATTCATGGATTTAGAAAAATAGTGAACTGATTATAAAAGGCGTACCGGCCCATAATATTTAAAAGCAACCCCAAAGGCAATGATGGATAAGATAATCCCCATCATGAAGATCGTGTAGGTAAGCCTTAATATCCGGTATTTTCTATCCAAAACCTTACCCAGAAAATAAAGATCTTTTATTAGGGATTTGTACACGTACTCCTGGTCTTTTATCAATTCTTGTATGGCCCATTCATATTCACTGAGCTTCATCCTATGGAAATTCCCGAAAAACAAAAGATTCACTTCATGGTTCTTCACGTCCTCTTTGGTAAACTCCCCCCTTGTAACATTTGGTCGGGTAGCTACTATGGACAAAACCATTGAGATAGTGCTAAAAATTATGAAAATAAGAGTAGGATAGATTAAATAGTTATTGGATGGGTTGTCCAATTTTGGGATAAGATTGGCCAGTACCAATGAAATGATGATGGCATTCACAGATAGCAGTATGTTGGCCTTGGTGTCTGCAATATCGCTGAGCTTTAAATGGTTGCGCATGGTTACCCTAAACATGGTCTGTATGCCCCGTTCCGGACTCTCATTTTTTAATTTGACCTTTAATTTTTCTTTTTTGATCAGTTTTTTGGTGGATGCTTCATTTTTTTCAAGGGTACTTAAGTTGGCTTCCTTTCCCTCCTGCCAATTTTTCTTGGCATAATCTGTATAGAAGCGATGTTCATCACGGAACATTTTTATGTTCTCCTCACGCCATTCTTGTTGGGAATATGTTGCAATGTCCAGGAGCGCCAATTCCTTCCGCAACAGTTCAGAGGTTTCCAGATAACTTTTCTTTGCCAGATGGGAAGAATCAGCATCTTTTATAATTTCTTCCAATAACTCTTTAGGCTCATGATGGTGTTTTGTGGCCATGATGAGTGCACTTATTTTTTTAATTCCTTTCGGATCGTATCCTTGGGACGTTAAAAAATCGCCAGCCATGGAACAACTGTTTTTTTCATGGTCTTTTACGCCGTTGGCATAGCCTATGTCGTGCAACCAAGTGGCCAACAAAAGAACTTCCCTGTCTTTGTCTTCCAAATTATAAAAGTTGGCCAATTCTTCTGTACTTTTAACAACCCGTTGCGTATGTCTTAAATTGTGGTATAGGTATTTGGGATCCAAATTTTGGATAAACAATTGCTCAACGTGCTTTTTAGTTTTTTCAATGATTTCCGACATAAGAGATGGATTATAGTACTCCAAATTACAAAATTTTGGATTCAACCAGGCCAATATGAAAGCCCATAATGGACCTTAAACAAAAAAAACCAATGCCAACCATTATAAACAAAAGTAAATCAATGGTTTGCGAATTTTTGTATAAATGAAAAAATATTACTTAATAGTACCGTGTATCTCCCTACTTGTTGGCTGTGCCACGTACAGTACAAAATATGCCGAACCAGGAACAATTGCACCAATAGCTGGGAATGGCGAGGTTTTGCATACGTTTTATTTGATTGGCGATGCGGGCCTTTCACCTATGGATTCGCTCAATCCGGCCCTTCAGATTTTTAAGGGGAAACTTCAAAATGCAACTAAAAATAGCACTGCCCTATTTTTGGGGGATAATGTTTATCCGGCGGGCTTACCAAGCAAAAAAGATTCCAGTGAGGCTTACATTCTTGCCAAAAACCATTTGGATGCTCAATTAAAAGCAGTGGATGGATTTAAAGGACAGCCCATTTTTATCCCGGGGAACCATGACTGGTACAATGAAGGCCTTGAAGGGTTGGAAAGACAGCAGGAGTACGTACATAAAAAATTGGGAAAAAAGAATACTTTTCTGCCCAAAGGCGGCTGTCCTATAGAAGTATTGGAAATCAGCGATGAAATCGTGGCCATTTTTATAGATACGGAGTGGTATCTTACCGATTGGGACAAACACCCTAAAATGAATGATGGGTGCCGCATAAAAAGCCGGGAAAAATTTCTCTTGGAATTGGAAGATAAGATAAAGGACAATCGGCACAGAACCACCTTGTTGGCCATGCACCATCCCATGTTCAGTTATGGCAATCATGGAGGCGGGTTTTCATTGAAGCAACAATTTTATCCCGGACATAACAAGGTGCCGCTGCCTATTTTAGGCACTTTGGTAAATATTCTTAGGGAAACATCCGGGGCATCTATTGTAGATCTAAACAACGTGCGCTACCGGGAGCTGAGGAACAGGTTGGTTACCTTGGCACAAAACTCGGAAAAAGTAATTTTGGTCTCAGGGCATGAACATACATTGCAGTACATCGTGGAAAACAACACCCCCCAAATTGTGAGTGGGGCAGGAGCCAAAAAGGGGCCTGTACGATTATTGAACGGTAGCAGGTTCGCCTCGGGGCAAATGGGTTATGCCACTTTAGAAGTGTACGCCAATGGTGCTTCCAGGGTTACATTTTATGGTCTGGGGGAAGATGGTGGGGAACAGCTCCTTTTTCAAGAAGAAGTGCTACCGGCGGATAAGACAAAGCCATCAGGAAATTATCCCACAACATTCCCCAAAGAAGAAAAGGCATCTATTTATACCCAGGAAGAAATAAATAAATCAGGGTTTCATAAATACATTTGGGGCGAAAGGTATAGAAAATATTACGGCACCGAGGTAATGGCCCCAACAGTAGATCTGGACACGCTTTTAGGCGGATTGGCACCATTGCACAAGGGAGGAGGCAACCAGTCGAAATCGCTTAGATTGGGACATAAGGATGGAAAGGAATACGTAATGCGCGCCGTTCGGAAAAGTGCGGAAAGATATTTACAGGCGGTGGCATTTAGGGAACAATACATCATCGGCGATTTTAAGGATACCTACACAGAAAGCCTATTGTTGGATTTTTATACCGGGGCACATCCATACGGGCTTCTTACCATACCCACATTGTCAGACGCCATAGGCGTTTACCATACGACGCCAAAATTATTCTATGTGCCCAAACAAAAAGCACTGAAAGAGTTCAATGCCGAATTTGGTGATGAACTTTATTTTATAGAGGAACAGGTATCGGATGGCCATGGCGATCTGGCCAGTTTTGGTTTTATGAACGAAATTAAGAGTACGGACAAGGTTTTGGAAAATTTAAGGGAAGATGAAAAATACAACATCGATGATGCGGCCTATCTAAGGGCGCGACTCTTTGATATGGTTTTGGGCGATTGGGACCGTCATGTGGACCAATGGCGCTGGGGAGAAGTAGAAGACAAGGACTCCGGCAAAATAATCTACAAGCCCATTCCAAGAGACAGGGACCAGGTGTATTCCAGATGGGGAGACGGGGCACTTATGAATCTGGCTACACGGATTATTCCTCCGCTGCGCATTTTCGAAGGTTTCCATGAGGAAATCAGGAATGTGAAAGGCTACAATTCTTCCCCACTTACCTACGCCTTAGATCTTATCGCATTATCTGGATCCACTAAGGAAGAATGGATTGCGCAAGCCAAATTCATTCAGGATAACCTTACCGAGAGCGTGGTCGATGAGGCTTTCAAGGCTTTTCCGAAGGAGGTTAATGACGAAACCGTTTCCGAGTTAAAGCGTATTCTTTTGGCCAGAAAGGAAAGTTTAGTGGAAACCGCCAAAACATATTTTAAGATTCTCAGTACATATGCTATGGTCACGGGCACCGATAAGGACGATTGGTTTGAAATAAATGCGATTTCCAAAAGGGAAGTCGAAGTGGTAGGATATCGAATCATTGATGGCAAAAAAGATAACGAATTCTTTAGAAAAGCCTATAATCCTTTGGAAACCAAGGAAATTTGGGTGTATGGACTGGACGGAACGGATCATTTTGAGATGTTGAAGGCCAATTATTCCGGGATAAAAATCCGACTGATTGGCGGGCAGAACAATGATGTATATGATATGCCAAATGGAGGTAACACGGTGGTGTACGATTACAAGTCCAAAAAAAATACTTTTCAAAACACCAAGGGCACCAGAGTGGTGCTGACCGATGATTATGAAGTGAATACCTATCGACCTTTACAAATACGCAGTTCCAACAATCAAGTGGTCCCTTCCATTGGTTTTAATCCGGATGATGGTTTTAGAATTGGGCTAACGGATACATATACCTTTAATGGGTTTAGGCAGAATCCTTTTACCCAACAGCATACACTGAATGCATCCTTCTATTTCGCCACAAATGGGTTTGATATTGCTTATGCAGGGGAATTTGCAAATATTTCCAGAAATCTGAACCTGGAAATAGGGGCCCATTTTACCAGTCCCAATTTCAGTGTTAATTTCTTTGGCTTTGGCAATGAGACGGAAAATGTTGATGATGATCTGGGACTGGATTTTAACAGGGTCAGGATACAGACCTGGCGATTGGCACCCGCTTTGGTCTGGCGGGGCCAATTGGGAGGAAAGCTGCGCTTAGGTTTGGTAGCGGAAACCATAGAAGTAGAAGAAACGGAAGACCGGTTTATAAACACCTTTTACCTCGAAAATGGGGCCGATAACAGAAAAAGCTTTTTGGGAAGTGAAATGGAATATTCCTTTGCCAATACAGATAATAAAGCCTTCCCAACCAAAGGAATGTCGGCGTCCTTACTGTTAGGGTATAAGGCCCTTATAGGAGAAGGCGAACAAAGTTTTGGGTATGTAGTGCCAAGTTTCTCAATAGACTATAAACTGGTGCCCAATGGGCGGCTAGTGCTGGCATCCAAATGGAAAGGACATGTAAATTTTGGTGATGGTTTTGAATTTTATCAGGGTGCCAGTATAGGCGGTATTGATGGATTGCGCGGGTTTAGGAACCAACGCTTTACAGGGAAAAGGGCCTTCTACCAAAATACGGATATCCGGTATAGCTTACGAAAAATGCGCACGGAACTGTTGCCGGTAACTTTGGGTATGTACGGTGGATTTGATTATGGCAAGGTTTGGGTACACGATTTTGAATCCAAACAATGGCACACCTCATATGGAGGCGGATTTTTTGTAAATGGGGCCGACATTATCTCTGCCAATTTTGGCTTGTTCGATAGTGATGATGGGTTACGGTTTTTCTTTGGTCTGGGATTTGGGTTTTGATCAAGGACTTTATTCTTGGGCGTGGCATTGGGATCATTTTATGGAGTACAAGTATAAATTACCACCCGTAATCCCCGTTTTTTCATCGGAAAGCAGTAAGGTAGTATCGTCCAAAAAGCAAACGGATTCCAATTGGGTTGCCGTTTTCAGATCTATGGCGTGCATGTCTCCCTTTGTAAAGTCGTCCCCTTTAAAATCGGGATAGACCCAGAGGATCCCACTTCCCAATAATACAATGGTTTTACCATTCGGCGATATATCTGCGGAGGTCACCTTACAGCGGTTCCCATCATTGCAAGTGAATAGTTTTGCAATAAATTGGGCCGTATAATTCCCTTCTTTTGCGGGAACCTTATATACCAGTGCTTCCCCGGAAAATGGGGTCGCCCTATTTTTTGTAATTATAAAAAGATGGTCATTGTTGTAAAATAGTGCTTCGGAATCGTAAAGAAGTTCCTTTTTTTTGGGAGGAAATTGTTTTTGCTCCGGATAATGGAACTTTATTTTTTTGGCATCGATTTTATCTCCATGCCCATTTGAGGGATTGGGCAATTTATAGATTACCAAGTCTTTACGATCATTGGCATTGTTGCCCGTATCCGCTATGTATAAATTGCCTTCTTTGTCCTGGGCAAGATCTTCCCAATCTTTGTTGGATGAGTTTTTAATGGCGTAGGTCTTTAAAAGGGTCCCTTTAAAATCCACTTTGTAAATTTCGGCCTTATTACCGCTATCCTGAACCAGCCATACCGTAGAATCCCCATAAAAGGCAAGACCGGAATTTTCCGGTAAGTTGTTCGGTAATTTTGCAAGAAGCATCAACTGGCCGTAATTGGAACAGGAGGCCAAAAGGCATAGAGCAACAAGGAAAACCGCAAATTTTGTCATGTTATTTTTTTAAGGGCATATATATTTCGGCCTTCCATTCCAGTTCATTTCCGCCCACATTCGGATTGTTAAAAAACACTTCAACCGGAAGGCCGGTTATATCCACTTTGTTTTTTTTTGCATGGTCCAACAATCTGTACCAAGCCATATCCGAGGTAATGTAATTACCGTTATATATGGCCTTAAGGGCCTTGCCCCCTATAAAAGCCTTATACTTGATCATGGGATGGATGGGCAATGAGTCTGATTTTATGATGGGATAGCAAAAATTATACGATATGCTGTCTTTCTCTTTGTCCCATTGGGTAACTTCAACAAAGGGCTTGCCGTTCAATTGTATGTTATGCTGGGCTATAAAGCCACTGAGAAGGGTGTAGTTCCGCATCATGCCAAGTGCTTTTTCAGATTGTGGGCCTTGTAGGTCAACATAGGCACAATAGGTGGGTTTTAGCTCTTCCCCACCAATAACGGTTACTTTAAAATGGGCCAAGTAATCGTTTAGTTTTTTGGTAAAATCAATGGTCGTTTTTTTCGTTCGTTTTTTAAAATCGGTTTCAGAAAAAGGGAGGGTCAACCGGTTGTTTAAGCTGTGGTCCACATCGGTCACATATACCTTAACCTTGGACGTGGAATCGGTAATGGCAGAGATATCCCATTGATAGATGTGCGTGGAGTCGTTGAACTGGAATTTTTGGGTCAGTTGGCCGATGCCGTTTTTTTTTATTTGGGCGTTGGGTTGAAGGTTCTTCCCCCATGTACTGATGCTTTGGCCAACGGCCGCCGGAAAGGTTTTGGCTTTGAAGGTAACCAAATAGTCATAAGGTTTTAAAAACAGATACCACAGTAAGCTAAGGAACAACAAGATTCCCAGAGAGAGCATTATCTTTTTTTTCATGGGGCTTAGAAGTTTTTTGCTAGATTTTTGGATTGTTCCATTTTTAATTTATTTACCACAAAACCGCCCAAATCCCTACCTTGCCTAACGCCCACTTCCACAGCGGCCCTGTAATGTATGCCCCCGTACATTCTGCTAATGGCGGCTTCGTCTGCGGCTTGGGTAAAAGAGGTGAAGGACCGTATTGGAAGGCCGTAGGGAACCTCCGTATCGTCATCAAAGGAGAAATTCTCACCAAAAATACTGGTCAATGCCGTGGATGCGGATCCGGAAACAACACTATGGCCACTGGTATATTCGGGAAAAGGAGGGGTTTGCAGCACAGGTTGCCAGGTGTCATCAAAATGTTGGTTTATCAAAGTTTCAGGGCGTACCAGGTTGCTGCGGTATTTCTCGTCCCAACAGCTTATAAAGGCGTCAAAAATGGCAATGGAAGTTTTGGTCTGGGCATAGATGGTGCGGTCAAAATCTGCATTTGTTTTTATACATGCAATTTTGGAAATCCCCATCCAGTGGGCACCCGGCGTAATTTTTTTTGTGGCGAACATGAGATGTCCGCGGTTCACGGAAACGTACGGATTGCAGTCCCAAAACTGGGCCATGGCGATTTCGTCGGATCCATCTCCTTTTTTGGTGATTTCCATACTGATATCATACACCTCCTTTACCTCATTATAAAAAGTGGACCCTTTCTCCATGGAAAATGGAGGAGGTGGCACAGGTTTAAATTGTGATGCGGAATCCAACAAAAAGGGCCTTATTTTGTTCCAATGAGGTTCAATGCCATCCATATATGCGGGCGGTGTGGGCTGCCATCTGGCATCATCGTCAGAATCTACCGTAAATTTGGGCATGGTGCGGGTTTGTTTATAATTGTCCTTGTCCATCCATTCGGAAATATGTGCCGCAACCTCAAGTCCATAATCCTTTGAAGCCAAAAAAACCGCAGGGTTCTTAGGCTCCCAAACCGAATATAAGCTGTCTCGAAATGCTTCCAACCTGTCTTCAGAAAAAATTAATCGTTTGCTCAACTCCATATGGGCAATAAGTGCGGCCAATTGGTAATTTATTTTAGTTTCAGGCGACGGTTTAGGAATTGCGGTAAGGCCAGGTACCTGTCCTTCCAGGGAGTTATAATCCGTATTGTGCAAGGCAATGATCTCATAGGCGGCAATATTCGGATAGGCATAAATACGGCTTGCAACAGGTGGCGAAAAAATATCATGGATCATGATTTCGGTAACCTTGTCGACCGCTGCGTGAAAGTTTTCGGGAGTTATCACAATAGCCTCTTCTTTCTTGGAGCAAGAAATCAAAAGGGCAAGTACCATCCATATTCCTAGTTGCTTTTTCATATCTCTTTAGTTGTTTTTTATTTTTTCAATGTATAGACCTGTGCCTTATCGTTATTTATAGTTATCAATAGATAGGGCACGTTGTTCATTTTTATAATGGATAGGTGCCTTACCGATTTTTGTGTGAGGTCCAATCCAATTTTTGACCCTAAAGTTACGTCATTTTCACTTTTTATCAAGGCTCCTGGAAAGGAATCGAACCTACCATGAAAAGGTTTTACCCCAAAATAATTCCCTGCCGCCAACACTTCCTCCTTTCCATCAAAATCAAAATCGAATTTTAGAAAAGCGGTGATAGGGGATACCTGTAATTCAACTTGGAAAGGCACGAAAACAAAACGGCCTCCTTCATTTCTGAGAAATCCGGATTTAAGTTCGTTTACTTCGAGGAGAACGGCGCGGTCCATCACTTTTTTATCCAATACCTGATCCAAGGGTTTTCCGGCAAAGGCTTTATAACTGGTAAATTTTTTCCGAAGGCTTACAAGCTGTTCGGACAATTCGTCCAATCCTTCCAAAGGATAATAAATTCCTGATTTTTCCGATGCCAAAATAGTTTCGGTATCGCCATTTTTATCAAAGTCGGCATAATACATCTTCAAGGGATAGCGGTCCGATGCCCTAAATTTGCTGTTGGCGCCCCAATTTCCCAACAAATAATCGGTATCACCGTCCCCATCAATATCAAATGGCACGATACTTTGCCACAGGCCTTTTGGTGTATTGTCCAGCAACCGTACCTCCGTCAATTTCCCCTTTACGTTTTTAAAGAATTTTGGGGCCATCCATTCACCTACTATAATTAAGTCCTTGACACCATCATTATCGAAATCGTCCCAAATGGCATCCGTGATCATTCCGGCATTCTGTAATTCTTTATTTGCAATGATTTCAAAATCCCCATTTGTATTTCTAAGAAGGTAAGAATTTGGAATATTCCCAAAATCTGCTGATATGGCATTACTTCCCACAAAAACATCCAGATCGCCATCGTTATCAAAATCATTGGTTTTGATAACGGACGCATTTTCAAAATAATCGGGCAGGGGACGGGAAATAAAGGAAGAATCCTTTTGTGTATAGTAGCTATCCAGTAAAGGTCTCATTTTATTATAAAAATCCGCCCCTCCAGAGCCTAAAAATAAATCGTTCCTTCCATCATTGTCAAAATCGGCGATAACTGCGGCCACATCTTCTTTAATGGAATCGTTACGAATGGTGGGTATCTTTTTTTCAATGTACATGGAATCTTTCTGTAAATAGATTTTGGAGGGGACATATTTAGAGCCTCCAAAGAAAATGTCGGCTGCACCGTCATTGTCAAGATCACCAATGGCAAAGGCCGGGCCACGATCGGAAATTTGGTACGGGATGAGCTTTTGTCGGTTGAAATCCAAATAGTTATCTTCTACATGGGTGAAATCAATCCCTAAACTACCTTCCACTTTTTTAAATAGCGTTTTCGTTTCGGGAGAGCGGGATGGGTAATCTAAACTATTTTTGTCCGTAGGTGCGATAACAAGGGTTTGGTTAACGGCTACATCTTTTAAAACCTGATAGGTTTTGTTGGGCCAGATAATTTTGAGGGAGTCTACCACTGTTGCTTTTCCATAACCAAAATGTACAATTGGTTCAGAGGAAGATTGAAAACCCCTTACGGTATAGAGTTCCTTGTACTGGGTTATACCATTATTGTACGAATAAACTTTTGTACCGATACCAAACTTGTTTTGGGCCGTATAATTAAATTTGATTTTAAGGTAATTACTTTGGCTGTCCGTTTTGTTGATGTACAGGCTTGCCGGGCTATTGATGTTGTTAACCACAAGGTCTAAATCCCCATCGTTGTCTAAATCCGATTGTGCTGTTGCACCCGAAATAAGGGTGTCTTTTACAATCCATTTGCCAGATTCATCCTGAAAGGACAGTTTTGTTGTTCCTTTGAAAATGTAGTTGTGCACAGCACCTGAAGGCATTAGGTCCAACGCCTGTTGATCTACCAATTTGGTATTGTTTATTTTGTTTCGGATTTGTTCATCCGAGGCGAATTTGATATAGTCCAAATTATTGGGGCGTTTGGGAATCCCGTTGGAAACGAAAATATCCTGTTCGCCATCTTGGTCATAATCGCCAAAGAGCGCGCTCCAACTCCAGTCCGTAGCAGCAACACCGCTGAGTAGCGCCGTCTCCATATAGCCGTTGTTCTGTTGGTTTATCTGCAACATGTTCCGAGTAAATTGGTAATGATAGCCGTACCGCTCTATCCGGAGTTTTTGCGTCTGCAGGTTGTCGTCCCCTTCGGAGGATTTCAGCACGGTTTCATCTTCGGGAAACATGTCCAAGGAAAACAGGTCGGGCCAACCGTCATGATTGATATCGGCCACATCGCTCCCCATTGAAAAACGTGAGGTATGGCCGAAGTACTGTTTTAGGCTTTCGTTAAAAGAGCCATCACCGTTGTTTAGATAGTAATAATCATCTTCGTGAAAATCGTTTCCCACATAGATATCAGGCCAGCCGTCTTTGTTGAAATCGGCAATGGCGATACCCAGACCATATCCATTTATACCACCGTAAATACCGGCTTCCTCACTTACGTCGGTAAAAGTGCCTCCATCATTCCGTAAGAGTTTATCACCTGTCTCATAGTTTCTTTTAAGGCGTAGGTCCGCACTTCCAAAAGATTCTTGGGTATGCACGGCATGGTTCAGAAGATATATGTCCAGATCACCATCCAGGTCATAATCCAAAAAGGCGGCCGATGAACTATATGAATCAAAATCCAGTCCAAATTTGGCGGCACTTTCGGTAAACGTAGTGTCACCATTATTGATATACAATTCGTTGAACCCGCTAAAACCGTTAATACCAACAACAGCACACACATAAATATCCAAAAGGCCATCGCCATTTACATCACCCATAACGGCACCGGTGTTCCAGGTACTGTTTCCGGCAACACCTGCTTTTTCGGTGATATCTTCAAATTTTAAATCCCCTTTGTTAAGGTATAGCTTGTTTTTTACTTGGTTCCCGGAAAAATAAATATCCGGAAGGCCATCGTTATTGATATCGCCTATGGCAACCCCACCGCCATTATAAAAATAAAGGTAATCCAATATGTTAAGATCCTCTGTTTCCATGAGGGTGTTTTGAAATACAATGCCCGTTTCTTCGGCGGATGGGTTTTTAAATAGTTCACCTTCTTTTTCACCACAGCCCATTAACATGATGAAAGTGATTAGGTATATAGTATAATTATTCATTTAGGGCAAAAATCTTCGGTTTAGTATCATTTATTGCGGCAATAAGATACCTTTTGCCACTTTTATCCTTAAACTCTCCGAGATGTTTTATCTCGTCCCGTATAAAGAATCCGCTGGTATTGTAATCTTGCCATTTAAAACCAAGCTTCCCGTCGCCAAGCAATACACTTCCATAATTGGCATCTAAGCGGGAATATTGGGGCTTAAACTCAAAGTTATTGCCTCCAAGAATGATATCCATATTGCCATCGTTGTTAACATCGGTACAGCTAATACCGCACACACAGGAAAGTTGGACTTGATACGGCAATTTTTTGATGGTGAATTTTCCACCTTTCTCTTGGATGGCGATGACAGATTCCGCGATGTTGGACTGTTTCATTATGGAGTTCTTAAAAATGGCTGATGAAAATAATTCTTCGATTGTTTTTTTTGCGTATTCCGAAGCCTTAAGATTCTGTTTCTTCAGGGAGATCAATTGGGCCGTCAATTCTTTCTTTTGGTGCAAAGGGTAGTCACGGCCATTAAAATTTTGGGTAATTATCTGTTCCAGAGTACCATTTCCATCAAAATCATTTATCCACATTTTCATGGGATTGGGTTCTGAGGTTTTATAATGGGTATTACTTCCTTGGTTACCGAGAATTAGATCGTTGTCCCCGTCACCATCCAGATCAGCTACTTCTATAGTGTTCCACCAACCATTGAGACTATCTAAGGAAGAGGGTAGTTTAACCAATCTCCGACCCGAGTTTTTATAGATCTTAGGGGTGCCCCAATCGGAAACCGTGATCAAATCTTTTTTGCCGTCCCCATCAATATCCGCCCAAACGGCATCCGTAAGCATACCCGCCCCTTTTAGGTCATAGGCCAAGCGTTCGGTGGCATCTGAATAAGAGCCATCGCCGGTATTTTCTAAAAAAAGATGATCCGGATCTATCCCATAGTTGCCCACAACACTTCTAGATCCTATAAAAACGTCCATGTCCCCATCACTGTCAAAATCATAAGGGGCAATAACGGAAATGTTTTTAAATGTTGATGGCAAGTTGTTTTTTGTCTTGGTAAAAACACCTTTTCCATCATTGATGTATAGTCTGGGCCTATAGTTTTTATTTTCAGCTACCTCGTTGCCCCCTGAGCCCACCATAAGATCCATATCCCCGTCGCCATCCGCATCAAAAAATGACGCTGCGGTATCTTCATAAGAGCTATCGGTCTCCAACGATTTTTGAAATGTTCGCTTAAGGTTTCCATCACCTTTATTTTGGTATATAATTCCCGGTTGGCCTTTGGCGCCCCCAATGAATATATCTTCATTTCCATCACCGTCAACATCTGCGACGGCAAGGGCGGGACCTTCTTGGGAAAGCATTTTTGTTATGAGGCCTTCATAATCAAAATCGCTATAATTATTTTCTTTATGGGCAACCAGAAGTCCGGAAATTTCCTTAAAAAGTGGTTTAGGCTTAATAATTTTGTCGACATTTTTGTTTTTGGCATCCGATTGTTTTAGGGTTAATTTTTTATTTACCTCAATATTTCGGATAGTTTGTATTTTATTGTCATTCCAATGCACGCTCAGGGAATCTATTTCTTTTATGTCTCCAACACCAAAAGTAAGAACGTATTCGGTTGATGATTGAAAACCTCTTGACGGATTGAGCTCTTGCCTTATTATTTTGTCTTTCAAAAATAATTCCATGAGTACTCCTACTCCAAAAGTATTTCCGCCCTTTCCCTCAAGTGCTATTTTTATAAAGTTTCTGGGAGTTTTTTCCTGTGTTTGATTTTTAAAAACAAAAGCTTTTTGATTTACATTGTTTACCACCAAATCCAAATCACCATCGTTATCCAAATCGGCATATGCCGCACCATTCGAAAAACTTGGAGTAGATAGACCCCAATCTGATGTGTAATCTGAAAAAGTTAAATCACCATTGTTTTTAAAAGCATAATTGGGAATGGGATTACTTGGCATTTTGTTTATAATGGAGTCTATCTCTTCTTTTTTACCGGTCAAAATCATCTTTTGAATGATTTCATTGGCAAAAAAATCGATAAAATCCTGATCAGTGAGATCGTGATAAATACCGTTGCAAACATAAATATCCTTATAACCATCGTTGTCCATATCAAAAAGCAAGGCACCCCAGCTCCAATCTGTTTTAGCCACCCCTGAATAATAGGCGATTTCGGCGAAGTGTTGGTTTCCAGTATTGAGCTGTAAGGAGTTTTGCATGTATTGGTAATGAAACCCCAAATTCTCTTTCCTTTTGTAAGTGTCGTAATTTTCAAAGGAGGTGTTCGTTTTTATTCGGTCATCTTTTTCTGGAAGCATATCGGTAACAAAGATGTCCGGCAATCCGTCATTGTTTATATCCTGCATATCGGCGCCCATAGAGGCAAGACTGGTGTGCTGGGTCCATTCTTTTATGGACTCTTTAAAAGATCCGTTTTTTTGATTGATATACAAGTAATCCTGTTCGTAGAAATCATTGGAAATATACATATCGGGATAGAAATCACCGTTGATGTCCCCTATGGTAACCCCTAATCCAAACCCTATTAAACTGCCATAAATACCAGCTTCCTCGCTAACGTCCACAAATTTTCCATTGTCGTTTCGCATTAGTTTGTCCCCACCACCTTTCAACACATCGGGCACATTCCAATCCGCCGCCCTTACCTCTCGTTTATTCGATAAATTCAGTGCATTTACTGGGATAAAACTATTATTCAGCAAATAGACATCCAAATCCCCATCTAAATCAAAGTCTAAAAAAGCGGCATGGGAAGTAAATCCGCTTTCGGCCAAATTATATTCTGCTGCACTTTCCGTAAATGTAAGGTCTCCATTGTTGAGGAACAGTTCATTTTTCTGATTGTCCCCTTTTATATTTCCTGAATTACATACATAGATGTCCAATTGGCCATCAGCATTGAGATCTACCATGACCACTCCGGTGGACCAAGCTCTTGTGCCCTCGACACCGGCACTTGCAGAAATATCATCAAACCTAAAGTTTCCTTTATTCAGATACAGTTTGTTTGCCCCAAAATTAGACGTAAGATAAATATCGGGAAGGCCATCGTTATTAATGTCCCCAATAGCAACACCGCCCCCGTTATAAAAATTGCGATAGGTGAATATATTGAAGTCCTTCTGATTTGCCACCTCATTGATAAAATCTATTCCTGTTTGCTCGGAAGAAAGTAAGGAGAACCGCACAGTGGGTTTTTCCAAAATCAGTCTTTGATCCTGTTCTTTTGTGGTACAGGAAAGACAAATTGCGATTGGCAATAAAAAAAGGCCTAATTTTTTCATACCGCTTAATATCATATTTTTCTAGTCAGTGTTTTTTATTAAAAAAACAGGAAGATTATTGTTCATGGCAATGCAATAATGTCCAATGCCATTTATTTTTATTTTCTTGATAGTTCTGGCGGGGCCCGAAACATCAAATTTTTGATGCCCTACCCAATAAAAGCCCCCTTTTTTATCGTTGCGCAAAATTAAACCATGTAATGCATCCATCCTACCCAATTGGGTGTTAATTTCATAGGTATTGCCCACTATTAACATGTCTTTAAACCCATCTTTGTCAAAGTCCTCGACAAGGATATCATGAATGGTGGAAGACTGGGCAATGGTCGGGAGGCTTTTCGTTTTAAAAATGCCATTCCCGTTATTTTGAAAGTAACGACTTCTGAGTTCATAGACTTCCTTTTTGTCCGCTTTATTCAGTTTTTCATATGAAAACAGCGCTATAATGTCCGCTTTTGCAAAATTTTTATAGGATAGGAATTTTTTGTTCAATTCGGGTATTTGCTTAACCAGTTCATCTTTTGATGCAAATGGGGTTTCCCTACCTTTATAAAAGTAGGTCACCACGTGTTCTACAGATCCGTTGCCGTCAAAATCAGTGCTGTAGAGTTTTATCGGCGTTGTTTCTGAGGCTCTAAACTTACTATTTTCCCCCCAATTGCCGGCTATGAGATCTATGTCTCCATCATTGTCAAAATCTTCCGCAATAATAACATTCCACCACCCACTGGTTTTTTCAAGGCCATTATTGCTCTGTAATTCCAGCTTCTTGCCGTTGTTCATAAAAATTGATATGGGCATCCAATGACCCGCTACAACAAGATCTTGAAAACCGTTATTATCCAGATCAACCCAGACAAAATCTTTCACATTTCCAATATCTGGAAAATCTTTAGCGATTGTGGCCGTACTATCTTTAAAATTGCCCTTGCCATCATTCTTGAATATATACTGTCTTGGAGTTTTGCCAAATTCCCATGGGACCTGATCCGAAGAAATGGCGACATCCAAATCCCCATCATTATCGTAATCAACCGCCTTGACTTTTGAAGCATTGATCTCTATGCCTTTAAACTGTTGTTCGTCCTTTATAAAAACACCATTCCGATTAAGATATAGTCTGGGCCACAACTTTTCGGAAGTCTTAAATTCGTTTCCGCCGCTGACCACCAATAAATCTAGGTCACCATTGCCATTGGCATCAAAAAAAACGGAAGAAATATCCTCGTTCATGGCATCTAAGGCAAACAAATCATCTTGCACACTATTAAAAACGCCCCGATCATCTTGAAGGAATAAGGCTGAAGGCTGGCTTTTTGCACCTGTAATGAATAGATCGTCCAATCCATCTTTATCAACATCCGCCACGGAAATGGAAGGCCCTTCATGGGTATTGGCATAGGGAACCAGAGGATCCCTGCTAAATTCTACACTTGCCTGTTCTTGGTGCTTAAATAGGATGGGGCTGTCCACATTGGACAGGTAATTCATCCTATCCGCTTTAGGGATTAAGTAAAAATTACCTTTGGAATCTTCAGCGTTTACCGTGATTTTTTGGTTTGTTTTTACTTTTTCAAGTTTTTGGTATTTTCCACCCGGCCAAATGACCTTAAGGGAATCAATAACGGAATCTTTTCCAACGCCCAGGTGCATGGTATTGTCCACGGACGATAAATACCCTTTAGTCACGAAGTTTTCTTGGGATATAAGGCCATTGGAAGTATAGGCCAAAATTTTTGCTCCAATGCCATAAAAGTTCTTGCCCTCCCCTATAAAGTCGATTTTTAAATAGTGGTTTTTCCCATCGGATATATTTCTCATTATATAGGCCTCTTCGTTTACGTTATTGACCACAAGATCTAGATCTCCGTCATTGTCCAGATCGGCATGGGCACAACCGTTGCTGAACGAGTCTTCTTTCAGGAACCATTCTGCGGTAACATCTCCGAACTGTAATGTTCCCAGATTACGAAAAAAATAGTTGGGCACTTTTTTTTCCGGAACCTCATCTATAAGTGTCATATCCTTGGCAATCAATCCTTTGTCAATTTTTTTTTGAATCTTATCATTCGAAATGAAATTAATGAAATCCATATCGTTGGTAGCGCCCTTTATCCCATTGGTTACAAACATATCTTTATAACCGTCGTTATCGTAATCTGCCATCAATACTCCCCATGACCACTCCGTGGCAGAAATGCCACTTAGGTTGCCTATCTCGCTAAAACTCCCATTACCTAGATTCAAGTGAAGGGTATTTTGCATATACTGTGGGGCATATCCGTTTTTTAAATAGGATTCATAGGTAGGAAATGGATATTCCAGACCAGAGGTTTTGTAGGTTTCCAAATCTTCCGGAAGCATATCCAAAGAAACAATGTCGAAAAAACCATCATTGTTGATGTCCGAGATGGCATTGCCCATGGAAAAGTGCGTGGTATGGCCTAATTTTTTGTCATCTTGGGAAATTACATCTATAAATGTACCGTCTTTTTGGTTGAGGTACAGATAATCATTTTCAAAAAAATCATTACCGATATAGATATCCGGATAACCATCATTATTGATATCCCCCACCGACAACCCAAGGCCATACCCTATGGAACCTTGGAAAATACCGCTTTCCGCACTTACATCTACAAATGAGCCATTATTATTTTCATAAAGTCTGTCCCCGGAAATGGGATCGTATTCCTTTCTTTTAGAGCCTTTTCCATAGGTTCTGTTGGGATGCACGGAATGGTTCATGAGGTACATATCCAAATCCCCGTCCAGATCATAATCAAAAAAGACAGCCTGTGTGGAAAAACCAGAAAAATCCAAGCCATAGGATTTTGCATCTTCTTTAAAGGTAGGGACGCCAAAACCATCAATGCCTTGGTTGACATAAAGTAAATTATGCCCCTTACTGTTTTTATAATCCCCAACCTTACAGATATAGATATCTAACAGGCCATCACTGTTAATATCTACGTGGGTTACACCGGTAGTCCAATTTCCGGTATTTTTAACTTGGGCTTTATCGGTGATGTCTTCAAAGACAAACTTTCCCTTGTTTAAATATAACTTATCCGAGCCCTGATTGGATGTGAAATAGATGTCCACTAGGCCATCATTATTAAAATCTGCCGTGGCAACACCGGCTCCGTTATAATAATATAGATAGGTTAGGATATTAAAGTCCGGTGTTTCCACCAATTCATTTTTAAAGGTTATGTTTGTTGCTTTGGATGCCATTTTTTTGAACCTTTTTTCATGCTTTTTACCACAATTACCGCAAAGAAAACCGATTAATAAAAGAAGTCCAAAAATCCTTTTCATGTCTAACTTAAGATAGTTTGGCAAGATAAGTATTCCTGTAAAAAAACAGAAGTTGTAAGCCGTTAATATTTAGAAGCCAATATGGGGGGTATTTTTCAGGAATAGTTGTCCGAATTACCGATTTTGTCATTATTTGTCCCAAAATTTAATTTTTAATAAATAATTCCAATATATTTAACAGATATAATCAAACCAATAAATTAATATGTTAGGAATACTCTCTTTTGTGGGCTTTACCCTTTTGGTGGCGGTAATAGCCTATTTGGCTACCCGGAAAACCGACGAACGCACATCTGATGGCTACTTTTTGGGTGGACGAAGTTTAACCGCCGGCGTAATCGCGGGGTCTCTTTTGTTGACCAACCTTTCCACGGAACAGCTTGTTGGGCTTAATGGCAGCGCATACACAGATGGTTTGTCGGTCATGGCATGGGAGACCTTGGCGGCCATTGCCATGGTTGTGACGGCTATTTTTCTTTTGCCGAGGTACCTTAAAGGGGGGCTTACAACTGTTCCCCAATTTTTGGCAAAACGCTTTGATGTAGTAACGAAGACCATTACATCCGGTCTCTTTTTGACCGGTTATGTGGTGGTACTTTTGCCCGTAATCCTATACTCTGGGTCCGTAGCCATAAGTGGGATGTTCAATGTGCCCGAACTTTTGGATGTTTCCAAATCCACCGCTTTGGTGATTTGTATCTGGGGCATTGGGATCGTAGGTTCTATATATGCTATCTTTGGGGGTTTAAAAGCCGTGGCCGTCTCTGATAGTATCAATGCCATAGGACTTATAATTGGGGGGTTATTTATCCCTATTTTTGGTTTAATGGCCATTGGGGATGGAAACGTTATCGCTGGATTGGATGCGTTGGTATCCGCCCATCCTGAAAGATTCGATTCTACGGGGGAAACGGGGCAGGAAGTCCCCTTTGCCACTATTTTTACGGGAATGATGCTGGTGCAACTCTTTTATTGGGGAACCAACCAACAAATAATACAAAGGGCCTTGGGGGCCAAAAACTTGGCCGAGGGACAGAAAGGCTTGTTGTTGGCTTCTTTTCTGAAGATTTTAGGCCCTTTGATCTTGGTGCTTCCCGGAATGATAGCATACCATTATTTTGATGGTGGATTGGCATCTAGCGACCTTGCCTACCCTGAACTGGTGCGCGAAGTACTCCCAAAACCCTTGGTGGGTTTTTTCGCAGCGGTCCTTTTTGGGGCCATATTAAGTTCATTCAACAGTGTGCTCAATAGTTCCGTAACCTTGTTCGGTATAGATATCTACAAGGAGCATATTAATAAAGATGCCTCTGAGGCAACTGTGGTAAAATACGGTAAAATATTTGGGATTTGTTTGGCTTTGGCCGCCATGTTTATTGCGCCATTGATAGCGAATGCAGGTAGTCTGTTCAATTACTTACAGGAGATAAATGGTATTTACAGTATTCCTATTTTTACGATTATCGTTGTCGGGTATCTAACCAAAAGGGTACCTGCCATTGCCGCTAAAATCGGGATTATTTCCGGGTCATTATTGTATATTCTGAGTCAGTTTTTACTGAAGCCATATTTTGAGGGCAAAGCTTTAGAAGCCGCTAAGGCATCGGGAATAGCCGATGAAACAGTATTGAAATTGATGAAGTCCGATGCCTATCCACATTATTTACATGTCATGGCCATTTTGTTTATCCTTAACATTCTTATTATGTTGGTTATTGGAAAATTCTATCCCAGAAAAGAAGCTTTTGAACTGGAATACACAAAACAGGTTTCCATTGAACCCTATAAATATGTGAAGCAAGTAGGTTTACTGGTTGTCTGCATTGTTGTGGGTATTTATATTTACTTTGCAAAGTAGGTTTAAGGCCTTTAACTAAAAAAGGAACCGGTTTTTTCGGTTCCTTTTTTCTTGTAAAACACATAAAAGGCTTAGATATATTGGTTGATGATATTCTCAAACAACTCCTGTTTGCCGCTCTGTAGTTTAAGTTCGCCATTATCTATTGCAATTTCATATAAGTTTTTCAAATCCAATTCGCCCCTTTCAAAAGCGGCCCCTTTTCCGGAATCAAAAGAACTGTATCTTTTTTTCCGCAGGACGTCATAGGGAGACGAACCAATGATCTTATCGGCTATCAACAGAGCCCTGGCAAAAATATCGGCACCTCCTATGTGGGCAAGAAAAACATCTTCCATATCGGTGGAATTTCTACGGAGTTTGGCATCAAAATTAATCCCTCCCCCTTTTAGACCCCCTGCTTTGAGGAATACCAACATGGCCTCGGTAACTTCATTGATGTTGTTCGGAAACTGGTCTGTATCCCAACCGTTTTGGTAGTCCCCACGATTGGCATCTATGCTTCCCAACATTCCATGGGAAGCGGCTATTTCCATTTCGTGCTGCATGGTGTGGCTGGCCAAGGTGGCGTGGTTCACTTCCAGATTCAGTTTGAAATCGCTTTGCAGGCCATATTGGTGAAGGAACCCGATAACGGTAGCGGCATCAAAATCATATTGATGTTTCATGGGCTCCATGGGTTTTGGCTCAATAAAGAAGGTTCCTGTAAACCCTTGGCCTCTTGCATAGTCCCTTGCCAGGGCCAGAAAGCTTCCCATATGGTCCAGCTCTCTTTTCATATTGGTATTTAAGAGCGACATATACCCTTCGCGCCCTCCCCAAAAAACATAATTTTCACCGTGTAAGGCTATGGTAGCATCCAAGGCCAACTTTACCTGCCCGCCGGCTCTTGCAAGAACATTAAAATCAGGATTGGTGGCAGCTCCGTTCATATACCTGGGGTTGGAGAAACAATTTGCGGTTCCCCATAAGAGTTTAACCCTTGAAGCTTTCTTTTTCTCCTTTATATATTCCACAATGGTGGACAATCGTTTTTCCGATTCCACAAACGTGCCCGCTTCCCTTACGAGATCAAAATCGTGGAAACAGAAATAATCAAATCCCATTTTGGTGATAAATTCAAAAGCGGCATCTGCCTTTTCTTTTGCAGCGGTTATGGCATCAGAGGATTGATCCCACGGAAAATTTTGCGTTCCGGGGCCGAAGGGATCTGCACCAACACCACAGAACGTATGCCAATAGGCCACTGCAAATTTAAAATGCTCGCGCATGGTTTTTCCGGCGATTACCTGTTCCGGGTTATAATATTTATAAGCCAAGGGATTGTCTGAATCCTTGCCTTCAAATTTTATTTCCCCAATACCTTTAAAATACTCTTTGTTTCCTATAAGTGCCATATTATTTGATTGTTGATTGTTGATCGTTGATTGTTGATCGTTGTATATTAAATATTTCAATTGACCTCCCCTGACCCCTCCCGAGGAGGGGGATGGTTTTCGTCCGTTTTAAGTCCCCTCTCCTAGGGAGAGGGGATTTAGGGGAGAGGTCTTTTTTATTTTATGTGACTTAGCCGTAATTCCAATTCTTTTTTCCATTTGTTATAGGCAATTAAATAAGGCTGCGTTTTTTCCGATGGCAAAAAACTACGGACATAATCATGTTCCATGATCTGTTTTCCAAAGGTAACAAAATCCCCTTGATGTAAAATACAAGCTCTTGCGGCCCCTATTGCCCCCGTGGTACTGTAAATTTCTATTTCTTGTTGGATAAGGGTTGCGATGGTGTTTGAAAAAATGGAAGATCTGAACAAATTATCGTTGCCCGCTCTGATAACACCCGACCTTATGCCATCGGATGCCATGATTTCCATGCCATAGACAAAGGAAAAAGCGATTCCTTCCAGTGCTGCCCTGCACAAATGTCCCTTATGGTGGTTGTTGAGGTTTAGATGGGAAATATGGGTACCTAGATCTATATTGTTCAACATACGCTCGGCCCCATTGCCAAACGGCAGTATAAGTACGCCATCAGATCCTATGGGTATGGACTCGGCAAGGTCATTCATCTCTTCGTAGGACGAGACCCCAAGATTATTCAAAAGCCAGCGGTATTGAATACCGGCACCATTGATACAAAGTAATTTTCCTATTCGCGGATTTAAGTTACTATAGTTTACATGGGCGAAGTTGTTTACACGTGAGCTTTCCTTTACGGAGAGATCATCGGTTATGGCATAGACCACCCCTGATGTTCCTCCTGTAGCCGCAACATCTCCGGGATTAAATACATTGAGGGACAACGCATTATTGGGTTGGTCGCCGGCGCGGTATAAAATAGGGGTGCCTTCGGCCAAGCCTGATTCGGAGGCTCCTTTTTTTGACACTTTTCCCTGAACGGAAAATGTGTCCACAAGTTGGGGGATCAAATTTTTGTCCAACCCATAGTGGCCCATTAACCAGTTGGCTATTGAGTTCGTAGTAAAGTCCCAAAATATCCCTTCCGAAAGGCCCGAAACTGTGGTGGCTATGGTATTGCTTAATTTATAGGCAATATAATCCCCGGGCAGCATAAACCTTTCTATTTTTGCATAAATTTCGGGTTCGTTGTCTTTTACCCATTTCAATTTGGAGGCGGTAAAGTTGGCGGGAGAGTTCAATAATTGTGAGGCACATTTACCCTTTCCGAGTGTATCAAACGCTTTTTGGCCTATAGCTACTGCCCTGCTATCGCACCAAATGATGGAATTCCGTAAGGGAATCCCGGTTTTGTCCACTACCACCAGACCATGCATTTGGTAGGAGATGCCAATACCTTTTATCTGTGTGGGGGCAATAGTGTTGGTTGCAATGAGTTCCTTGGTCGCGGCGCATACGTATTTCCACCACTCATCGGGATCTTGCTCTGCCCATCCGTTATGAAGGGCCAACATCCCCATTTCTTTTTTGGGTTCGGTGACCACGGCGATACTTTTACCCGATTCTGCTTCCACTAAGGCGGTTTTAATGGAGGAACTCCCTATATCATAGCCAATAAAATACATGAATTACAGAAATTTGTTACAGGGGCTTAAGATATGGCTTTTCTGGGTAGGGCACAAAGGATAATATGCACTTTTATTAAGGAACTATTTTGGGATTAAAAGCGGAATAAAAAAAGGCCGCCAGTTAAGGTAGCCTTTTTTAAACACTTAAAATAATAAATCTATACGTTAATACCCTGGATTTTGAACCAAATTTGGGTTGGAAAGCAAAGCCGTTGAAGGTATAGGGAATATCTTCCTAAAGTCATCCGTGCTTTCTTTCATGTCCCAAGTATCATCAAATTTACCAAAACGGATTTGGTCTTGCCGTCTCCAGAACTCAGCATAAAGCTCACGTCCTCTCTCATCTAAAAGATCTTGTTCTGTGAGGGAACCTATCGGAGTGGCATTTCTTATGGTGCGTAACTCATTGACCAATGCAAGGGCATCGTCTCCGGAGGAACCACCTCTAAAAATGGCCTCTGCTTTCATAAGGTGGGCATCTGCATATCTAAAAAAGATTTCATGGTTCAAAAAGGCACCATTTACAGGGTGGTATTTAATTACCCGAATACCCGTGGTTTCCGTGTTACCAACAAGACCAGGAAAAACCCTAGTGAATGCCAAGGGATTACCATTTCGCTGGCTTCTTGCAACACCGTTTCCATCATACTGCTGTCCAATCAGCAATCCGTATCCTATACCCAAATTTGGAGTTAATGGACCGTCATTGGAGTTGAGTGGAACAAACCCCCTTCTTTCTTCTTGTCCAGAATTCTTTAAGTTAGTATCGGTAGGCCCCTCAAAAAGGTCATAAAATTCAGCCAGTGTAGCCCAACCGTTCCATCCACCACTATCTTGCCCGGGGGCACCCATGGTAGTGTGTACGGTATTCCAAATACGGTTACCAACGCTGGTACGCAACCACCATATGGTTTCAGTATCCGTTTCCGGGCCGAAAATCTCGAAATAACCGGATTGTAGGTCATAGCCATCAGCTTTTATGGCATCTACGGCATTGACCACAGCAGTCATATCCGCAGCACTAGGCGAACCTTCTAAATAGACATGTTTGTTCAAAAGCACTTTGGCCAATAAATAGTTGGCCGTGGCTTTGGATACGAACCTATTGTCTTCTCCTACGGGTCCTCTAGTTGGAAGATCAGGGATTGCTTCTGATAAATCCTTAAGTATAAAATCCAGTGCTTCTTGGACCAAAAGAACAGTTGGATTCACATTTGGGCCCTCATCGGGTGTTCTAAAGGGAACCTGCCGATATAGATCCAGAATCCAAAACATGGCATTGGCACGCAAAAATTTGGCCTGTGCAACGGTCTGGGCAGATGCATTACTTCTGGCATCGATGATCGTGGTTGCATTGAAGATATTTTGGTTTTGCTGGTTCCAAACGTTCAACACAAAAGTATGTATCGGTGTCCAGGTATGGTTGTGCAAGGTACGCCATACCCCATTGTCTCCCCAATCCACGCCTCGTGTAGGTACAACAAACTCATCTGAAGTTACTTCCTGTAAGGCATAGAAGTTGGCCTGGTCGCCCAATTGCCCATATACATTGTTATACAAGTTATCCAAGGAGGAGTCAGGATCGGCTAGTCCCGTAAAATTACTGCCAGAATCTTCGGAAATAATGGAATCGGATTCTTCGATCTCCAAATCCGTACACGAGGAGAACATCAAAAGAGATGCCACCCAGAGTAAATTAAATTTTAAAATGGAATTTTTCATAGTTTTTTTTTAAAAGGTTACATTTAATCCAAAAGTATAGGTTCGTGGTCTTGGAAAGGCTGTATATTCAATGCCTGCGGATGGGATCTGTCCCAAATCACCACCACCACCGGGTGTGTTGCTTGTATTTACTTCTGGGTCAAGACCGCTGTAGCCGGTGATGACAAACAGGTTTTGACCTGTAACATAAAGCCGTAAGGTTTTGAACAACCCATCACCACTTAGATGCGCATTATACCCAATGGTTGCGTTCTGAAGGCGTAAAAAATCGCCCTTTTCCAAGAAACGGGTGGACACATCCGGGGCATTGATACCCGATTCTCCGGAAGTGAGTACATTCTGGGTTACATTTTGGCCGTTAGCTATGGCTCCTGCTGTAAAGAGCGCATTTTCTGTATTGTTGTATACATAATGGCCTATTTGCCCTGCCATAGCCAAGGAGGCATCCCAGTTTTTATAGTTAAAACTGGTATTGATGCCTATGTTCCAGTCTGGTAAGGCACTTTTGCCCACAAATTTTTGTTCATCCCCGATTTGTAGTCCATTTTCGTCAAATCCGCCAAATTCCCGTAGGAAGTAAGAGAATAATGGTTGCCCTTCGGCAAGCAATTGCGCAAAGGCCCCGGTAAGTCCTTGGCCAAAGATTTGCCCAAAAGGAATAAATCCGTCAAAATTCTTCACCTCGTTTTCGTTGTAGGCTGCATTTACACCAAATGTCCACCTAAAATCTTGATTTTGAATCACATCATAATCCAATCCTACTTCTACACCCTTGTTAATGATGTTGGCATCCACGTTGGTAAAGAAGAAAGGCTGTGGCGAAGGTTGTGCCGCTTGATTTTGCAATAAAAAGTCTTGGGTGTCTTTGTAGTAAACATCAACAGTTCCCTTAAAACGATCGTTACCAAGACCAAAATCGATCCCTACGTTATACTGGGTAGTTTCTTCCCACTTTAAGTCGGGGTTGGCAAACGCTACGTTTGCTAAACCGGGTGGATTAATGTTACCCCCATCATCTGGTCCAACACCCCCAAAGCGCTCCCTACGCACAAAATTGCCAAACCCTACCCCTTCTTGGTTACCGGTAATCCCAAAGCCCAACCTCAATTTTAAGGTGGAAAATGCCTCGGGGATAAAATCTTCCTCGGCGAGTTGCCATGCAAAGGCAGCGGACGGGAAATAACCGTATTGGTTATCACTACCAAAATTGGAGGAACCATCCACCCGTAAGGTTCCGGTAAACAAATATTTATCGGCAATGGAATAATTTACCCTTCCAAAGAACGATTGGAGTTCCGTTGTATTATCAAAGGTATTTACCCCTAAGGCACCGACTTTTGTACCCGTTGGAGCAGTTATATTTTCTACCTCGGGATCTGGGAACAATCTGGAAATAAAAAGGCCATCCCGGTCAAAACCGTAATTTTGGAACTGACCTTGAACAACCTTATTAAGGGTCGATTGGGTAGAGAGCATATCATTGACCATTTGGTTTAAGTCGGTGCTATTAAAGCCCCATGCAGCACCATCGATACCCCTTGACTCGAATTCTTGGTATGCGTATCCTACCAAGGCAGAGAACTTGGAATTGCCAAACTGCTTTTCATAGTTCACTGTAACCTCTAAGGTGCTGTTATCGAGATCACGTTGGCCGAAGGTGCCTCGTCCGTTACCAGAGACCGCACCTAAGTTATCAATGTTAGATCCCAATACAGTTTCATTGTCTGAGTCGGTGGTATCAAAACCAAGGTTCACTTTGGCACTTAATTCATCCGTAAACTTATAATCTGCGGAGAAGTTCAATAAAGCCCGATCTACTTGAGTTTGGTTTTTTACGAAATCCAGTAACTGTCTGGGGTTTAGGTTGGTACCTCCCGGGGGACGAAAGTTGGGATCATTTGGCCATGTGGGATTGGCTTTATAAGCGGAACCCAATAAATCTCCTTGAAAACCTGCGTTATCTGAAATGGCCGTTCCGTTTCTGTTGATTCTGGAAATGGTGGTTTGCGCATTTAGGGTTAATTTGTCATCAAAAAATCTTTGGGTCCAGTTGATCCTACCCGTAATACGTTCCAAATCGGAATTTTCAACAACACCGAACTGCTTGCCGTAGTTAAAGGACGCTCTAAAAAAGCCACCATTATAACTGTTGGAGTAGGATAGGTTTTGGTCTTGGGAAGCCACTGAACGGGTAATAACATCTTGCCAATCCGTGTTGCCCCCAAAATCCTGAGCGGCTACATTGCCACCAAATTGGGCAACACCGGCTAAAAACCGATCCCTATTTAAAAGATCATAATCATTAGCCACTTCGGCTATACTTAGCGTAGACGAAAATTCTAACTTACCTCCTTGAGATCCTTTACCGTCTTTGGTGGTAATCAAAACCACACCATTTGCACCCCTGGAACCGTAGATAGCAGTAGCGGAAGCATCTTTAAGAATACTTATACTGGCAATGTCGTTTGGGTTTAAAAAAGTTAAAGGATTACTTGGTGCCGCAGAACCTAATCCTGGGGTTTCTGCTCGAGACGAGGTATCTCCACCGGATAAGGGAACACCATCTACCACGAACAATGGGTTGTTGTTGGATCGAACGGAAGAAGTTCCCCTGATCCTGATACTGACACCGGCACCGGGCTCACCACTGGATTGGGTAATTTGTACCCCTGCGGTCTTACCCTGGATCAACTGTTCTGGAGAGGAAATTACCCCTCCGTTAAAATCTTCGACGGAAACAACGTCAACTGCCCCTGTGGCATCTTTTTTGGTTGTGGAGCCATACCCAATAATAACTACCTCATCCAAGGCTTGGGCATCCTCTTCCAAAGTAACATTAATGGTACTTCTTCCATTTACGGCCAATTCACTTGTTTTGTAGCCCACGTAGGAGATAACCAATGTGGCGTTGTTGGGTACGTTGCTGAGTGCATAGTTGCCATCAAAATCCGTTTGGGTACCATTGGTGGTTCCCTTTACGACAATGCTGGCTCCGGGCAAGGGGCCAGACGCATCAGAAACCGTACCGGATACTTCCTGTGCTTTTGCCAGCCCAAAGCATAAAAATGCGCCGGACAGCAAGAAACTTTTTAGTAGCGTAATCTTCATAAATTGTTAATTTTAAGTTGAGTTAATTTTAATTCAAGGGTTAAACTTATATAAAAAAAATGTTAAAATCATAGTTAGCCTGTTTTGGGCGGACACGAAAACGGTTTCGTGTTAATAACTTTCAATAACTAAGAGACCCATAATGCCAAGTGTTTAAAATTATGCAATCCTTAAAACGGAGTTAATGATAATGCAAAAGTAATAATTTTTCGTTAAATATAACATTTTTTATTCTACCATCTGCAAAGAAGCTTTACATAAAAAGATTTGAGACAAAGATGGATAGGCGGGAATTTGTTGTTAAAAAATTACGTTTTTATGGCTTTTGCTTTTTTTAATGCTTTAATTTCACGCCCAAGTAATTAACTTTTTAAAGTCTTGAAACAAAAGATAACCCTAAAGCATCTTGCACGTGAACTGGAGGTTTCCATTTCCACGGTGTCCAAGGCGTTAAAGAACAGTGAGGAAATAAGCCAGGACACGAAAGAAAAAATACAGGCCTTTGCCAAACTCCTTAATTACAAGCCAAATAATATTGCCATAAGCCTAAAGAACAAGCGCACAAAGAACATTGGGGTCATAATCCCGGATATAGTGCACCATTTTTTCACCACCGTTTTTAGGGGTATAGAAAAATATGCCAATGAAAAAGGCTATAATGTTATCGTTTGCGTATCCGATGAATCATTCGACAAGGAGGTTATCAACATGGAGTTATTGGCCAATGGCAGCATAGACGGCTTTATTATGGCGCTTTCCGCGGAAACACAGTTAAAAAAGGATTACGCCCATCTAAAGGAGGTTACGGACCAAGGCATTCCTTTGGTGCTTTTTGATCGGGTAACGGATGAGATAGCATGTGACAAAGTGGTAATCAATGATGAGGAAGCGGCCTACTTGGCGGTAAAAAAATTGATCGGCAGCGGCAGAAAAGGAATAGCACTTGTGACCACGGAAGATTTTTTCAGCGTCAGCAAGGCCAGGAAAGAGGGTTACCGGCGCGCACTTAAAGAGCATCAAATGGAAGTAAATGAAAACCTCATCCTGAAACTGCCCTATAGGGACATCGATGAAACGGCCATATCCCGTTTTTTCGACAATAGGGAAATCGATGCCGCCCTATGCGTCAATGAGATTTTTGCCATGCACAGTATGCGGCTGGTTCAGAAAAAGGGACTGAACGTGCCCCATGACGTTTCATTTATAGGGTTTACAGATGGTATTTTGTCCAAATACGCCAGCCCAAGCCTTACCGCTATTGCCCAACATGGGGAAAAAATGGGGGAGATCGCGGCCCGGATGCTCATAGAAAAAGTAGAAGGCGAAAATGATGGGGAACGGTTTGTTACAGAAATAGTAAAAGCGACCCTGATCGAAAGGGAATCGACCATTAATTAATTCACAGCACCTAGTTTAATGAAAAAAATTGGATTTATATTTGATCTGGACGGGGTCATAGTCGATACCGCAAAATACCACTACTTGGCCTGGAAAAAATTGGCGGACGAGCTTGGGATTGAATTTACGCAGACCGATAATGAATTGTTTAAAGGAGTGAGCAGGAAAAAATGTTTGGAACTGTTGCTTGAAATGGGCGGAAGAACTGCCACCCAAGTACAGATAGATGCATGGTTGTTCGAAAAAAACGAGGACTATTTGGGGTATATTAACGGGATGGACGAATCGGAAATCCTGCCAGATGTGCCAAAAGTCCTGAACTTTTTAAAAAAGCAAAATATTCCCATGGCCTTGGGCTCTGCCAGCAAAAATGCGCGTCCTATTTTGGAAAAGGTAAATCTATTGCGTTATTTTGACACTATTGTCGATGGAAATCAGGTGACCAAGGCAAAGCCCGATCCGGAGGTTTTTTTAATGGCCGCGGCACAATTGGGCGTTTCCCCTGAAAACTGTGTGGTGTTCGAAGATGCCCTGGCAGGCATTGAGGCGGCGAACGTTGCAGGAATGATAAGCATAGGCATAGGTGAGCCGGACGTGCTTTTGGAAGCAAAATACAACTTCAACAATTTCAAGGAAATAGATGTAGAATTTTTAAAAGAACTAATCCATACGTAAATGAACCAAGATTATATAAAACCGGACGAATGGTCCATCATAGAGGAGGGTTTTGATAGGGAGCAGGTAAAATCTTCCGAAAGTTTGTTCAGCATTGGGAACGGGGCCATGGGCCAACGCGCCAATTTTGAAGAGAGCTACTCGGGGCCCACTTTTCAGGGAAGCTATATAGGGGGGGTCTATTATCCCGATAAAACCCGTGTGGGTTGGTGGAAGAACGGATACCCCGAATATTTTGCCAAAGTACTGAACGCCCCGAATTGGATAGGGATAGATGTAGTTGTAAATAACGAGCCCTTGGACCTCAACTCGTGTGCAAAGGTCGCCGATTTCCGAAGGGAACTTAACATGAAAGAAGGTTGGTACCGCAGATCGTTTGTGGCAACATTGCCCAATGGCATAGACCAAATTCAAGTAAACGTAACCCGATTTTTAAGTTTGGACCTGGACGAAGTGGGTGCCATTAAATATGAGGTAAAATCCTTGAGCGGCGTGTTGAGCATTATCTTCAATCCCTATTTGGACAGTGGTATAACCAACGAGGACAGCAATTGGGACGATAAGTTTTGGAATACCACCAACGTATTCTCAGAAGAAAACCAAGCATTTATAGAGGCACATACCATGAAGACCCATTTTGGCACCTGTACATTTATGCAGGCCCATCTTGTCCATGAAGGCAAATCAGTAACCAAAAAAGCGGTCGCAAATGTGGCCGGGATGCGGGTTGGACTGGAATATGCCACGGAAGTTAAGGAAGGGGAAACGGCCACCCTTTATAAATTCGGAGGCTATACGGTTTCCAGGAACCATAAGGCTTCAGAGCTTGCCAATGCCGCTAAAAAAGTGTTGGGGAAAGCCACTTCCATAGGTTTTTACGGGTTGCTGGAAAAACAAAAGGATGCATGGAACAAAATATGGGAAATGAGCGACATCACCATAGAGGGGGATGTAAAGGCGCAACAGGGAATACGGTTCAATATCTTCCATTTGAACCAAACCTATCTTGGGAAGGATTCCAGGTTGAATATTGGCCCCAAAGGATTTACCGGGGAAAAATACGGGGGAAGCACGTATTGGGACACCGAGGCGTATTGCATTCCTTTTTATATGGCCACAAAGGACCATCAGGTAGCAAGAAATCTCTTGAAATACCGGTACGACCATTTGGAAAAGGCCGTTGAAAATGCCAAAAAACTGGGGTTCACCAACGGTGCGGCACTATATCCCATGGTTACCATGAACGGGGAGGAATGCCATAACGAATGGGAGATTACCTTTGAAGAAATCCACAGGAACGGGGCAATTGCCTTTGCCATATACAATTACTATAGATTTACGGGCGACTACTCCTATATTCCTGATATGGGACTGGAAGTACTTATCGGAATTGCCCGCTTTTGGTCCCAAAGGGCTACTTTTTCAGACCGTAAGAAAAAATATGTAATACTGGGGGTCACAGGGCCAAACGAGTATGAGAATAATGTGAACAACAATTGGTACACAAATTACCTGGCAAAATGGTGCATTAATTATGCCCTGGAACAATTGGAAAAGGTAAAAGATGGTTACCGGGAGGATTTCGGTAGGATCATTGGGAAAACCAAGTTGACCGAGACGGAAACTTCGCATTGGAAAAAAGTGGCCAAGAATATGTATTTTCCCTATTCTGAAGAAAGGGGCGTTTTTTTACAACAGGATGGATTTTTGGACAAGGAACTTATAACCGTGGCGAAATTGGATAAGAAAGAACGCCCCATCAATCAAAAATGGAGCTGGGACAGGATACTTCGCTCTCCTTATATAAAACAGGCAGATACCTTACAGGGATTTTACCTCTTTGAAGACCATTTCACCACCGAGGAGTTGGAACGGCATTTTGATTTTTACGAACCTTTTACGGTGCACGAATCTTCCCTTTCCCCTTGTGTGCACAGTATTCAGGCAGCCAAGCTGGACAGGATGGAACAGGCCTATACGTTTTACCTGAGGACTTCCCGTTTGGATCTGGATGACTATAACAAGGAAGTGAAGGAAGGCTTGCACATTACCTCCATGGCGGGAACCTGGATGAGTATCGTTGAGGGTTTCGGGGGCATGCGGATCGCCGATGACAAATTGTCCTTTGTTCCCAGAATCCCAAACCAGTGGGAAGCGTATTCCTTTAAAGTAAATTTTAGAAACCGCATTTTAAAAGTTCGGGTTACGGCCAAGGAAACAAGTTTCGCATTTGATGGAACAAGCGGGATGTCAATACGGGTCAATGGAAATCGGGTCGAATTGAAGCCGGGGGAAACACATATCGTTTGAGATGAAGGTAAAAATGACCGCCCTTTTCCCGATGCTTGGCTGTACGTTGCTTTTAAGTTGCGGGGTGCAGAAAAAGGAAGTGGGGCAGGAAATGGAAGATATGGGCCAAAAACAAAAGAAGAAAGTAGTTTATCAAGTGTTCACGCGCCTTTTTGGGAATACAAATACAACCAACAAACCTTGGGGAACCCTAGAAGAGAATGGCGTTGGAAAATTCAGTGATTTTACGGACAAGGCCTTGGAAGAGATCAAAGCCTTGGGCATTACCCATATTTGGTACACGGGAGTGCCGCACCATGACGTCATAACCGACTATACCTTGTACGGCATTTCCAAGGACGACCCGGATGTGGTGAAGGGCAGGGCAGGATCTCCCTATGCGGTCAAGGACTATTATTCCGTAAATCCGGATCTTGCCGACAACCCCGCCGAACGATTACAGGAATTTAAGGCATTGGTAGAACGCACCCATAAAGTGGGCCTAAAAGTGTTGACAGACATAGTTCCCAACCATGTGGCCCGTAATTATGAAGGCAAAACCTCTCCAAATGGGATAGAGCCATTTGGTAAGGATGATGATACTTCCGTGGCCTATGTTAGGGGAAACGATTTTTATTATATTCCGGGGGAAGACTTCCGGGTACCCCAATGGCAGCATGGCTACCGGCCTTTGGGGGGTGAGGCACATATGATGGCCGATGGCAAATTTACCGAGAGCCCGGCAAAATGGACCGGGAACGGTTCCCGATTGGCCCGGCCCGATTTTAATGATTGGTACGAAACGGTCAAGATAAATTATGGCGTTCGTCCCGATGGCAGTATGGATTTTGATGGGCTTCCCTCAAATTATGGAGATAAGGATTATACCGAACATTTCCGGTTTTGGTCAGACAGGGATGTTCCGGGCTCTTGGACAAAGTTCAGGGATATTGCCCTTTTTTGGTTGGAAATCGGCGTGGATGGTTTTCGCTATGACATGGCCGAAATGGTGCCGGTAGAGTTTTGGAGCTATATGAATTCGCATATCAAAACCAAAAAAAACGAGGCTTTTTTGTTGGCAGAGGTGTATGACCCATCCCGGTATAGAGACTATATCCACAAGGGAAAAATGGATTATCTGTACGACAAAGTAGAAATGTACGATTCCCTGAAGCACATTATGAAGGGTTACGGATGGACAGACCATATACCTAGTATAAAAGAGGGCTCAAAAGACATAGAGCACCATTTGCTCCTTTTTTTGGAAAACCACGATGAGCAGCGCATTGCCAGCCCTGAGTTTGCAGGCAGTGCCCTAAAAGGAAAACCGGCAATGGTGGTATCCGCCACCATATCCACAGCTCCTGTAATGCTCTATTTCGGTCAGGAAGTAGGGGAACCGGGAGCGGAAAAAGCCGGTTTTGGAAGCCCATCACGCACCTCTATTTTTGATTATATCGGGGTGCCGCACCACCAACGTTGGGCAAATCATAAAAAATTTGATGGCGGACAGCTCTCGGACCAAGAGAAAGCACTTCGCGATTTCTACAAACGGCTGCTCAATTTCACCATCAACAGCAATGCTCTCATGGGCGAGTATCAGGACATCCATTATTACAATCGCAACCATACCGAAAATTATAACCACCGCGTTTTGTCATACGTGCGATGGTCCATGGACGAAAAACTTATCATCATTACCAATTTTGATGCCAAGGACACCTATGGTTTCCAACTTCAAGTTCCCATGGAAGTCATCGGAAAGTGGAAATTGGAAGATGGGTCTTATGAGGTTGTGGATGCCCTGTACGGAACCACCAATAAAATGTCCTTACAGAATGGTATAGGAAAAATGGATATCGTCATAAACCCATTGGAATCATTTATTTTTAGATTAAAAAAGCAGTCATTATGAACAAATTTTCAGTGACCGTATGCACTTTTTCTTTTTTCATCCTTTTAAGTTGTGATAACATGAAAAAACCACTGGTAATAGGGCATAGGGGAGCCATGGGCCATGAAACGGAGAATACATTGGCATCCATTGGAAAAGCAGTGGACCTTGGGGTTGATATGGTAGAGATCGATGTGTTTAAAATAAAGAGCGGGGAAATAGTGGTGTTCCACGACGATACAGTGGACCGGCTCTCCAATGGCGGTGGAAGCATAGAGGACTATGACATCGTGGATCTTAAAAAGCTAACGTTGGATGGAAACCATAAAATTCCAATGTTGCAGGATGTCTTAAAATTAATTGACCATAAAACCCGGCTGAACATTGAGTTGAAAGGTGCGGATACCGCCGACAGGACAAATTTTATAGTGGATTATTATATTAAGGAAAAAGGGTGGTCTTTGGATGATTTTGTGATTTCCAGTTTTCGATGGGATGAGCTTAAGGCCTACAGGAAGCTCAATAAAGATATAGCCATTGCAGTTCTTACCGAAGATGAAAACCCTTTGGATGCCATACCGGTGGCGGATGAACTCAAGGCCGTGGCCATAAACCCTGATTTTGAGAAACTCACAATGGAAAATGCGGAAGAAATCCATAGGGCGGGTTTTAAAATCTACACGTGGACCGTAAATGAACCGGAGGAAATAGAAAGGGCAAAAGAAATGGGCGTAGATGGCATAATTACCAACTTTCCGGAACGGATCAAATAATGTTCGACGTAATTATCATAGGAGGAGGAGCCGCAGGTTTTTATGCGGCCATACATATTGCCGAAGCCGCACCGAAACTTAAAATTGCCATTTTGGAACGGGGAAAGGAAGTGCTGACCAAAGTAAAAGTTTCCGGGGGCGGCAGGTGCAATGTTGCCCATGCGGGATTCGATCCCAGGGAATTATCAAAAAACTACCCTAGGGGGGAACAGGAGCTTTTGGGGCCTTTTCACACCTATTCCAGTAGGGATACCATGGCATTTTTTGAAAAAAGAGGGATTCCCCTAAAGATTGAACCTGATGGCAGAATGTTTCCGCAAACGAATTCTTCCCAGACCATTATAGATTGCTTGTTAAAGGAAACGGAACGCTTGGGCATTAAATTGTTGAAAAACAGTTCTGTAATCGCCATTTCGCCAATTAAGGCACCAAAGGAAAACGTTGCCGGGTGTTGGGACGTCCAATCCATTAAAAAGACGTATCGGGCAAAAAAAATACTAGTGGCAACGGGTAGCAACCCAAAAATATGGGACCTGTTAAAAGGTTTGGGACATACCATTGTACCCCCTGTGCCTTCTTTGTTCACGTTCAATATAAAGGACAAGCGCATAGAGGGTATTCAGGGGGTCAGTACGCAGGCAAGGGTAGTGGTGAAACCCAAGTCGCTGATCGATTCAAAAATCAGTGTGGCCCTTAAAAGTCGGGCAGCCCAGTCCCCTATGTTGCAAAGTGAGGGGTCATTGCTTATTACACATTGGGGAATGAGCGGCCCCGCTATCCTAAAATTATCGGCTTGGGGGGCATTGCTGTTGCACGGGTACCAATATAAATTTAAGATCCAAGTAAATTGGCTGCCCGATTACCACGAAAGCGCGGTATTGCCATTTTTAATGGAGGTCAAGGAAATAGAATCAAAAAAAACGGTGTTAAGGACCAACGCCTTTTCCGTTCCCCGTCGTCTTTGGATCAATTTAGTGAAGGCATCGGGGATTTCCGAGATTGTGAAATGGGCCGATATTTCCAGAAACCAATTACAGGATTTGGCGCGGCAACTGACCTGTTCCGAATTTGAAGTTGATGGAAAAAGCACCTTTAAGGAAGAGTTTGTCACCGCCGGGGGGGTAGACCTGAAAGAATTTGACTTTAAAACGTTCGGGAGCAAGCTATGCCCCAACTTATTTTTTGCCGGAGAAGTCATCAATGTGGACGCCATTACCGGCGGCTTCAACTTTCAAAATGCGTGGACGGGAGCCTATATTGCCGCACAGGCAATTAGCAAGGGATAAAAGGGTAAATTTAAAAATAAGACAAATAACAACGGGGGACATGACTAAATAATGAATTAGCAAAAATCCCTGAAAACGTAATCCGTTCCAACGGTTTTATAAAATGATGTAGTCCCAAATAAGGTGAACCTATTTTTTGAATTTTGTGAGCACGCTTATCCCCGTAAGGTCTCCTTTTTTGTTATAGCTCTCCTGTTTTACCATACCCACGCCCTCGGCAAGCCATTGTTTGGTGCTTCCTGCGAACTTTATCCCCATTTTTGATTCCTGGTCAAAAGTTATTACATAACAATCAAAGGTTCCTGCGGGAGTGGTGAGCGACTCTTTTTCCACTACTTTTCGGTTAAAGAACCTGGAGGTCATCTTCATGTTTATCGGGGTCATTTTTATGTTCATCAGAAAATCGGCATCTGGTAGGGACTGTCCCGGGCTTAGGTTGTTGGGCAGCACCAAATCCGTACCGGACATCTCAACCTCCACATCCTTGTACTGCTCCAATGCACCTGGGGTTACCAGGGAACTGAAATCTATGGAAACACCATCTTCCTTGCACCTAATGCCATATTCAGAACTGGCCAACATTTTTCCTTTTTCATCGTGCATTTCAAAATAAAATGTTGCGGTATCGCCACTAACGTCCTTTACCACATAATCCAAAACACCGGAAGGCTTGTCTTTTTTATCGTACACCGTGATTTGGAATTCAGTGCCCTCTATCATAGGGTAGTACTTACTGCACCCTTCTTGGGCAAAGGCAAAGCCTAAAACGGAAAGAAATACGGCGGAAACAACTATTTTTTTCATACGATTCTGATTTTATTTTTGTTACTGTTCTAATTTGGGCCATTAGGGCAACGATTGGCAACAAAGATTGAATGCACCTACCCAAAATTTTCATGATTGCAATGGTTTTTGTTTACTTAAAAATAATCAAAATTTATTATTGATGCAGTTCCTTAAAGGAATTAGGGTTTAATGGGTTACCATTTTAATGAAAATGGCTTTTAAAAGTAAGCAAACTTTTTTCCGTAAAAATCGTTAATGGTATAGTTGGGACGAAATGCTGTACAAACGGTTAAAAGAAATGTATCAATACAATGTATATACCAGTAGGGAGTTATCCATATCCTTGACGACAAGCTCCAATTTTCCGTCATTGTCCATATCGTCCAGATCAATTATGGAATTGCCGAAAACAGGGAAGTTGGGAATGGGAGCGCCATTGCTATCAAACAAATATATCTTTTGGTTTTGCAGGTCCGTAACGGCAACGTAAATCTTGTTGTTTAAAAGGAATGCCTTCGGTTTGGTATAAAGCCCTGGATCCAGATCAACCTTTATGTCTTTTATCTGCAAAATATTCCCATTCATCACCACCAAGGCCTTGGTGGTGGCATCTATGCCATGATCTTTATTTAGGTTTAGGTTGGTTTTGGTTATTTTTCCGCTTTCATCAATTTGATGTAAAACGCCTTTGGCATCAGTGAGGGTAAATTTTTCGTTATAGAAATAAACCTCGTTTTCTGAAAAATCGATTTTCTCGCCTACCTTAATTCTTGTGTTTCCAACCCGATCCAGAATTTTTAAATCGCCGCTTTCTTCTTGTAAAACAAGGTAATCCATTTTTTCGTTCCTAAAATGTTTGGGCGTCCCAATTACCGGGTTTTCGGATGTAGTATATGTAAATCCTTTTACAATTTCTCCTTTTTTATCGTACATAAGGATTTTGTTGCCTTGGACAACTACAAAACGGTATTCTTTTTTTTGGTCGTAGTCAAAAACGCCCAGCGGATTAAGATCCGCTCCCTCAAAGGTTTTGTTAAAGGGTTTTACTTCCTCTCCGTTTCTATCTACGATAAGAAACTGATGGTCCGTGGTAAAGGCCATCTGTAGTCTGCCATTTTTGAAAATATCCACTTGTTGGATCCTCCCTTGTATTCTTCCGTTCAATGGTTTTTTCCAAAGTACCTTTCCTTCCGTGGAAATTAAGTATAGATTGTTTTCCCTATCCTGTACCACAATTTCCTTTTTTCCCGTTCTATGGTTTGTGACAAACTGGGGATCCGTTGCTATTTCCGCATCCAATTGAACTGAGAATAGGGGCGAGGTGGTATTGCTTTTGATTTCTTTTTCAAATTTTTGGATAACCAAGTTCATGTGGTAAAATCCGGCATCGGAAACGATCTGGAAGGCAAATGCATATTTGGAAAGATCGGAGTTTTTAAAGTCACCCATCACACTGTCCGAAAAATCGTCGTTTAAGATATGTCCGATACCATCTGCATTGGATATAAACAAAGCATTGGACTCATCGGCCAACAACTCCATTGCCGTTTTAAACACGGTTGTTTTATCAAAAGTGGCCCCGTTTTTAAAATTGGTAATGATCGTTTGCAATGTTTCCGTATCATTGGAAAAAACAAAGGCGTTTTCCAGGATAGTATAGTATTTGGACTCAAAATTTTTGATAAGGGGGTTAAAATAATTGTCCAGAAAAAGAAGTTCGCTGAGTTCTATAATTTCATTGCCCTGATAATCAATGGAATTTTTAGCCAGGCCATTTAAAAAGCCCAATAAATGTTGCGAGCTGTATGTATTTAAGACAATTGCCTTTGAATTGTTCATGTAGATATGCCCAATTTCTTCAACACTGTTGAAAAGCGTGTCCATGATGATGGACCTGTCCAGGTATCGTTGCTGGTTTTTAGCAAATATACCGTATTCCTTGAACGTATATGAAAGGACGGCATCAGCGTTTATTGGGGCAATCAATGCCGTTCTATTGTTCAGCGGATCGGTATCCCTAAAAAGAGAGACAAAGTTTTTTATGGAGTCATTGGCCATTGTTGCACCACTTAGTTTCAGGTGGCTTTGGCCGGCATCAAGGTCCAACCCAATAAAATCCGTAAGTCCGGAGACTTCCATTTTCCGCCCTGTCTTTAATAGGGACCCGAGCAGGGGATTACTGTTCTTGTTATGGATGATGATATTTGCTGACTTACCCCGGTTTGCTGCTTTTAGTAGTTTTTCAAGCTTTGGATCGGGTTGGGACCCGCCCCTGTTACGGATCAAATTCTCCAATGGTATTTGGGAAGTGCAGATGATTATCTTATCATCCATCTGTATGCTGAAAAATTGTAGGCCATCAATGATATATTTATCGATACTTCCACTTTCGTAGCCAAGGGTTTCCACGGATTTTTCCTGTACTCCCTCTAATTGAAACAGATCGGGATTATATGAAGTGGCATAAAAAAGCTCAAAACTTTCCTTCCCAAGCTCTAAAAAAGCTAAAATACTTTCAGATTTTGGTTGGAGGTGTTCCAGACTTTTTGTCTTTTCAAATATATCCCTGTAAACCCCTGATTTTGAGATTTGATGGATAAAATCATTGTTCTTCAATTCGCTTTTAAAAGAGGAATCGTCATTGATCCTTATGATCACGGATGCATTTTTAGGAATGTAGTTAAGCAATGGGGAAATGGCATTCTTCTCATGGGTACAACTAAAGAGAACAGAAAGAAAAAGGAATAGTATTTTGGAATTCATGTGGTACGCTTTATCCCCCATATTTTTAATTATTAAACGGAGTTCGTGAAATTGTAAATTTGCTTGCCAAATTAAAATTAGGCGATGCCGATCTTCGATTTCGCACAAATTTAGGATTTTTAAATATCGAGTGTTAACTGTTCCGGTAATTGTCTGAAACTTTTTCGGTGATATTCCGTTGTCCCGTATTTGCGAATGGCCGCCCTGTGCTCTAGGGTCGGGTATCCTTTGTTCTGTTTCCAGTTGTACATAGGGTATTCCCAATGCAATTCTTCCATATAGGCATCCCTGTAGGTCTTGGCAAGCACGGAAGCGGCTGCAATGCTCATATACTTGCAATCTCCTTTAACAATGCATTGATGAGGTACGTTCCTGTAGGGTTTAAAACGGTTTCCGTCTACTATAATAAAAGTCGATTTTGAGGTGAGTTGTTCAATTGCTTTGTGCATGGCCAGAATAGATGCGTTAAGGATATTGATAGTATCAATTTCTTCGGGATAGACATGGGCAACACCAAAACTAACTGCCGAAGCTTCTAAAATAGGTTTTAAGATATTTCTTCTTAATTCAGAAAGTTGTTTGGAGTCATTTAACACTCTATTTTCAAAATTTTCCGGTAAAATGATGGCAGCAGCGGTCACGGGACCGGCCAAACAACCCCTCCCGGCTTCATCCGTACCCGTTTCAAAATGAGATTTGTAATACGCTTCCAGCACCTGAGAAAACTTTTGTTTTTTGCTAATATAACCGAAATCCTTATAATTTACGGAAGAAGGATGTATTGGGAATCCTTTCAAAAACTTTCACATTTCGTTACGAACAAAAAAATTAACTTTGTCCGTTTAAGTTGAGATAATGAAATATTTGGCATTAATGCTTTTTGTGTTTTTAGGTCAAGTCCTTTCCGCTCAGGAAAATACTGCTTCCCCTGTTAGGAAAAATGCTGCTTTGGCCAAGAAGAAAGCACTAAAAAAGATAGATTCCATCCCGGAGATAACGGTAGAAAATTATAAGATTATTTCTTTTAAAAGAGATACAACCTATTTGGATAGTTCGCTCACCATCCAAAAAGAATACAAATACAATTACCTGCGAAAGGACGATTTTGAATTGATGCCTTTTGCCAATGTGGGGCAGCCCTATAATAAATTGGGCGTAACCTTGGAACGTGGTAATCTCTATCCCACCATAGGTGCCAGAGCCAAGCACTTTAATTATATGGAAGTAGAGGACATAGATTATTATAACGTGGCCACCCCGTTAACAGAACTTATGTTCAAGACCACTTTTGAACAGGGACAGCTTCTGGATGCATGGCTAACTTTTAACACCTCCAGAAGACTCAACTTTTCCATAGCCTATAAAGGGTTTCGTTCTTTGGGCAAGTTTCAGCATAGCCAGACCGAATCGGGAAATTTCAGGACAACCACCAATTACATTTCCAAGAACGGAAGATATGCCTTAAGGGCGCATATTGTGGTAAATGACATTGAAAATCAGGAAAACGGTGGGCTGGCCAATAAAGAAGCCCAGTTTGAATCTGGCGACACTGAATTTACGGATCGGACACGGTTGGATGTCGTTTTTAGCAATGCGGACAACCGGGTACTTGGCAAACGCTATTATTTGGACCATACGTATAGGATATTGGGGAAGGATAGGGACTCCTTAAACAGGCAGGCCACTTCATTACGTCTTGGACATCGATTTAATTTTGAGACAAAATTTTATCAGTTTAAACAAAGCGCTCAAAATCCTTTTTTTGGAAGCGCATTTCTTGATGCCATTAACGATAAGGCCAGTCTTAAAACTACCTTTAACCAGTTTCAAGCCGAATTTGCCAATCCTATTTTGGGGAAACTTACGGGTCTTATCAGTATTTACAGCTATGATTATTTTTTTGATAGCTTATTGATAACCGATACGGGACAAATTCAAAGCCGGCTCAAAGGGGAGGAGATTTCCATTGGCGGCGACTATGAAAAGCGCATCGGGGGCTTTCAATTAAAGGGAAACCTTGCCTATACCGTGTCCGGTGGGTTAACAGGGAATAAGTTTGATGCCGCAGCAAGCTACAAAATCAATTCCAGCAATAGCATAAGGTTTGCCATACATTCATCTTCCAATATGCCCGATTTCAATTTTTTGCTCTATCAAAGCGATTACGCAAATTACAACTGGCAAAATACCGGCAACTTTAATAAGGAGAAAATAAATGGTTTGGAATTTAATTATGATGGCAAGTACTGGGGTAACCTTACTGCAAAATACACCACTATAGACAATTATACCTATTTTAAATCGGAGGCCACCCCCGAACAGATTGCAGACGGCGTGGAAAACGCTTTTGTGAAACCTTTTCAGGAGAGTGGGATAAATTATCTAAAGGTAAAATATGAAAAGGAATTTAAACTGGGGATGTTTGCATTGAACAACACGCTAATGTATCAAAACGTATCCCAAAGCAGCAATGTGCTCAACGTGCCCGAATTGGTTACAAGAAACACGCTTTATTTTTCGAGTGATGTCTTTAAAAAAGCCATGTACTTGCAAACAGGCATTACATTCAAGTATTTTTCCGAATATAACACGGATGCCTATAATCCGCTTTTAGGCGAATTCTATGTCCAGGAAAGTGAAAAGTTAGGCGGTTTCCCCATGTTGGATTTTTTTATTAATGCACGGGTAAAACAGACCAGAATATTCCTAAAGGCAGAGCATTTTAACTCGTCTTTTACAGGCTTTGATTTTTATTCGGCTCCCAATTATCCATACCGCGATTTTGTGATTCGCTTTGGTTTGGTATGG
>JBGTBA010000004.1:0-11973 GCA_041749595.1 Flavobacteriaceae bacterium | reverse complement strand
CTGTCCGCTAAAGTAAGGTGAATTGCTTTTTTCATAAGACAAAAATACAATACAATATACTGATATACAAATAGTTGAGTTAATATTTTGTGCCAATTTATGCCCTTTTCAATGGAATTTACCGTGCAACGGTCTTATTTTATTGAATAAAAGTGAACCACTTTTGAAAATATTCCCCAAATACGGGGATAAGTTGTTTTTTATCAGCCAAGGCACCTATGAAACCGTATCCCCATAGAACAAGATAAAAGACGTATAGTCCATACCACGCCCATTCGTTGAACCAAACGCTCAGGAACAAAGCAAAAGCATGAAAAAGAAGATGGGTTCCAAATGCCTGACGTATATGGAAACGGGCAAATTCATTTTTGGGTTCCATGTTCATGCTCAAGGCTATCAATGCGCCTATAATGGTTAGGTATCCTATGATAGCAATCGTTTTTCCCTCGTTCTTTTCGATCATTCCCCCAGATTTTTGGCAAGGTATAAATTTTTTAAAAAGAAGGCCAAGAAAACCTCTAAAACAATCCGGGTTTGGGCATGGCCTATCCTCCAATTGTGCCAATCACAGGTAATGGCTTCTCACTGAGGTTTACCGCATTAATAATGCCCATTATGGCCAGGGCAAGAACACCAAGGCCAACCACAGTGGTTATAATTCCCAATGAGAAAGGCAGGATTTGGCTAAGTACCATATTTGCAATGCCCAAAATGGCCACCCGTACCGCTTGCCCAATATGGAATTTGGCAAACTCATTTTTCTTGTCATTGTTCATTAAAAAGGCAATTAAAAGACCTATGACCGTGATGTAACCAATTATGGCAATGGTTTTTCCGTCTTCTTTTGTCTGCTGATCCATGGGTATAAAATTTTATGGTTAGTAAAGGGTTAAATATAATTAAATTATCAGTTGGTTGTTTGAAAGTACGCCGTAGACCTGTCCTTTCAGTGGGATATCTAAATACATACTGTTTTTTGAGGCAGAGAGGATATGCTCATTGCCGAAAACATATTCTTTATCGGGATCAAATAGGGTAATATCCGCTTTTTCTCCTTCTTCAATTTTTGGCCTCGCCAAACGGTACCTTTCCCGTCCCTTGGCCAATAGCCCTATGGCGGTTTGGGTATCAAAAAGCCGGTTCAAAATTCCGAAAGCACTTTCCAGGCCTATGGTTCCATAGGAGGCGTTATCAAATTCAATCCGCTTTTGTTCTATATCCATCGGGATATGGTCAGAAGTCACAAAATCGATTACACCATCTTTTAATCCTTTTAGCAAAGCCTTTATATCGGCCGTTGTGCGCAAGGGGGGCATTACCTTGTGGTTGGTGTCATATTCTTTCAGTGTTTCATCCGTGAACAACAGGTTGTGTATTGCCACACTGCAACTTATATCCAACCCTTTTTTCTTTGCTTCTGCAATAAGTTTTACGGAGCCGGTTGTTGAAATTGTGGGGATATGTAATTTTCCTCCTGCATACTCCAAGATAAAAAGATCCCTTGCCACCTGAAGTTCTTCCGCAAGGGCGGGGATCCCTTTTAGGCCCAACGAGGTGGAGACTTCCCCTTCATTTACCATCCCTTTCCCCGCAATTTTGGTATCCATTGGAAATGAATGCACCAAACCTTCAAAATTTTGGGCGTACTGAAGTGCTATTTTCAATAAATTGGAGTTTTCAATAGGATTTTTAAAATCATAATATCCAACTGCCCCGGCATTTCCCATATCATAGAGTTCGGCCAAATGGAGCCCTTCGGACCGTACCGTGAGGCTTCCAAGAGGGTATAGGCCGGTCGCATGGTTTTTGGCCGCATTTTTCAAAAACACGATATCTGAACTACTGTCGGGAATTGGATGGCAGTTAGGGTTAAGGACGATTGCCGTAAAACCGCTTTTGGCGGCCGTGTCCAACCCATTTGAAATGGTCTCCCTTTCTTCAAAACCAGGCTCCCCAAAACATACACTGCCATCAAACCAACCAATGGAGACATGAAGGTTTTTTAGGTTAATGGCCTTGGTGTTTCCAGGATCTTCTATTTTTTTGGCTATTTTATGAATAACGCCGTTTTTTATCAAAATATCCCGCTTTTTAAGGTTGTCCTTGTTGGGGGCATCCACGATCGTAGCAGATTTTATGAGTATGTTCATTTACCGATTTTTTGAATAGCCACTTCAATCAACAAAAAGAGCAGTGCTAAAATAACAAACCATTTCCAAAGGACTGTTATACTATCGTCTTTTTCCAAATCTTTAAAGAGTTCCCTTATTGAGCTTTTGTAATGGTTCGCATCCAAATGGTCTAAATCCAGATAAACAAGCCTGCTCTCGGTCCGCGGATGGTTAAAACTAATATTCTTTATCTCGGATTCCCCTTCTTTTATAGTATAAATCCCTGCCCCTAAAGAATCTTCGTTAAAATTCAAAGTTACTTTGTTGGCAAAAGAGTGTTGCATCGGGATAAATCCGCGGCCTTCCTTAACGATCTGAAGGATATTGTCTTTCCCTAGGATTATGGGAATGTCCATACTTGATGTACTGCCAAGGAGGTGGTACAAAAGCGGCAGCTTTAAACTATGAACACCCATATTGTACAGCGTTGGCACAATTAGGGGAGTGTTCTTAAAATTGGAATTTTCGGCGGAAATGGAAGCCGTAAAAGTGTAAAATCCTTCCGAACCAACCAAAAACGCTTCATCATTTTCAAAAGAAAGGAGTTTTGGGGCCCCGGTCTTTACGGGGTAATAACCGGATACTTTTGGATATTGAAAATTGGTCACTTTTTTTTCAAATACATTTTGGTAAAGTGGGTGTGAAAAGGCTATGGTTGAAATATTCCGCTCCATTACCACTTTTTCACTAATGGAAGTGCCGTAAAAATTGCCAAGTAATTGATTGTAAGAATTTAAATCCGAATTATTGGAAGGGACGACCACTAAACTGCCCCCATTGGAATGAAATGATTTTAAGACTTTCTGCAAGGCATTGGGTATTGCGGTAAGCTCGTTTAAAAAAATGACGTTTTGGGATTCCAACAATGAATAATTGAGGGCATTGATCTGGAAGGATGAGAATAAAAATTCATTTTCGGTAAAAATCCGTTGCAGATAGTTGGCATTGCCCCCATTGATGGCCAGGACCTTTATTTTTTCTTTCTTGTCGATATTGAAAAAAAGTTGGTCGTCATAACTTAGGCCAACGTCTTTAATTTCAATTTTTCCATTGATCGTCTCATTGTTGGGAATTGTGAAGGAAACTTTAGCCTTCCTGTCCACATTAAATACGGCCGATGTCTTGGCGATTAGTTTTTTCCCGTTAAACAGGGAAACCGGAACGTTTTCCATAACGTTGTTATGGGAAAGCATTGCAACAAGCTCTATGGTTTGAGGATTCGATTCTTCCAAATAAACTGAATCAACGGAGATATTGTTTTTGGTTGATGGCGCCAATTGTACCATATATTTTTGTATTTCATTGGTCGGAACCGTATTTCCTGATAAGATACGTTCCTGAAAATCGGACACTAGAACAAGCCTTTTGTTGGTATTTTCCTTTTTGCTGAAAAAGGTCTTTGCCTTTAAATAAATATCTTGCAGTTGCAATTGGATTTGGGAATGGGGAAGGGCCAATAAGTTGTTCTGGATATCTTTTAAGGTAACATCCCGAAATACGGCATCGTTGGTAAACACGGTCAACCTAAGATCTTTTGGAACTACAGCTATTAAATCCCGTACGGCATTTTGCAGCAATGTGCCATTATCCATTTTGGCCTGCATACTAAAGGAATCGTCCAAATAGATAACGGTCTCATTGATCTTCAAGGCAGATTTTTCGGCAAAAAAAGGCTGGGCAAAAGCAAGGGTCACGGCTGCAAGCAATAAAAGTCTGGTTGCCAGTAAAAACCATTTTTTAAGCACACTGCTCCTGCGCGATTCCGACACTATTTTTTGGAGCAGTTTTACATTGGTGAACGGTGTTTTTTTAAATCGTCTTAATCGGAAAAGATGGATAAGGATGGGGATCAGTAGGGTAAGTAAGGCCCAAAGAAATTCCGGATATTTAAATTGCATTCCCAATTTTGATTTCCCAAATATAGCAAAATAAGGATTTAAAGTTTCAAGTCCGATATTGAAACTTAAATCCGAAATGCTGGGACTTCATTATGAAGGATGATGGCACGGTAAGTTAAATTATTTTACCGGTTAAGTCCAACTCCGTTAAGGTATGGAAAGAAAATGAAGCGAAACGGCTTATGTTAAAGCAATTTTAGGCTGTAATGGATTTTCCGGTGCAAATTTCGGGTTAAAGGGTATAGATGTGCGGGCAGTTTTTTTTCTGCGTATAACCCAACCACGATTAAAATCAGCAAAAGAAAAAATAATCTGCCATAGGAAAATGCCTAAGCTGTTGCAGATGGTTTTTTATATCCTCTTGTGCTTCAGTATTGGCTACCGTAATAATGCTTTGTGGGCGATCCAAGGTTTCCAGAAAGGTATGCTGCAACATTTTTTTTCCATAAATTATTTTCCCCGTTTTTTTTGGATTATCGCACAACCAGTGAAAATCAATTTCCAGTTCTATAAGTTTCTTGGCTATGGTTTTTCCCTTATTCCCGGCGCCCCATAAAGCAAGCGGCCTTGTCCTATCCCTATCCAGCTTTAAAAAATAATGGAGTTTGATGTCCAAGAAATAATTTTGGGCGTAGTGCGGACTTGTCCGGGAAGTTCTTGAATTGTAATCGCGCCAAAAGTGCAGTACCTCTGTGCATGGGATGCACCTAAGTTTTTTTTCATAAAACCGAAAAGCAAGATCATAATCCTCCGGATAGTTGTCTGGCATAAAGGCGTCGCAATGTTCCAAATCGGATTTATAGACCATCCAACAAGGGGAGGGGATAACGCATTCCTTATAAATTTCGGTGTAATTGGAACCGGTTTGGGTAAGCTTGTTCAACCACTTTTCATAGCGTTTATACCCATCGCTGATCCCCATTTTTGAGAAATAGCGCACCTGTCCTACGGCGATATGGCCTTTTCCATGCCCCATTAAAGAACGCACCATGGTCTCCAGCCTGTTCGGCACCATGATATCATCAGAATCCATGCGGGTGATCAACAGGCCTTTAGATTGGGCAAAGGCGTGCCGTAAGGCCTTTATAATTCCGAAACCGTTGTTAGAAAGTATCCGGATCCTCGGGTCTTTTTTTGCGTAAAAATCCATTATGGCCCTACTTTGATCGGTAGAGTGGTCATCCACCGCCAAAATTTCCCATTCGCGGTAGGTTTGGGCGAAAATGGATTCTATGCATTCCTGTAAAAATTGCGACGTATCTTTAAAAGGGATAAGAATGGATACCAATGGGTTTTTGACGTTGTGATTGGGCAAAATAGAATAAGTACGGACGTTAATAAAACCGTTATTTTTCTTTTAGGGCTTTTGCTATGGCTTCTTTTGCTAAGGGTTCCATTACTTTATAACCTGCTAGGTTAGGGTGCACCCCATCTTCGGACAGCTCCTTTTTAAGTCCGTTTTTATCATCGGCCATGGCCGAAAAATAATCCAGATAAACCATTCCGTTTTCCTTGGAATATTTTTTAAGGGATTCATTCAATTGCATTATCTTAGGGGCGGGCTCCAGACCGGGTTTCCAGGGATAGTCGTATGCGGGGAGTACGGAAGAAAGGATTACCTTTATACCGTTTGCCTTTGCCAATTGGGCCATGGAAAATATATTATCCTGAATCATTTCTAACGTGGACGGTCCCGTATTCCCCGCAATATCATTGGTCCCTGCCAAAATGACCACCACTTTTGGCCTTAGATTTATTACATCCTGCTGAAACCGTACCAGCATCTGAGGTGTTGTTTGGCCACTTATTCCCCTATTGATATACGGGTTATCGGAAAAGAAGTCGGGATTCGCTGTTTGCCACCCAATAGTGATGGAGTTCCCCATAAAGACCACGCGATCTTCTTTGGGAGACGGAACGTTAATCTTTGAGTTGGCTTCCCTGAAACGATTTAAATCTGGCCAATCTTGGCCTTGGGAAAAATTTGGCAGCACCATTACAAACAGCAATGCACCGAATGTTGATTTTAAGTTTCTCATATTTGGTTTATTTTAGTCTCCCTTTTGGTGGCGGATCTTTTCAGCTATTATTTAACCTTTGGTTTTCGCAGAGGTAACCCTAATATAGTCCAAGATATTCATAATTTCTTCATCCTCCAAGTTTTTATATGAGGGCATTTCACCTTCGTATTTATTTTCGTCAAATTGCGTTGCGGGTGACCGGAAGTTACGGAAAAGAAATGCCTGCAAATAGCATCGCGGAAAATAGTTTAAGATTTTCTCCATAGTTCATGAACGGTTTTTAGGTCTTTTTCCATTGCCGTGAAGACTGTTTTTTTGTCAACCGATAAAGTGGTACTACCGTTCTCGGCCCCACCAAGCGGATATTCTAAATGCAAAATTACCGGCACATTGATCCTGTATTTTTTGAGAAGGGCAAAATAGGTGCCGAAATCGACCATTCCCTCCCCGACGGGAGTGTTAACGGCAGTCCATTTACCGTTCACCATTTGCCATTTAAAATCTTTGATCACTATGGTTTTAATGCGATCCTGGATTAAAAGAAATCCGTTTTGCCAGGAAAGTCCGCCTTCCACCGTGGCATGTCTAATATCGTACTGTACCCCAAAATGTTTTGGATCGGCAGTTTGTAACAGGCGTTCAACCTCCCAAAGAGAGGCACCGATAAGAGTGCCCGCATGGTTCTGATAGCAGCCCACCAGACCCAAATCCGAATTCACTTTAGAAAGTGCCCCAATAATTTTTTGGTAAGCGTCCAGTGTCTTCGGCATTGATGGTCCCATATCATATTTGAACCAATTGCACCGGTAATGGCCAATTCCCAATTTTGCCGCAGTTTGTAATACATCCATATCCATATCGTTGTCTTTGTTGGCAACGGCAGTGGTAATCAAGGTACACTTGGAACCGCCCATTTTGATGTCGTCCATGGCTTTTGGCAAATCGACCTTCACATTCTCCGGAAGTACGTGGCCTCCCGGCCTTACCGTGAGGTCCAGTCCTTCAAAACCTATTTCCGCCGCTGCTTCCGCCGCCTTTTTCCAATCCAAAAATTGTAAGTGCTTCGAAAATAGGTGAACGGGTAGTTTATCAGAGCCATAGTTTATATGTAATAGCTGAAGCGGGTCCGTATTCGCTATTGGCAAGGCCAAGGCGGCCTTGGATGTGTTTTTTAAAAAACTTCTTCTTGTTACTGCGTTCATAGGTTATGAAAGTTTAAACAAATAGTATTCGCCCGATTTTAATTCTTTTGTTTTCCTAAAAAAGAATAGGATCTTATCGCTAAAACTCTATTTAGTGGCTAATATTTGGCACTTTTACCATTGGCTTGTGTCCTAAGGATAAATGCCCGGACGTCTTCATTGGCGGTTTTCAGGTCTTCCCGGCGTAGGTACATCATATGGCCGCTTCGATATCCTTTAAAACTAAACCGATCCTTTAAGCGCCCGCTTAGGTCTGTTTGCCACATACTGTATTTGGTGTTGAAATAGTTGGTTGCCCCATCAAAGTATCCCGCTTGGTACATTACATGTAAATAGGGATTTTGGGACATGGCTTGCCGGAGATTGTCCCTAGTATTGTCTTCTTTGTCGTCCCACGGGTGCACCGGACCGAACATGTAATATTTAATATCGGTTTTAAATTTTAATTCTTCCTGGAAATAATAGTTTATGGCCGGTGTAAAGGAGTGCAGCCAGGAAGTGAGTTCTGCGCTATAATCAGGGGCATTTCCAGATAATTGGCGGTCCAGTCCCAGGTAACGGGAGTCTAATCTTCCAATCGTATATCCATCCCTATCACGTAAGAGGGCCTTCCAAAAATATTGAGTCGGCACCACTAGGTTATGCTCCAGGATTTCTTTTTCCGAAAGTCCGGAAAAGTAGGATATTTTTTTTGCGACGTCCCTTTTTTCGGTCTCGGAAATAAAGCCGCCTTTTGCCAGGGCGGGGATCAGGGTATTTAGGGTGAACGATTCCGATTCCGGTAGGATATCCAAAAGGTCCTTTTGTTGAAGATCGGGGGGCAGGGCTTTGTGGTACCAAGCGGTTGCGGTGTAATAGGGTAAGGTTACGGCACTCGCCACCGGCCCATCGTTCTGAATGACTTTATAGTCTGCAGGTGAAACCATGATAACCCCATTTAGGTACATCCATTGTTGGTTTTGCAACGCAAGGGCCAATCCGGCCACACGGATGCCCCCATAACTTTCGCCAATGATATATTTGGGGGAGCTCCAACGATTGTTTCGGGTCACAAAGGTATTCAGCCATTCGGACAAATAGGCAATATCCGCATTTATCCCAAAAAACTTGCTTCGATCCACATCCTTGCCACTCTCGGGAATGGTTCGCGAGTATCCTGTGTTTGCCGGGTTTACGTACACAATATCCGCCACATCTAAAATGGAGTAGGGATTTTCCCGAATACCATAAGGTTGTACGGGATACCCTTCGTCATCGATCTTTAAAACCCGAGGGCCCGTATAGGCCAAATGCATCCAGACAGAGCCGGAACCCGGGCCACCGTTGAAGGACATTACAAGTGGTCTTTCGTCCCTATTTTTAATATTGTTTCTGGTATAATAAGTGTAATGCAGGGAAGCGATTGGTTTTCCCAATTCGTCCCAAACCGGTTGCGTACCCGTTTTTGCGGTATAGGTAAAGAGCGTTCCGTTAACCGCAACACTATGTTGTGTAACAATACTGGTATCAACGGGAAGCCTGCGTTCTTGTGAATAATTAAAACCGAAGGCAAATAGAAAGGATAAAAAAAGGAGTATGTTTCTTTGGCACATGCGCACGTTTTTTGGTTAAGCCTAAAATAAGAAAATAAATCATTTTAAGACATGGCTATGTTTATTATCTTTAGGCAATCGGAAAGGATAATAACTGTTTTTTAGCAAAAAAAGGATATTTCCCCTTAATTATGACATGATAAATCAAACGCAAAATGAAAAAATTATCAAGAAGGACATTTAACGTTAAACTGACCAAAGGCATCGGCAGTATGGCACTTATGGGCAGTATGCCGCTAACATTTGGTATGCCGTACCAAATACAGGACAAGAAAAAGTTGGGCATGGCCCTAGTAGGTCTGGGCAGTTACAGCACCAACCAACTGGCCCCATCGCTACTGGATACCGAACATTGCTATTTGGCCGGTATCGTAACAGGAACGCCCGAAAAGGAAAAAGTTTGGGCGGAAAAATACAATATACCCCAAGGTAATATCTACAATTACAAGAATTTTGACACTATTATAAAGAATAAGGATATTGATATTGTTTACGTAGTTTTACCCAATGCCCTGCATGCCGAATTTTGTATTCGGGCGGCAAAAGCAGGGAAGCATGTTATTTGTGAAAAACCCATGGCAGTGAGTGTTTCGGAATGCGATTCCATTATCGATGCCTGCGATAAAGCCGGTGTAAAATTAAGTGTGGGATACCGATTGCAATCTGAACCCTACACGAACGAAATAAAGAGGATGGTAAGGGAAAAGACCTTTGGCAATGCCCGATTTGTATCCTCGGACGCTTCTTACCTTTCTAATGGAAATCCTGAACAATGGCGGTTGAATTTTGCCCTTTCGGGTGGCGGTGCCCTGATGAACATGGGGGTATATGCCATACAGAGCAATATTTATGGAACAGGGATGAACCCCATATCGGTTACTGCACAGGAATTCAGTACCCGACCGGACTATTTTAAGGATACCGATGAGACCATTACCGCCCAAATGGAATTTCCCGATGGGGTAGTGGGTCAAATGTTCACTTCCCACAACGCAAATTCCAACCGCTTGTTCGTTTCGTTTGATAGGGGTTGGGTTGAACTGCAGCCCGCCAACAATTACGGCCCATTGAGCGGACGCACCTCGGAAGGAAAGGAACTCCAGTTTCCCCATAAAAGACAGCAGGCACTCCAGATGGATGATTTTTCCCTGCATATCCTGAAGGGAAAACCCAATGTTGCACCGGGTGCCATGGGCAAAAGGGACATGATCGTGGTAGAGGCCATTTATAGATCCATCAAAGAAGGCGGAAAGAAGATTCCGTTGGATTTGGGGGATATGGGATTAGATTAAAAAGACAATGGAACGTTTAAATTATGATATGATGCTAATTTTGGCACAAAGCCCTCCACTGTAAATTTTAAATGGCAAATACGACCAATCGGCCAATTTTATGTTAATCCTTATAAAATGAGCATGATAAGCAGAACACTTTCCTTCATCGGTATTTTTTGTACCCTCAATTCCTCATTTGGCCAAATGGAAGGGTCTTTCGAGGCCAGCAATGCCTATAGTTTAAATTTGGAGGCACTGGGAATAAATGCCCGTTCCTATCTTTTTTTATCCAAAAAACTACATGTTGGTATGGAGTTTACCCATTTTTTTGACCACCAGGAACAAGTAGACAATGAAGACCTAGAATTATCGGCCAATGTTTTGGATCTAAACACCAACTACTTTTTTGATCTAAATGAACATTTGCGTTTTTATACGGTTTTGGGATTCGATTATTCACGGGAGACGGAAAAATTTGAACTGCCCAATGAAAATAAATCGCTTACGGAAGATGCTCTGGGCTATAATATAGGCGGCGGGTTTGAGGTTCCATTGTCCGAACATTTTGGTGTATTGGCCGAATATACCCACACGTTCAGTGAACTTAAGGACAATGTTGTTTTTTTCGGACTTGTTTATGAGTGGGAGAGACCAAGGAAACAACAAGGAGCGGCATTGGGGCATTGACAACACCTCCTAAAAAACCCATGGCCGTGGGTTTTTTAAGGAATTGTTTTTGCCAGCCCCTCAAAATAGGGGATATGGAATGGGTATTTCCATGTTTTTTTGAAGAGGTTACAGGTTTAATAAAGTGCAAAATTGCCTAAAGGATTAAAGAAAACGGCGTAATAGACAAAATGGTTGCTAAAAACCGTTGAATCGCTGATTATATATAGCTTTGGAGCAAATCAAAAGCTTTGAATAAAAAAATGCACGATTTGCGAGAGTGCCATAACACGAAAATATGGCCAAAGATCAGGCAAGCAACGTTATAAATGTTTAGCTTGTAATAGTTGCTTCACAGGAGGGAATAATATTGTTCCCAAAGATATTTTTGAACAGTACTCAAAAGGAAAACAGACCTACAAACAGCTTGCAGAAAAGTATGGTTGCTCCATCAGAACCATCCAAAGAAAAATAGATTTACATCTGGTCAGTATTTCTGAGAAGGAACCTGGAAGAGTTGTTGTATTGATGGATACAACTTATTGGGGCAGAAACTTTGGGGTAATGCTCTTTAAGGATGCTCACACGAAAGAAAACCTGTTAAAATACTATGTCAGGACCGAGACAAATTCTTTATATATTCAAGGTATAAATGAATTAAGATCTAAGGGGTTTGATGTTTTGGCCATTGTCTGTGATGGACGTAGAGGTCTGTTGCAATCTTTTGGCAAGATCCCTGTTCAAATGTGTCAATTCCACCAGGTTGCCATCATTAGAAGATATATCACTAAAAATCCCAAACTCCCCGCATCCATTGAGTTGAAAGAACTTGTTGGCATGATGAAAATGACAGATAAAGAATCTTTTGAAGGCGGCTTAAATCTTTGGTGTTTAAAGTGGAAAAAGTTCCTGAATGAAAGGACTATTAATCCCGAAACAGGCAAATCGCATTACACTCATAAAAGACTTCGAAGTGCTTACAGAAGTTTAAAAACAAACCTTGATAGGTTATTTAAGACCGTTGCCGAATAGTAATTTGAATTTTTGGATTTAATTTGGTTGCTTTTTTTGATCAATTTAATTTTTCAGGTTACTTTTTATTCATTTTTTGCTGTTTTTATTGGCTTTAACTGCTTTTTTTGCTTTGTT
>JBGTBA010000003.1:0-20140 GCA_041749595.1 Flavobacteriaceae bacterium | reverse complement strand
TTCAAGATCTGTCGCTTCGCATTGCTTATGGCGATATGGACCCAGGGGGGTTTTTCCCCTATTTTATCTTTCGGGATTACTTCACTATGATGGGATTTCACATAGTCTTTCAAATCAACATAAGAAGTCGAACCATCTGTATAATAATTTTTCATCGTACCCGGTTTCAATACAGAAAGCATATTGGTATTATGGTATGCAATCAATTCCCTTAATGTTTTTTGATTGTCATCTTCCCCCAGGTAACGGGCTTTAATGGCAAGGCAAGAGACTATTTTAAACTCTTCCAATAACTGTTTATGGCAATCCAATAGTTGACCATAGACATGGTCCAAATAGGTGTTTAAAATCTGTATTCTGGGTGAGTTGCCTCGTCCCCTATTTTTAAAAGAGTTCCATTCCGTGACATTTACACACCTTTTTAGACTAATTTCTGTCCGGTTTCCGTTGACTGTGATACGTGCATAGATCAATAACTTACTGGGGTTAGTTCGGGATTTTCTGGTAAAGAAAATAATGGAGAATGTGCTCTGTGTCTGCATTTTAATTGACTTTAGTTAAACAAATGTTTTTGCAAAGACAAAAGTCAAATTGTTCTTAAAGGCTCTTTAAAATTACGACATTTCTTTAGATAAAGTGTTCACCTAATTGCACACCTTTTTGGTGAGTTTAAATGATATCAACCGATATCATAAAAAATGAAAAACACTGATAATCATACAATTAACAGTGTTTTGATATGACCTAAAACTAGGTTCGTCGGGGTGGCAGGATTCGAACCTGCGGCCTCCTGGTCCCAAACCAGGCGCGATACCGGGCTACGCTACACCCCGAAAAAAATAACTTTTTGTAGTGTGGTTTATCCCAAGCTTGTCAATGGGCAACACTTCAAAAATGACCTCATAAATAGACCATTGGACACAAAAAGCGGAGAGACAGGGATTCGAACCCTGGCGACAGTTACCCGTCGACAGTTTAGCAAACTGCTCCTTTAACCACTCAGGCATCTCTCCCTTGCACATATATTAAGAACTATAGTCCCTAAAACGTGGCTGCAAATGTACTTTTTCATCCTTTAGAACGCAACTATTTTTTATTTTTTTTACTAATCAACCCACTATGCCGTTAATTATTCGGGATACCCTACCCTTAAATGATATATATTGGTCAATTTCTGCTTTAATACTTTTTTTATCGTTTCGATATCCTTGAATGTAATATTGGCGTTAAGGAACTGTCCGGACTGCATTTGAACATCGATGATTTTATCCACAAATTCATCGATCATTAAGAATGTTGGGTTTTTAAGGCTCTTCGAAGCTGCCTCCACAGAATCAGCCATCATAAGAATGGCTGTTTCCTTGGAAAATGGTATGGGCCCTGGATATCTAAAATCGGCTTCACTACCATTTTCTTCCAACTCCATTTGTTTTTTGTAAAAATAATAGACAAGTGTAGTGCCATGATGGGAACGTATAAAATCTATGATCCTATCCGGCAGTTTATTTCTCCTTGCCATCTCTATACCCCCGATAACGTGGTTTATTATTATCCTAGTGCTGTCTTTGGGCAAAAGCTCGTCATGGGGGTTTATATTGGTGATTTGGTTTTCTGTAAAATAGGTGGGATTGTTCATTTTGCCAATATCATGGTATAGGGCGCCCACACGGATCAACATGGAATTGGCCCCAATTTCATTGGCCGCCGCTTCGGCTAGGTTGGCCACTTGCAGGGAATGGTGAAATGTGCCGGGGGCCTTATTTGCAAGTTCTTTAAGTAATCTGGAGTTGGTGTCCGATAATTCCAATAGGGAAACATCAGAGACCATTCCAAATAATTTTTCATAAATGTAGATCAATGGTTGTACGAATAAAGTGATCATTCCGTTCAAAATAAAAAAACCGAAAGTCCACCATTGAATGCTATCCAAATTGCCTTCATGGATGATATGGAAGGCAAAATAGCCCACAATATATATTGATGTTATTTGGGCCACTGAGATAAAAAGATTTGCCCTTTTGTATAATTCCGAAACTGATAATATGGTAACAATGCCCGCAATGATCTGTAGAAATATATACTCAAAACTATTGGGCACCACAAAACCAAGGATTAGAACGGTCAGCACATGGACATAGAGTCCCAGCCTAGCATCAAAAAACGTCTTTAAAATCAAAGGAAGAATACACAGGGGAATTACAAAAACATAGATTTCATTATATTTTACAACCAGTGTGGTAATGAACACCATGAGCAACATATTGAAAATTATAAAGGTTACCATGGTATTGTTGTTGAAAACCTCGACCCTATATTTTTTTAGGAACAAGAAGACCATCATTAACACCATTGCCACAAGGATAACATATCCCAAAAGAATAAAATAGTAGTTGTTCTCCCCCCAAAGCTCTGACTCGTACTCGCTTTTTAAAGAGTTCAGGATTTTGTAATTTTCGCCCTCCACAACCTCTCCTTTTGCAATGATGAGCTTTCCTTCATCAATAGTTCCACGGGTAGTTGATATTTGCGAAAGCATATCGTCCAACTCTTTTTTGGACAGGTATGCATCATAGAAAACATTGGGAGCCATAATATCAAAAAACAAATTGGCATAAGCCGATCTGTAATTTATAAGTCCCGATTCTTCCAACTTGGTTTCAATGATATTGCTTATATTTTGCATGGTGGGCATTGCATCAAAGTTTAAAAGTCTTGCCTCATTGTCCTTGACCAAATAGAAAAATTCCTTATTGCCACTCGTATTGGAATCGACTTTATTAAGCAGCCCGTTCTTATAGATTGCATCCAATATCTGCAATCCCGCATTTTCAATTGCCCGTCTCTGAACACCGCTTAATTTTTCTGATGCAAGAATGGTCGGGGCCAATTTGCTGTATAAACCATATGCCGCCTGTACAATGGAATCATTATATTGGTAATAATCTATATGTCCATTGATTATTTCCCGGTGCTCCCGGTCTATTTCCCCCTCGGTTTTTTTAATTGAAAAATCGAAAGGAGCATAGAGATTATCGTGTTGCCAAGGTTTTCCCTTTTGAAATTCATACTTGAACTTTCCGCCTTTCGGGAAAAAAAATACGACAAGAAGTATGGATACTAGGTAAAGAAAATACTTGTATATAAGAGATTGGTTCTTGTATAGCCTATCCAGAAATTTCCTCATATAGAAATTTATATCTTCAAAAATAGAAAAATATAAGTTTAAAAAGTCCTTTTGTCCCAATTACCGTTTTCGTTGCCCATTAATTTATTAATTTCGCCATATCATTAAACTTCATTATGAAGGAAGTAGTTATCGTATCCATGGCAAGAACGCCAATAGGCAGCTTTATGGGGGGCTTGGCCAGCATCTCCGCTCCTAAATTAGGCGCAATTGCCATAAAAGGAGCTTTGGAAAAGATAAAATTAGATCCAAAATTGGTTGAAGAAGTCTTAATGGGCAATGTGGTACAGGCTGGGGTCGGGCAGGCTCCCGCAAGACAGGCCGCCATATTTGCCGGTATTCCCTATACAGTGCCCTGTACCACCATCAATAAAGTTTGTGCATCGGGAATGAAAGCAATAATGCAGGCCGCCCAATCCATAGCATTGGGGGATACTTCTATTGTGGTTGCGGGTGGAATGGAAAACATGAGCCTTATTCCCCACTATGTCCAGATGCGTACGGGCACAAAATTTGGCCCGGCCTCTCTAATTGATGGGATGCAAAAAGACGGGCTTGTAGATGCTTATGACGAAAATGCCATGGGAATATGTGCGGACGCCTGCGCCACTGAACATAACTTTAGTCGGGAAGAGCAGGATAATTTTGCCATACAATCCTACCAACGTTCGGCAGCAGCATGGAAATCCGGCAAGTTTGCCAATGAGGTGGTTTCCGTGTCCGTACCCCAAAAGAAAGGCGATCCTATCCTGATCATGGAAGATGAGGAATATAAAAATGTTGATCTAGGAAAAATTCCTTTGCTGCGGCCGGCCTTCTCCAAGGACGGTACCGTTACCGCTGCCAATGCATCCACCATAAACGACGGAGCGGCCGCATTGGTGCTGATGGGTGCTGATAGGGCAAAAGAAATGGGATTAAAACCCTTGGCTAGCATTAAGAGTTATGCCGATGCGGCCCATGAACCAAAATGGTTTACAACGGCTCCGGCAAAAGCCTTGCCTAAAGCAATGGCAAAAGCGGGGATCTCCATAAACGATATCGACTATTTTGAATTTAATGAAGCCTTTGCGGTCGTTGGTCTGGCCAACATGAAACTCCTTGGCCTGACAGACAAAAATGTAAATGTCAACGGCGGGGCAGTTTCTTTGGGACATCCTTTAGGTTGCTCCGGGGCAAGAATCGTAATTACCTTACTTAGCGTTTTAGAGCAGAACAACGGCAAAATAGGTGCAGCGGTAATCTGTAACGGTGGCGGCGGTGCCTCTGCCCTGGTTTTGGAAAGAAATCTATAACACTTAAGACCAGCCTATGCAGTACGGTATCTGCCACCTCAGTATCATTCCTGTGCGCCTAAGCCCGGATGGAAAGAGCGAAATGGCAACCCAATTGGTTTATGGCGATCATTTTAGGATATTGGAAAAGCGAAAAGAGTGGAGTAAGATCCGTATTGCTTTTGATGCCTGTGAAGGCTGGATGGACAATAACCAACTTATGCATATTTCCGAGACGGATTTCAAAAAAATCGAAGGCTCCGCACATCACAAATTTGTTTCGGATCTGGTCTCGTTCGCCGAAATGGAAAATAAGGCTTTGATCCCCATTTTACTTGGGTCATCCGTACAACATGTAGAATTATTGTCGCATTATTATCACGGCGGTTTTATTGATACAAAAAAAGAAAAATCACAACTCATCGATATTGCCCTACTCTATTTAAATATGCCATACCTATGGGGAGGTAAGACACCCTTTGGTTTGGATTGTTCAGGGTTTACGCAAATGGTCTATAAAATAGCCGGATACAAATTGCCAAGGGACGCTGCCCAACAGGCCATCCAAGGAGATTCCCTTAGCTTTATAGAAGAAAGCGACGTTGGGGATCTGGCCTTTTTTGATAACAGCGATGGAAAAATAGATCATGTAGGAATCATCATGAAAAACAATTACCTCATACATGCCCATGGAAAAGTACGTATAGACCGGATTGACCACACGGGTATTTTCAACACGGAAAATAAAAAGTACACCCATAAACTAAGGGTAATAAAAAAGATCATATAAACTTGCAAGCTCTCCCTTGAAGGCAGATCTGTTCTCAGGGGGGATCACTTAGAAAAATAAAACCTGTTCCATAAAAAGACAAAAAATATGAGTCAACAAGACGGATCAAAAGGGAGGATTATCTCTGCCGCATTACATCAACCCATTATTAACTGGCAACAAGTGCTTACCGATGTTATCTCCTGCTTTGGGTGTACCACCGGAACCATCCATTTCCTGGACGTGGAAACCTCGTTATTAAAATTAAAGGCCCATCAGGGCATTCCTGCATTCTTACTTCCCAAATTGTCCGAGATTCCTATTGGAAAGGGCATGGCCGGAATTGCGGCAGAACGTCGCGAACCCGTGGAAATGTGCAACTTGCAAACCGATGATACGGGAGTGGCCCGTCCTGCCGCCAAGGAAACAAAGGTAGAAGGCTCTATCGTTGTCCCCATGATCCTTGACGGTACACTATTTGGTACATTGGGCGTTGCAAAACCGGTACCCTACGATTTTACAAAAACAGAGGTAGGGGATCTTTTGGGGATTGGAAAGGAAATCAGCAGGGCAATTCAATCTAATTTAGTTTGACCTGTTAATTGCACAACTTTGGTTTTGTATTAAAAGAATGGCGGTGGCCTTACTTATATGCCACGTACCCTAAGCGCAATTGGTATGATATATAAAACCTTAATTTGTATGCTCTAAAAATTGGGGGGGTTGTCCGAAAATCCATTTAGCCCCTTGGGCCAAAAAGCACGGGCCAAAAAAAAGGCCGTTCCATGTGGAACGGCCTTTTTTAAAGAATTGGAACAGACATTTAACCTACTCTCCCAACAGCTTTTTCACCCGCATAAAATTGTCGTTATCCCCCATGGCACCATAGATGTTTTTTAACTGTGTCAAAATTCCTTGATTTTCGGCATTTGTCTTCAAGGCCTCTTCAAGGATATTGGCACCTTCCAAAAACAGGGAATCCTTTTTTTGCTTCAACTCATCATATTTTGCAATGTCTGCCTTTGAATTTCCCAAAGCATTCATTGCATCAATTAATCCATTCCCTTCATTTACATATGTGGTGGACAGGTTTAATTGTGCATTTGTATATCCTGGGTTTATTTCCAGTGTCTTTCTGTAGGCCTCGCGGGCTTCAGGAATATTGCCCTGCTCCATATTAATTACCCCAATATTGTAGTGCAGGTCCGGATTGTCTGGCGCAACCTCCGTAGCTTCGGCCATTAAGGATTTAAATTTATCCTTGTCCCCCAATTTAAAGTAAAGATTGGCCTCGCTAAGTATAAGATTGACATCTTTTGGGTCATCGGCCCTGGCCTCCTTAAATGCACCCATAGCCTTATCGTCCTGCCCCAACTGCGTATAGATAAGGGCTACGTTTTTTACAATCTCTGCCCGCTTTGATGGGGTCTTTTCATCAACGGGGTCTTTGTACGTTCCCGATTTCACCATCAAGTCCCTCTGGATCCTTTCCATTTCCTCTACTTCCCCAGTGCTTATATTTGTAGCTTTATATACTATTCCGCTTCCATCATAACCCAGAGTTTTAAGTTCGTTATAATATTTTAGGGCGTCATCATAAAGCCCCCCTGTTACCGCGCTGCCTGCCGCATAATAGAGATAAGAGGTGTCTTTCGGACTCAATTTATAGCTTAAGTAAAGTTTTTCCCCCGCCTCTTTGTACTTTTTATTTGTATTATCGGTCACCGCAGCGTTCACCAAATCCGCTGTAAGGGCAGAGAGCCGTTGGTTTGTCTCCACGGTATATTTAGGTTTGCCTTCCTTGGCCTCAATCTCCACCACTTTGTTAAATGAGGAAACAGCATTGTCAAAAGAAGCATCGCTGTTATCTTTTTTTGCCAAATCGGCATAGGCCCTGCCTCTTAAAAAATAGTACTGCGCCTGTGTTTTGGCGTCCGCACTTGCAATGGTGGACGAGACACTTTCCAAAGCTGTCCTAGCACCTGAAGCATCGCCTGCTTTCAAAGCCTTTTCCGCCGTTTTAATCTCATCCTTCTGAGAGAAACCAGCCATGGTTAAAGACATAGCCGCCAATATTAAAATCCTTGTTTTCATTTTAAATTTAATTTAGTGTTTATCTATTCATCTTTTATTTCGGAACTATTTTCATCAAGAGCCGTGCCGTCTTCTTCCTTAACTTCTATATCAAGAAGTTCGGTGGTTTCCACAGCCACCTCATCTTTCATCACTTTTGCCACGGCAGCTATGGAATCGCTTTCCCTTATATTGATCAACCTAACCCCTTGGGTTGCCCTGCCCATTACCCTAAGATCGTCCACGCTCATCCGGATGGCGATCCCAGATTTGTTGATAATCATAAGATCATCGGCATCGGAAACGTTTTTTATGGCCACAAGACCTCCGGTCTTTTCTGTAATGGAAATCGTTTTCACTCCTTTACCTCCGCGGTTGGTGATCCTATAGTCTTCAATGCTGGAGCGCTTTCCATAACCATTTTCTGAAACTACAAGTATCTCTTCATCAAAATCATGCACAGAAACCATCCCAATAACTTCATCGGTATCATCGGCCAAGGTAATACCCCTTACCCCGGAAGCGTTTCTTCCCATTGGCCTTGTTTTGCCCTCCTCAAACCGAATGGCCTTACCTGATTTAAGTCCCAAGAAAATTTGGCTGGTACCCGTGGTGAGTTTTGCCTCCAATAGCTCATCGTCTTCCCTTACACCTATGGCGTTGATGCCATTTTGTCGCGGTCTGGAATATTGCTCCAAAGAGGTCTTTTTGACTATCCCCTTTTTGGTCGCCATAATCACATAATGGTTGTTTACGTAATCTTCATCTTTTAGGTCCTGGGTACAGATAAAGGCTTTTACTTTATCATCCTGTTCTATGTTTATCAGGTTTTGGATGGCGCGCCCTTTTGAGGTCCTGGTACCTTCCGGAATCTCATATACCCTCATCCAAAAGCATTTCCCTTTTAAGGTAAAGAACAACATGTATTGATGGTTGGTGCCAACAAAAAGGTGTTCCAGAAAATCTTCGTTCCTCGTTGCAGACGCCTTTTGCCCTACACCGCCCCTGTTCTGGGTTTTATAATCCGATAGCGGCGTTCTCTTTATATAACCTGCGTGCGAAATGGTAATGACCACCTGCTCATCGGGAATCATATCCTCTATGCTGAGATCGCCGCCAGCAAAGTTGATCTCCGAACGGCGCTTATCCCCGTATTTCTCCTTTACCTCAAGAAGCTCATCTTTTATGATCTGCATTCTGCGCTCCTTTTTCTCCAGAATATCTTTTAAATCGGCTATGGTCTTGATTATTTCGTCGTACTCAGATCTTAGTTTGTCCTGTTCCAGGCCTGTAAGTTGTCTAAGGCGCATCTCAACAATCGCTTTCGACTGTATTTCCGAAAGTTTAAAGCGTTCGATCAAATTATCCCTGGCCTCATCCGCATTGGAAGATGCCCTAATGATCGCAATGACCTCATCTATATTGTCAGAAGCTATTATAAGTCCTTCCAAAATATGGGCCCGATCTTCGGCCTTCTTCAGTTCAAACCTCGTACGTCTTACGACCACTTCGTGGCGGTGTTCCACAAAGTGATGTATAATCTCCTTAACATTGAGCAATTGAGGCCTGCCTTTAACCAATGCAATGTTGTTGACGCTAAAGGAAGACTGCAAAGACGTGTATTTGTATAATGTGTTCAGAACAATATTGGGTATGGCATCCCTTTTAAGGATATAAACGATACGCATCCCATTCCTGTCAGATTCGTCACGGATACTGGCAATACCGTCGATTTTTTTCTCATTGACCAGATCTGCCGTTTTTTTGATCATATCGGCCTTATTGATCTGATAGGGAATCTCCGTTACTATGATACATTCCTTTCCCTGAACCTCTTCAAAACTGGACTTCGCCCGCATTACAATACGCCCTCTACCGGTATGAAAGGCTTCTTTTACTCCGTCATAACCATATATTATACCCCCAGTAGGGAAATCCGGTGCTTTAATGTGGGTAATGATCTCATCAATTTCTATATCGTTGTTATCAATATAAGCCACTGTTCCATCCACGACTTCAGAAAGGTTGTGCGGTGCCATGTTCGTGGCCATTCCCACAGCGATACCCGAGGCACCATTGATCAATAAATTGGGGATCCTGGTCGGTAAAACCGTGGGTTCCTGCAAAGAATCATCAAAATTTAACTGATGGTCAACGGTTTCCTTATCTATATCCGCCAACATATCATCGGCAATCCTGCGCATTCGGGCTTCGGTATACCGCATCGCTGCGGGACTGTCCCCATCTACAGATCCAAAATTACCTTGGCCATCGACCAACATATAGCGCAAACTCCATTCCTGGGCCATCCTCACCATAGAATCATATACCGAAGTATCTCCATGGGGATGGTATTTGCCCAAAACCTCACCTACGATACGTGCCGATTTTTTATGGGCACTGTTGGAGCGGACCCCCAACTCGTGCATTCCATACAAAACCCGTCGATGTACGGGTTTTAAACCATCCCTGACATCAGGTAATGCCCGTGACACAATGACCGACATTGAATAATCAATGTAGGCAGATTTCATTTCATCCTCTATGTTGATCGGTATTAGTCTTTCTCCTTCTGCCATTGTAAAACCTTATGCAAATTCTTAATTAAAAAAGCATGCCAATATACACAAAATCAATTCTTTTAAAACACTTCAAAAGCAGTTTGTCAAAGAATTTATCAACATGCGGACATACGGTATTGGTTAGCAATTAGGTTGTTAATTTTTTTGTAAATAGACGTTTTTTTCGTCATTTAGGCCAAGTTTATCGAATATAGGTACGGTATTTGACCTAGTTAAGGATAGATTTACTATTTTTAATGTCGAAAGTAAAAGTTTATGGATGATAATTTTTCACCAAGGGTAAAGGATGTAATCGCTTACAGTAAGGAAGAAGCCTTAAGGTTGGGGCATGACTTTATAGGAACGGAACATCTCATGCTTGGGTTGCTCAGGGATGGAAACGGCAAGGCAATCAGTATTTTGGATGCTTTGGACGTTGATTTGGACCATCTGCGCAGGAAGGTCGAGATTCTTAGTCCCGCCAATCCTAACTCTGGCAATGTACAAAAAGACAAAAAGAACCTGCACCTTACCCGGCAGGCAGAGCGTGCACTAAAAACCACTTTTTTGGAAGCAAAGCTCTTTCAGAGCTCATCAATCAATACGGCGCATCTACTTCTTTGTATTTTAAGAAATGAGAACGACCCCACAACAAAATTACTTCATAAACTTAAGGTAGATTACGACAATGTAAAAGAGCAGTTCAAATCCATGATCACCAGCGACGATGATTATGTGGATTCCCCATCTGCCGAATCTTTCCCCAACGACCCCGAAGATACCGGAGAGGAAAAGGAAGGTGCCTTTGGAGCTTCTTCCGCCCAGAAAGGAAATAAGAAATCCAAAACACCGGTATTGGACAATTTTGGCCGGGACCTGACACGATTGGCCGAAGAAAATCGTTTGGATCCCGTTATTGGCCGTGAAAAGGAAATAGAAAGGGTTTCACAAATCTTAAGTAGAAGAAAGAAAAACAATCCTTTGCTCATTGGTGAGCCAGGTGTTGGAAAAAGTGCGATAGCCGAAGGTCTGGCGTTACGGATCATCAACAAAAAGGTTTCCAGAATCTTGTACAACAAACGCGTTGTGACCTTGGATTTGGCGTCCTTGGTCGCCGGTACAAAGTATCGTGGCCAATTTGAGGAGCGGATGAAGGCCGTAATGAACGAACTGGAAAAAAATGAGGATGTAATATTGTTCATAGATGAAATCCATACCATTGTAGGAGCCGGTGGCGCAACCGGGAGCTTAGATGCGTCCAACATGTTCAAACCTGCCCTTGCAAGAGGAGAGATCCAATGCATTGGGGCCACAACATTGGATGAATACAGACAATATATAGAAAAAGATGGCGCGCTGGAACGTCGCTTCCAAAAAGTGATCGTTGAGCCTACGTCAGTGGATGAAACCATAGAAATCCTTAAAAACATCAAAGGCAAATATGAAGATCACCATAATGTGATTTATACTGATGAGGCCATTATTGCCTGCGTGAAACTGACCAATAGGTACATGACCGATCGCTTTTTGCCAGATAAGGCCATAGATGCCCTGGACGAGTCCGGTTCCCGTGTCCATATTGTGAACATGGACGTGCCCAAACAAATCCTTGAGCTGGAAAAACAGCTGGAAGAAGTTAGGGACCTAAAAAACAATGTGGTTAAAAAACAACGTTATGAAGAGGCGGCCCGCCTACGGGACGATGAAAAACGTTTGGAGAAAGAGCTCGCAATAGCTCAGGAAAAATGGGAAGAGGATAGTAAGCTGCACAGAGAGACCGTTACGGAAGACAATGTGGCAGATGTGGTTTCCATGATGAGTGGAATCCCCGTGAATAGAATAGCCCAAAAAGAAAGTAATAAACTTGCCGAATTGCCAAATTTGATCAAAGGAAATGTCATTGGGCAGGACGAGGCGGTTGCAAAAGTAGCAAAAGCCATCCAGAGAAATAGGGCTGGTCTGAAAGACCCTGACAAGCCTATTGGATCATTTATTTTTCTGGGACAGACAGGGGTTGGGAAAACACAGCTTGCCAAGGTTTTGGCCAAGGAATTGTTTGATTCCGAAGATGCCCTTATCCGTATCGACATGAGCGAATATATGGAGAAATTCGCCATATCTCGTTTGGTAGGCGCCCCTCCGGGGTATGTGGGATATGAAGAAGGCGGGCAATTGACAGAGAAGGTACGCCGCAAACCATATTCCGTAATCCTATTGGATGAGGTAGAAAAAGCACATCCAGATGTATTCAATATGCTCTTGCAGGTACTTGATGATGGTTTCCTTACCGATAGCCTTGGCCGAAAAATAGATTTTAGGAACACGATAATCATCATGACCTCCAACATTGGTGCGCGCCAGTTAAAGGATTTTGGACAAGGGGTTGGATTTGGGACCGCCGCAATGAAATCCCAAGTAGATACACATCAAAAAACAGTAATTGAAAGTGCCCTAAAAAAAGCCTTTGCCCCCGAATTCCTGAACAGGATAGACGATGTTGTTGTTTTTAATCCTTTGGAAAGGGAGGATATCCATAAAATTATCGATATTGAACTGAAAAAGCTCTATTTGCGCATAAAGGACATAGGCTATGACCTTCATCTGACCGAAAAGGCAAAAGACTATATTGCAGAAAAGGGGTTTGACAGGCAATATGGTGCAAGGCCGTTAAAAAGAGCCATTCAAAAATACATAGAAGACTCCTTGGCAGAAGAAATCGTAAATTCCAAATTAGAGGAGGGCGATAGTATTTATATGGATCTGGATGAAAAAAAAGAAGAACTTACCATAGAAATAAAAAAGTCTGAAAAGTCGTCCAAAGCTGAATAGTGTAAGAATTTTATAGTAAGGGTGTTGTGCAAATCAACTCCCTTTTTTTATGCCCAAATTTTACTACGTAAGAAATAAAAAGCACTAAAGAATATATAAAAGCAATTAAAACGATATTTAGGTCATTAGTCTAATTTTTTTCTGTTTCCCTTGGCTTACATCTACTTTCGTTCCAGAGCTATAAACTATATGAAATGAATTTGGGGCAAACGCGAAAAACGATAATCGTAAAAGAGTATCATTTGGAGATTGGCATTGTACAGGTTTTTGACAATTATTTGGTAACCATTTTTGATGAGGGCACTACCCTGACTCTGGAAAGAGCCTATCAAATCATTGGAATTTCGGAAATACACTTCAGAAACAAAAATTTTGGTTTCATCAGTTTCAGGAAAAACTCGTATGCCATAGATCCCATGATCTACAATTATCTAAAAGAAATGGATAATCTTAAAGCCTTGGCCATCGTTTCCATGAAAGAAATTGACATGCACAATTTTAAAATAGAGAAATTATTCTATAAGAAATCCATGAAATTTTTTATAGAATATGACAATGCCCTGTTATGGGTAAAGAAACGCCTTAAGGGAAAGCGGTCATAACCCCTTTTCACTCCTTGACAAACTCAGAATCCTTGAACAGATCTAAATAGGCCTTCCCTAAATAATCAATGATCGTTCGGGCGGTCAAGGCTTGATATCCGTGTTCTTCAGCAGCCAGATCCCCCGCCCTTCCGTGCAGGTAAACCCCAAAAATAGATGCATTTAATGGAGTATACCCTTGTGCCATTAGCCCAGTTATAATGCCGGTCAGCACATCCCCGCTTCCGGCCGTGGCCATCCCTGGATTACCCGTAGAATTTATATACCCTTTATCCTTATAAATAGTAATGGTGTAAGCTCCTTTTATAATAACTATACAATCGTGCTTTTTAGAGAATTCCTTTGTTTTTTTCAATTTGTCAAAATCGTCCGTCCACTTTCCTATAAGCCTATCCAATTCCTTAGGATGTGGTGTCAATATAGTTTGGCCTGGAAGTCCATTAAGCACTTGCTGATGCTCGGATAGGATATTAAGTCCGTCAGCATCTATGACCAGCGGTATTTTATTCGTGTTCAAAAAATCAATAAAAGCACTTTGCGTCCTCTTTTCCCTACCCATTCCCACTCCTATTCCAATGACGGTTGGTTCAAAGTCAAAAGCAATATCAGTTATTATCTTTTCATCAACGTCTGTTATAGCCATTACCTCGGGTAAAGCGGTTTGTATAGGATGCAGGCCACAAATGGGTAGATATGCCGTTACCAGACCGCTGCCCGACTTAATACAGGCTTCCGATGCTAGAACCGCTGCGCCTACCTTGCCATAACTGCCTCCAATAATTAGGGAATGCCCGTAGGTTCCTTTATGGGAAAACGTTTTGCGCGGTATATAAAAAGGGAGTACTTCATTTTTGCCAATTAGTTCATACTCCGTGTCAGTCTGTTTCAAATAATCGGTATCCAAACCAATATCAACTACCTCCCAATGGTCCACGTATATACCGGTCTGAGGAAGGAAAAAATTGAGTTTGGGCAATTGAAAGCTCAGCACATAATTGGACTTAATAATACCTTTGTCTTCCTTTGGGACTTTGTCCATGAATAAGCCCGATGGCACATCAATGGATAAAATAAAGGCTTTGGAATGGTTTAAATTGGCTATTACTTGGCTAACCCATGCTTCCGGCACCCTATTCAACCCTATGCCGAAAATGGCATCTATGATAATATCCTCTGACCCAATCGTCGGAATGTCGGCATCCTCATTTAAAAAAACAGGCCAAACCTTGCGCTCTTTCAATCGCTCCAGATTCGTTAAAAAATCCTTGGAATAATTGGCTCCATAGTTTACGACATACACCAACACCGGGTAATTTTGGGTCAACAAATGCCTTGCAACCACCAGCCCATCTCCGCCGTTGTTTCCAATACCACAGAAAATATGGATGTTTTTTGGCGCGCCTTGCAATCGGCCGTGTAACCAATCAAAGACCTGCTGCGCTGCCCGTTCCATGAGCTCATCACTGGCGATTCCTTGTTTTTCCAAAGTAACCCCATCCGCCTGGTAAATTTGTACTGTTGTAAAAATCTTCATTTTAGATAACTATTTTAAAAAACTGCATTTCAAATAAAAATGTTCGGAATCATTGGTTAGGGATGTCTAAAATACTACTTTTGAACCTTTCTTAAAGTTAGTTATTTTTCCGTCATGAGAGAAAAAACATTAATTACTTCAATCTTTAGCAATTGCCTTTCGGTTGCTTATTTAAAACGGACAACCCCTTGGGGGTAATTCATTATATTTACGTCCTTTTTTGTTTATTCCAGTCAACAAATTTCACTTTAATGCATAACTTACAATGAAAGTTTTAAAATTCGGTGGTTCATCTGTAGCCAATTCAAAAAATATAAGCCTAGTAAAAGATATTGTTGGCGGCACACATGCAGATAAAACAATAGTAGTGGTATCTGCTTTGGGCGGTATTACCGACCTATTGCTGAAAACCGCCAAATTAGCTTCTGATCAGGACGCAACATACAAAACAATTTTACAGGAAATTGAAGATCGGCATATACAGACGGTAAAAGAGCTTATTCCCATTGCCAGCCAAAGTGGGTTACTGAGCAAAGTAAAAAGCGAGCTCAACACGTTGGAAACGCTTATAGAAGGTGCCTTTCTTATCGGTGAAACCACGCCAAAATTACTGGACAAAATCGTAAGTTACGGTGAGCTTTTGTCTTCCTATATTATTAGTGAGTACTTTATTTCGCAGCAATTAGATGCCGTACATAAGGATAGTCGGCAGATTATAAAAACAAACGATGTTTTTGGCAAGGCAGCAGTTCATTTTGAATTGACCCGTGAAAACTGTATCAAACAGTTGTCTGGTGAAACCAAAAAAGTGATTGTAATGGGCGGTTTCATTGCCTCCTCCAACGCCGGCAATTCCACTACTTTAGGCCGTGGCGGCTCCGATTACTCGGCCGCCATTATAGCAGGTGCCATGGATGCCGAAATCTTGGAAATATGGACGGATGTCAGTGGCATGTACACCGCAAACCCAAAAATAGTGAAACAAGCTATGGCCATTCCCCATATATCCTATGAAGAGGCTATGGAGCTGTCGCATTTTGGGGCTAAGGTGCTGTATCCGCCCACCATACAGCCCGTACTTTCAAAAGGGATTTCCATATTAATAAAGAACACCTTTGATCCCCATGCACCGGGTACCTTGATAACCAAAAATCAGAATGAAAAAGGCAAAACGGTACGCGGGATAAGCCATGTAGAAAATATTGCCCTGATCTCACTGGAAGGATCCGGAATGGTAGGGATTCCCGGAATTTCCAAACGTTTTTTTGAAGTGCTGTCCCATGCCCATATAAGTGCCGTACTAATTACCCAGGCCTCATCGGAACACTCTATTTGTGTGGGACTTTCTTCGGATGATGCCAATAGGGCCGTGCAAATTGTAAATGAAGCTTTTGAGTACGAGGTTTCCCTTGGAAAAATAAAACCCGTAACGGCCGAAACCGATATGGCGGTAATAGCCCTAGTTGGCGACAACATGAAAAACCACCAGGGATTGAGCGGAAAAATGTTCAGCACCTTGGGAAAGAACAATGTAAATATTAGGGTCATTGCCCAAGGTGCCTCAGAACGCAATATTTCTGCCGTTATAGACAAAGCAGACGTTAAAAAGGCACTCAATGCCTTGCACGAAGAATTTTTTGAGGAAAATATAAAACAGTTAAACCTTTTTGTGATGGGCGTCGGGAACGTAGGTTCCAAATTTCTCAACCAAATCCATCAACAACGGAAGTATTTAAAGGAAAACCTAAAACTGAACATTAGGGTCATTGGGATTTCGAATTCCCGGAGCATGGCTTTCGATGAAAACGGAATTTCCCTTAAAGACTGGGAGTCCGCCTTAGCATCGGGCCAACAAGCAGATGAACATCTCTTCTTCCAAACTGTAAACGAATTGAATTTCCGTAACAGCATATTTGTGGACAATACGGCAAGTTCATCGGTATCGGATATCTATTCCTCCTATTTAAAAAACAGTATCTCGGTAGTTACCTGTAATAAAATTGCATGTTCATCCGCATATGAAAACTATAAGGAACTGAAAGATTTGGCAAGAAAATACAATGCTCCCTTTTTATTTGAGACCAATGTAGGTGCAGGTTTGCCCATTATCGATACGCTAAAGCATTTGATAGCTTCCGGAGATCGTATCCTAAAAATTCAAGCGGTCTTGTCGGGGAGCTTAAATTTTGTGTTCAATAATTTCAATGGCAAAACCACATTTCACGATGTGGTAAAACAGGCCCAGATTCAGGGCTATACGGAACCAGATCCTAAAATTGATTTGAGCGGTGTGGACGTTATGCGTAAGATATTGATCCTAGCTAGGGAAAGCGGCAACACTCTGGATATGGACGATATCAAAAACAACTCTTTTTTACCCCGGGAAAGCTTGGATACCCAGAATAATGACGATTTTTTCGCCTCCCTAAAGAAGCATGAAAAATCGTTTCAACAGATGTACAATGAGGCACTTGCAGCAGAGAGTAAACTTAAATACGTTGCCCAATTTGAAAACGGGGAAGCCAGTGTAGGCCTGCAGCAAATTCCTAAAGGGCATGATTTTTACAATTTGGAAGGCAGTGACAACATTGTATTGTTTTATACAGAAAGATATCCTAACCAACCAATGATCATAAAAGGGGCCGGGGCCGGGGCGGAAGTAACAGCATCAGGGATTTTTTCCGATATCATTCGAATAGGAAATTTTTAAACCATGGAGGAAATCAAACTTTTCTGTCCGGCAACTATTGCCAATATCTCTTGCGGTTTTGATGTACTGGGCGTGCCTTTGGATAATGTTGGCGACGAAATGGTCATCCGAAAGACAGCCAAAAAGGGGATTGAAATTACAAAAATCGTGGGGCAGGACCTGCCCAAAGAAACGCTGCAAAACGTAGCCGGGGTAGCGGGCCTTGCCTTGTTGGCCGCAATAGACTATCAAGATGGGTTTGAGATTGAAATTTACAAAAAAATCAAGGCAGGAAGTGGTATTGGAAGCAGTGCGGCCAGTTCTACCGGTGCCGTTTGGGGCATTAACAAATTGCTCGGAAACCCTTTTACGGAGAAGGATTTAGTGAAATTTGCCATGGAAGGGGAACGATTGGCCAGTGGCGTAGCGCATGCCGATAATGTTGCCCCGGCCATCTACGGCGGCTTTACCTTGGTGCGCAGTTACAAACCTTTGGATATAGTGCAACTGCATACCCCAAAGGAATTGTTCGCCACGGTGGTACATCCACAGATCGAGGTAAAAACATCCGATTCCCGAAAAATACTAAAAACGACCATTTCGTTGGAAAACGGGATCAAACAATGGGGAAATCTAGGCGGACTTATTGCGGGATTGTTTATGGACGATTACGAACTCATAGGCAGATCATTGGAAGATCACATTATAGAACCCATGCGCGCCTTATTAATACCCGGTTTTTATAATGTAAAGGCAGCAGCACTAAAAGCCGGAGCCTTGGGATGTGGCATATCGGGATCCGGGCCTTCTATTTTTGCACTCAGTAAGGGTGTAGTAAATGCACAAAAAGTGGCAGAAGCCATGAGGGATGTATATATTAAAATTGGGGTGGATTACGATATTCATGTGTCAAAAATCAATACGGAGGGCATCAAAATAGTAAAATGATAAATTTTAACATCCATATTTAGATTTACGATAATTCTACATTGAAAATCAAAAAAACAGGCTTCGAAACAACTTCATAATATTCCTTTATAGGTATATTTAAAGATCAAGAAACTACATTTTACAACGTACCAATGAATTTCTACAGTTTAAACAAAAAAGCACCTGAGGTATCTTTTAAAGTCGCTGTAACTAATGGTATTGCGCCTGATAAAGGCCTATATTTTCCATCCAAAATAAATCCGCTCCCACCCAGTTTTTTTGAAAAGATAGAACATTATTCAGATCGGGATATAGCGGTAAAAGCTATCCGTCAGTTTGTGGGTGACGATATTCCTGAAGACATTTTAAATGAAATTATAACCGAGGTATTGGATTTTGATTTTCCCCTTGTCGAAATTGAGGAGCAGGTAGCTTCTTTGGAATTATTCCATGGCCCCACCCTTGCCTTTAAGGATGTGGGTGCCCGCTTTATGGCCAAATGCCTGGGCTATTTCTCCAAAGACAGCCATGCGGAGGTAACGGTTTTAGTTGCCACCTCGGGAGATACAGGCGGTGCCGTCGCCAATGGTTTTTTAGGGGTAGATGGTGTTAAGGTAGTGATTTTATATCCCAGCGGAAAAGTAAGTGATATTCAGGAAAAGCAATTGACCACGCTCGGAAAAAACATTACCGCCCTCGAGGTAAATGGCACTTTTGATGATTGTCAGGAAATGGTAAAAACCGCTTTTTTGGATACCGACATCAATAAAAAATTAAATCTAACCTCGGCAAATTCCATTAATGTGGGACGCTGGTTGCCCCAAATGTTTTATTTTTTGTTTGCCTACAAAAAGGCAAAATTTAAAAACAAGAACATAGTATTCTCCGTACCCAGCGGCAATTTTGGAAATATCTGTGCGGGTATGATGGCCCAGCAATTGGGTATGCCTGTAAAACATTTTGTAGCCGCCACCAATGTAAACGACATTGTGCCCCACTTTATGGTCACGGGCGCATACGAACCAAAACCGTCCATCGCCACGATCTCCAATGCCATGGATGTGGGAAACCCAAGTAATTTTATCCGAATTCGTCAGTTATTTAATAATGACATAACCAAACTTAGGGAGCATCTTTTCTCCTATGCGTTTACCGACGAAGAAACAAAGAACGCCATGCGGAAAATCTACAATGACCATACCTACGTGGCAGATCCCCATGGCGCAGTGGCTTATTTAGGTCTAAAAAAATACCAGGAAACACATCCTGATACCTATGGCATTTTTTTGGAAACCGCCCACCCGGTAAAGTTTTTGGACGTGGTAGAAGATACTATTAGAGAGAACATTGAACTTCCGGAAAAAATAAGCAAACTCATGGACAAAAAGAAGAAAACCATAAAGATCGCTGATTATTTGGAGCTCAAAACCTATTTGTTCATGTCCTAGTGTAGCAACAAATAAGTTTTGCAACATAGATTATTTTTTTTATCTTGTGTGGATAAAATCCAGACATGAAAAGATCAACCGTTAAATTATCTTCTGAAGAATTAGATTATTTAAGACCGTTGCCGAATAGTAATTTGAATTTTTGGATTTAATTTGGTTGCTTTTTTTGATCAATTTAATTTTTCAGGTTACTTTTTATTCATTTTTTGCTGTTTTTATTGGCTTTAACTGCTTTTTTTGCTTTGTT
>JBGTBA010000002.1:0-21256 GCA_041749595.1 Flavobacteriaceae bacterium | reverse complement strand
TTTTTCCGAAGATAATCGGCCATGCGCAACCGCGTTTCCTCTTGGGCATCCTTGTTCTTTCGCTTCTTTACCTTTGTTTCCATCGTGTTAAGGTACGAAAAAATTATCAGATAAGAACTAAATAATGCACTTATTAATAATTCGGATGGGTTTTGAAGATTGGTTTTTTATTATGATCGGTTGCTCTTCATTTAACTTGCTATTTCTGCAGACTTTACTTTATCCCATAAAACTTCCATATCACCAGCTTCATTGACTTTATTGATCCCATTTGAAATTGTTCTTGATGAATGTCCAAACGGTTGGGCAATGGTTTGGCAAGCGTTGTCTTTGTTGTCAATCTTTAACAGAGTACCGTGTAATCCATGGATGATCTTCGTTTTGCAAAAGTATCACCGTATTTTTTCCTTAATATCCCCTGCTGATTTTAGTTCTAATATTTGCATAGTTCTCTTTTATATCAAAGTAACAGAAATAACAAAAACAGAAAAATAAACCAGCAGTTTGCAAACAGAGAAACAAGGGTAAAATTAAAAAGCCCTATCCGTCGATTCATAATTAACATGACACTAGTTTAGTAACCTCTTAACAATCCCTTCCCACATTCTCCGTATCTTTGGAAAAAAAAATCAAACGGTTGAAGTTATCCTTATTCCTTATGGCTTTTTGCGCTTTTCAGATGGTTTTTTCCCAAGAAGACTTTCTGGCAAAGCAGTATCTTAATAACGGCGACTACGAAAAAGCGTTGGTCTTCTACGAAAAATTGGTGCAAAAAAATCCGCACAGGACAGATTATATGGAAGATCTTATTACCTGCTACCAACAATTGGAGCGCTATGTGGACGCAGAAGGGTTTCTTTTAAAAAAAACGGCGGAAAAAAATGCCTTCCCCACCCTATTTATTGATTTGGGATATAATTATGCGCTTCAAAAAATGCCGGAAAAAGCCTCTCTACATTACAAAACAGCACTGTCCAAGATAACAGAGAACCCAAATTTTGGGTATGCTGCCGGTTTTCAGTTTCAGAAATATTCCCTGTTGGAATATGCCGTTAAAGCCTATTCCATGGCCATGGAGATCAATCCCCAATTAGACTATAACTTTCAGTTGGCACGGATTTATGGGGAACAGGGCAACATCGAAAAAATGTACGAAGCCTACCTAACCCTTCTCGTTGAGGGCAAAACACCGCAATCCAATGTCCTGCGCAACATCAACGATTTTGTGACCGAGGATGCCGAAAACGAGAACAACATCAAATTAAAAAAAATACTGCTGCAAAAAGCCCAAAAAAGCCCGGATATACTATGGAACGAACTCCTAAGTTGGCTTTTTGTACAGCAAAAAGAGTATGCCGGGGCCTTTAGCCAAGAAAAAGCAATATATAAACGGTCAGGAGAAAACTCAATGCAGCGTCTGGAGAGTTTGGGCGATCTGGCCTTGGAAGATGGACAAGACCAAAAAGCCAAAGGTATTTTTGAGTATATCGTGGCCAATGGTTCGGATATGGCCATGACCTTAAATGCCCAATTGAATCTTATAACGATCGCATTATTGGATGTGGATGAAAAAAAACTCGTTGAAATTCAGCGTACATTTGAAAATTTAATGAATACGTATGGCTATCAAGGCGAGACACTTCAATTGCAGATTGCCTACGCCAACTTCCTTACTTTTAAAAGGGACCAACCGGAATTGGCCATCGGTATTCTTAAAAAAGGCCTGGGCCTGCCGTTGGGCAAATTTGGGGAAGCGTTATTAAAAATGACTCTTGGCGATATATTGGTGTACGATCAGAAATTCAATCAGGCCCTCATTTATTTTTCGCAGGTCCAAAAAGACCTTAAAAATGATGTCATAGGACAGAATGCCCGTTTTAAAGTAGCACAGACCAGTTTTTACAAGGGCGATTTTGATTGGGCACTTACCCAACTCAAGGTGCTCCGTAGCTCTACCTCGCAACTTATCTCCAACGATGCCATGCAATTGAGTTTACTGATCTCGGATAATTCTTTGGAAGATTCTACCCAAACCGCACTCAAAAAATATGCCCGTGCCGATCTTTTGGCCTATCAGAACAAAACCAAGGAAGCCATTTCCCTTTTAGACGATGTCTTGACCAACCACAAAGGGGAAAAAATTGAAGATGAGGCACTATTGAGACAGGCCAAACTGTTGGAAATACTAAAGGATTATGAAAAGGCTGAGTTCAACTATATCAAAATCATCAACTTTTACGCTCAGGATATTTTAGCGGACGATGCCTATTTTGCCCTGGCAGAATTGTACCGGACTATTTTGAACGAACCCGACAAGGCCAAGGATAATTATGAAAAAATAATTTACAACTATCAGGACAGTTACTATTTTCCCGAAGCCCGAAAGAACTTTAGACTGCTGCGGGGCGATGCCATAAATTGATGTAATAAGCGAAAATTCAAGCGCAAGAATCAAAATAAAATACAAAGAGATTACGAATCAACCCCATAAATGATTACTCAAAAATTAAATTTTAGACATTTAAAATTGAACTTGATTATTGCGCTTGCGCTTGACACTTGAACTTTGAATCTCTTACCTAAAACCCATGTACATCTACAACGTCACCATTAATATTGAAGAATCTGTCCATGACCAATGGCTCTTATGGATGAAGGAAACATATATCCCCGACGTGCTGTCTACCGGAAAATTTACACAAGCCAGAATGTGTCGGGTGCTGGTAGAGGAGCAAATGGGAGGCCTAACCTACTCCATTCAATATCTTGCCAAGGACAGGGAAACCCTACAAGCCTATTATACCGAAGATGCCCCGCGATTGCGGCAGGAATTGATTCTGCTGTTTCCCAATAAGTTTGTGGCCTTCCGAACCGAACTGGAGGTAATTTCCGAACACTAAACGCACGCTACCAAAAACCATGGAACATCTTTTCACATACGGTACACTACAGGATGGGCGCATACAGTTAACCCTTTTTAAACGAAAGTTAGCCGGCAGTCCGGATTCCCTATTGGGGTATGCCCTGGGATTGGAAAAAGTGGACGGACTTTACCCCGTGATTTTCCCCACATTGGACAAATCGGACCGAATTCTGGGCAAGGTCTATGAAATTACCATGGACGAACTTAAAAAAGCGGATGATTACGAGGGTGAAGATTACCAAAGAATACAAGTGGTTTTAGGCTCCGGTATAAATGCTTGGGCCTATGTTGGAAAAAATGTGTCCCACCCTGTTTTTAGTAGGGATATCCTTAAATTGCGGCACATTTAACATCGATAATCGATCAATCTTTCCCATATGTCCATGAAAGCGAAGAAAAACGGCGATTTCCCTAAAAAGAAAAAAATCTGGAAGGAAGAAAGCCCTGTAAAAGCCAAAAAGCATTTAGGCCAACACTTTTTAAAGGACGAAGCTATCGCCAAACAGATTGCGGAGACCTTATCTCTTAAAGGATACAGAAAGGTCATTGAAGTAGGTCCCGGCACCGGGGTATTGACCAAATATCTTTTGCAAAGGGATATGGATTTGGTGGCCATGGATTTGGATGAAGATTCCATCAGCTACCTAAAGCACAGTTTTCCGCTGGAACATCCTAATGTTTTGCAGCACAACGGAGCTTTTAAAGTCGTCGAGGCCGATTTTCTCAATTATGATCTCTCTACCCTATTTGGACAAGAACAATTTGCCATCACGGGTAATTTTCCCTATAATATCTCTACGCAAATCGTATTTAAACTATTGAAATTAAAGGATTGCGTACCTGAATTTTCGGGCATGTTCCAAAAAGAAGTGGCGCAACGAATCTGCGAAAAAGAAGGCAGCAAAACCTATGGCATACTTTCCGTACTGGTGCAGGCGTTTTATGATGCCGAATATTTATTCACGGTACCCCCTCAGGTTTTCAATCCGCCCCCAAAGGTGCAATCCGGCGTGCTGCGTCTTACCCGAAAAGCCAGTCTAGATCTTGGCTGTGACGAAGCCCTATTCCTAAAAGTAGTAAAAGCAGCCTTTAACCAGCGTAGAAAGACACTGCGAAACAGTTTAAAAACCTTTGATATTTCCGATATTCTAAAAGAAGATACTATCTTTGACCTGCGTCCCGAACAGCTCGCTGTAGCCGATTTTATTGACTTGACCAAGAAGATAGCGCATGACACCATTTAAACTCACCGATGAGCTCATTACCGAAATTGAGCAGCTTATAGCACAGAAAAACGATAGCGAGCTGCTTTCACTTTTGGAAGACGTACACTATGCAGATATTGCCGAGGTCATCAACGAACTAAATGAGGACGAGGCTACGTATCTCATCAAATTACTGGACAGCGACAAGACATCCGATGTGCTTACCGAATTGGATGAAGACGTGCGCGAAAGCATACTGCGCAACCTTTCGGCCAAGGAAATCGCTAACGAACTGGACGAATTGGATACGGATGATGCTGCAGATATCATCGCTGAACTTCCAAAAGAAATGGTTCAGGAAGTCATTTCAGAGATAGAAGACAGAGAACACGCCAAAGATATTGTAGACCTGTTGCGGTATGACGAATACTCCGCAGGCGGACTTATGGCTAAGGAGTTGGTGAAGGTAAATGAAAACTGGAACGTGCTGACCTGTGTAAAGGAAATGCGTGCACAGGCAGAAAACGTTACACGGGTACACTCTATTTACGTCGTAGATGATGAGGGAAAACTCAAAGGACGTTTGTCGCTCAAGGATTTGCTTACCACATCGACCAAAACCCACATAAGTGAAATCTATATCCCAAAGGTAGATTCGGTAAACGTAAACGAACACCCGGAAGAGGTAGCCAAAATAATGTCTAAATACGATTTGGAAGCCATTCCGGTGGTAGATGAAATTGGTCGTTTGGTGGGTCGCATTACGATTGATGATATCGTGGATGTCATAAAAGAAGAGGCCGATAAGGATTACCAATTGGCGGCGGGCATCTCCCAGGATGTAGAGGCGGACGATAATATCATAAAGTTGACGAAGGCCCGTTTGCCCTGGCTCGTCATAGGCATGTTTGGGGGTATCGGTGCGGCGGCCATCATCAATAGTTTTCAGACCGTAATGATCGAATTTCCCATTCTCCTTATTTTTGTGCCCCTCATCCAAGCCACAGCGGGAAATGTTGGGGTGCAATCTTCTGCAATTATCGTACAGGGGTTGGCCAATGATAGTGTAGTAAAAGGAGATATATTTAACCGGTTGTTCAAAGAATTTATTCTTAGCCTTATCAATGGTATTATAATAGCCGCAATTGTGCTCTTCATAAGCCATTTCGCATTTCATACCCCTTATTTGGTCTCCGCCACCATATGTCTGGCCCTGGTCACGGTAATTATCATTGCGGCACTTATAGGTACTTTTATCCCTGTTTTTCTGCACTATCGCGGCATAGACCCTGCAGTGGCAACAGGCCCATTTATTACCACGGGTAATGATATTTTTGGCATTCTGATCTATTTTTCCATTGCCAAAATCATTCTGGGAATTTAGGCATTGGCACCTATTTTAGATGATTGGGCCTTAAAAACTCCCTTTTGGTTCAATTAAAAAATCTTGAAACCGGCAACTCCAGGTAAACCCTGGGCAGGATTCGCATTGCCGATGGCAATCTGTATCATTTTTTGCGGTTTCGACCCCTCAGCAAACTCGGTACAAACGGAGAGGTAAATAGGAAACCCCGATGCAAGCATCGGAGGAATTATTTAGAGAACTCGTTTAAACTTTTTCAATTGGCTAAAAAGTTTAAACGAGTTCAGATTAAAAAATCAACTAATTCAATGAATCTTTTATTTTTTTTGCTGTTTCCTTTATGTCGTTGCCCGTTTTTTCTGCCGCTTTCTCGATATCGGTTCCCACCTCTTTTGTTCCTTCAATGACATCTTCTCCCACCTCTTTGGTTTTGTCCAAGGCATCTTCACCAAATTCCTTTAGGTCCTTACCTGTCTCTTCTATCGCCTCCATGGCTTCATCCGAAGCTCTTTCGGCCTTGTTTGCAGTATCCCGGCAAGATGTAATGGCAAATGTTAAGAGTAGGACTACAATTGAACTCATAATTAATCTTTTCATTTTTCTTAGTTTTATTACTGTTATTTATCTCCTCTATATACGTCATAAATTTGAAATAAGACGTGATGGTCTTTTTTCCGTTGAACTTGGAAATCGATTCCTCCATTTGGTGGGCCAACCACACTGCTAATTCAATCTAAATTTATAATTTTGCAGCCTTTAATATTAGGACTTAAGCGGTTACTATGAAGTTTGTGGAATACAAAGGTTTGGATTTACCCAAGGTAGCGGATGAAATTCTTGCGTACTGGAAGGAAAATCACATTTTTGAAAAAAGTGTGTCCAGTAGGGAGAGTAAAGAAAGCTTTGTGTTCTACGAAGGACCTCCATCTGCAAATGGTATGCCGGGCATACATCATGCTATGGCCCGCACTATAAAGGATATTTTCCCCAGATACAAAACCATGAAAGGCTTTCAGGTAAAGCGAAAAGCCGGATGGGACACCCATGGTCTTCCCATAGAACTGGGGGTAGAAAAGGAATTGGGGATAACGAAGGAAGACATTGGCACCAAAATTTCCGTGGCCGAATACAATGAAGCTTGTAAAAAGGCGGTCATGCGTTACACCGATGTGTGGAACGCAATGACCGAGAAAGTGGGGTACTGGGTAGATATGGACGACCCGTACATTACCTATAAAACAAAATATATGGAATCTGTTTGGTGGTTGCTCAAACAGATTTATCATAAGGGTCTTATGTACAAAGGCTACACCATTCAACCGTATTCGCCAAAAGCGGGCACAGGATTAAGCTCTCACGAGCTAAACCAACCGGGGACCTACCAAGACACTACCGACACCACCGTAGTGGCTCAATTCAAAGCAAAAAAAGAAACCCTGCCCAATGCTTTAAAGGCATTGGAAGGCAACATCTGTTTTTTAGCGTGGACTACCACCCCATGGACGTTGCCGAGTAATACCGCATTGACAGTGGGTTCAAAGATTAAATATGTGCTTGTAAGTACGTTTAACCAATATACTTTTGAACCTTTAAAGGTTATATTGGCGAAGGATTTGGTTTCTAAAGTGCTGGACGGAAAATTTATAGAAGTTGAAAATGATGCGGTTTTGGCGGAATATCAGGGCGGGGACAAAAAAATACCCTATGTGATGCTAAATACCTATCTTGGAAAAGATTTTATAGGTGCCCGCTATGAACCGCTTATGGATTACGCATTGCCGTATCAAAACCCGGAAAATGCATTTCGGATTATTGCCGGTGATTTTGTAACCACGGAAGACGGCACCGGAATTGTACATACGGCTCCTACATTTGGGGCAGACGATGCCTTTGTAGCCAAACAGGCCATTCCCGAAGTGCCCCCCATGTTGGTGCTGGACGAATACGGCAATCCTGTTCCTTTGGTAGATTTACAGGGAAAATTCAGACCCGAACTCAAAGATTTGGGCGGTAAATACGTTAAGAATGAATACTACGACGAAGGCGAAGCACCGGAGAGGTCAGTCGATGTAGAAATTGCTATAAAATTAAAAGAAGAAAACAAAGCGTTTAAGGTAGAGAAGTATGTACACAGTTATCCCAATTGTTGGCGCACGGACAAACCTATTTTGTATTACCCATTAGACTCGTGGTTTATTAAAGTTACGGACATCAGGGAGCGGATGTTTGCCTTGAATCAAACGATTAACTGGAAACCAAAAGCCACAGGAGAAGGCCGATTCGGAAACTGGTTGGCCAATGCGAACGACTGGAACCTTTCTCGGTCTCGCTACTGGGGCATACCCTTGCCAATATGGCGATCCGCGGATGGGAAAGAAGAACTTATAGTTGGTTCTGTTGCCGAATTAAAAGGGGAGATAGAAAAAGCGATAAAGGCCGGAATTCTTACAAGCGATATTTTTGCAGATTTTGTGGTAGGAGATATGAGCGATGTTAACTATGATAAAATAGATCTTCATAAAAACATCGTAGATCAAATTGTTTTGGTTTCGCCCTCGGGCAAGCCAATGACAAGGGAAACCGATTTAATAGATGTCTGGTTTGATAGTGGTGCCATGCCCTATGCCCAATGGCACTACCCCTTTGAAAATAAGGAATTGATAGATAAAGGAATAACCTTCCCCGCAGATTTTATAGCCGAAGGTGTAGACCAAACACGTGGATGGTTTTATACGTTGCATGCCATTGCCACTATGGTTTTTGATTCGGTGGCCTACAAAAACGTAGTGTCTAACGGTCTGGTTTTAGACAAAGAAGGAAAAAAGATGTCCAAGCGTTTGGGCAATGCCGTAGATCCGTTTGAAACTATGGCACAACACGGTGCGGACGCTACGCGTTGGTATTTGATTTCGAATGCCAATCCGTGGGATAATCTTAAGTTTGATGTAGAGGGAATTCAGGAAGTAAAGCGAAAATTTTTCGGCACCCTCTACAATACCTATTCCTTTTTTGCATTATACACCAATATTGACGGTTTTGCTTACAAGGAAGAAGATGTGCCACTAAACGAAAGACCGGAACTGGATCAATGGATTTTATCAGAATTGCATACCCTCATAAAACTGGTAGACGAGGCCTATGCAGATTATGAGCCTACAAGAGCCACAAGAGCCATTTCGGAATTCGTTCAGGAAAATCTTAGTAATTGGTATGTGCGCTTAAGCCGAAGAAGATTCTGGAAAGGGGATTATCAGAAAGATAAATTGGCCGCCTATCAAACCTTGTACACTTGTCTAATCACTGTGGCCAAACTATCGGCTCCCATAGCTCCGTTTTATATGGATCAGCTTTACAAAGATTTAACAAACACCACAAATAAAGAATTATTTGAAAGCGTACATTTGTCCAATTTTCCGGAATATGACGGCTCCTTTGTAAACGGACTGCTGCAAAGTAAAATGGAAAAGGCACAGATCATCTCGTCCCTCGTATTGTCCATACGTCAGAAGGAAAAGATAAAAGTACGACAACCCTTGCAGAAAATAATGATTCCCGTGTTGGACGAGCAACAACGGCAGGAGCTGGAAGCCGTAACCGATTTGATAAAGTCCGAAGTGAATGTAAAGGAAGTAGAGATCATGAGCGACGCCTCCGGTCTTTTGGTAAAGCAAATAAAACCCAACTACAGGGTCTTGGGACCTCGATTTGGACAAGACATGAAGCTGGTAGCAAAGGCCATAGAAGGATTTGGACAGGAGGATATCAAAAAAATAGAACAGCTGGGCGAAATAACACTGCAAATGGAAAATAAAAGTATTATCTTACAGTTACAAGATGTAGAAATTTTTTCCCAGGACATTGAAGGGTGGCTGGTGGCCAGCTCCGGAGCCTTAACCGTTGCTTTGGACATTACCCTCAATGATGAACTTAGAAAAGAAGGCATTGCCAGGGAATTGGTCAACCGAATACAAAACCTGAGAAAGGAAGCCGGATTTGAAGTAACTGATAAAATTGATATTAAAATTTTAAAAGACGACTTGGTGGAAGCGGCCGTACTAAGCAATATGGACTATATTAAAACAGAAACATTGACAGTGGATCTTTGTTTTGAGGAAGTTTTAGACAAAGGGAACGACATAGCCTTTGATATGATCAATACAAAATTATGGATACAAAAACACTAAAATTATGGCCGAGGATTTAAAAATAAGGTACTCCGATAAGGATTTGGAAGAATTTAGGGTACTTATAGAGGATAAAATAGATAAAGCAAAAAACCATCTGGAGCTCTTAAAAAGTTCGTATATGAACGATGGCAACAATGGTACCGACGATACGTCGCCTACCTTTAAGGCTTTTGAGGAAGGTTCGGAAACTATGAGCAAGGAGGCCAATACCCAATTGGCCATACGTCAGGAAAAATTCATAAGGGATTTAAAAAGTGCCCTGACACGCATAGAAAATAAAACGTATGGTATTTGCCGGGTAACGGGCAAGCTCATCAACAAGGAGCGTTTAAAATTGGTGCCCCATGCCACTTTGAGTATAGAGGCCAAGAACATGCAGAAATAGGTTTTAATGGAAACGGTTTGTACTAGGCCTGTTGGGTTTTTGCAAAACTGACAGGCCTCTTTTTATATCTAAAATGAAAAGGTTCTTTTGTATTCTATTTGTGATTGGCACCAATTTTTTAAACGCTCAAAAAATTGTAAGGAAATCAATTATAGCACCCACTACTTCGTATATCCATATCGATGCCAATAATTGCTTTCAGGTATTTATGGAAACCATTGATACGGATGAAATAACCGTGGAAGCTATTATTGATGGGGAATATCGCAAGGATCTGGTATTAAAAATAGGTCAGGAAGGTGCCACGGCAGAGGTAAGCGTAGGATTTCAACCCAATTTTATTGCCCCCAATGATAAACTTAGCGCGCATAAGGTGATCTCAGTCGCATTGAAAATACAGTTGCCCAAACATAAAAATGTTCAGGTTTTTGGCACCAGCTCCAATATTACGGCAACCGGAAACTATACTTATTTAAAGATTTTCCTGGACGACGGTAATTGTACTTTGGATAGTGTTGCCATGGATGCCGAGGTTATCACCCAGAGCGGGGAGATTAGATTGGTCAATACCAATGCGGAAATCAGTGCGGTTTCTAAGTACGGTAAGGTTTATGGCGCAACAGGCCCTACGAGTAACCCTCATTTCAAACTTATAACGGTCACGGGGGACATCCATCTGAGCAAAACCGAATAATATCCTTATTTTTGCCCAAATTATATTTCTTCAACATGAACTTAAAGAAGTCCATACTACTCATTTCGGCGATTTTATTTGTAGACCAAGCGAGTAAAATATATATTAAAACCCATTTTGTCTATCAGGATTCCATTGAAGTGTTTAGTTGGTTCAAAATCCTTTTTATAGAGAATGAGGGAGCTGCCTGGGGAACAAAACTGAGCGATATCCTGCCCATATCAGATACTATTGGCAAGCTCATATTAACCGTTTTTAGGTTATTCGCCATCTTTGGCATTGGCTACTGGCTTTTTGATACCATTAAAAAGGGGTCTTCCAAAATATTGATCATAGCTGTTTCCCTAATATTTGCAGGAGCTCTGGGCAATATTATAGATTCGGTCTTTTATGGTGCGCTGTTTAATGACAGTTACCATGAAGTGGCCACTTTGTTTTCTTCGGAGCCCTACGGCAAATTATTTTATGGAAAAGTGGTAGATATGTTGTATTTTCCACTTATTGACATGACTTGGCCTGAATGGATGCCTTATATCGGAGGAAATCAATTTCGTTTCTTTGAGCCTATTTTCAATATTGCGGATACGGCCATCAGTACTGGGGTAGGCATACTCATTGTCTTTAACAAAAAGGCTTTTGGGAAAAAGGAAGATCAAGAAAAGGAGGTACAAAATCAGAATTTATAAATTTTTTTTGGGGTTATACAGTAATCCATAGGGGTGTCGTCTTCCCGAATATCTGCAATTTTTTTTTCGGCCTCAAAAAAAGAAAGTCCCACTTTCAGTACATTGTGACTGCACTGTCCCAGAAAAGTATCATAAAACCCTTTGCCATAGCCCACTCGGTTTCCCATTTCATCAAAGGCCAAAAGAGGTAAAAAGACCACGTCAATCTTAGACGGGGCAACTTCTATACCACCCATGGGTTCTGGAATGCCCCATTTGTTTTTTTTGATGCGCATATGGTCGGTAAGCAAATAGTTTACAAAAGAATTGTCCGTCTTTGTTTTGGGAACAACAACGTTCTTGTCTTTGCCTTGTAGTATGGATAAAATAAAACTGGTTTCTATTTCGAGTTTTTCCGTAATAGACAGAAAAATGTGGTAATAGTCAAAAGTCCAAATCGGAATTTCAAGAAGTGTATTGGCAATTTCTAGGCTTAATGAGATACGCTTATCAGGAGATAATGTATTTCTAAGTGCAGCGTATTTTAACCGTAGGTCTTTTTTGAACATCAAAATGGATTACATTTCTAAAGTTGGGGAGAACTTGAAGAAAATTTAATCTTTTGATGCTACGGCATAATAGATTTTAAAAAAGAGCATCAAAATCAAATAGGTTCCCAGAGTGATGATATAGTTTTCCATGCCAATAATGCGTTTGTATTTTCTAAATGTAAAAAAAAAAGTGATATAATTTCCATCAAATGCACATTTTATCGATGAAATACGTTTTTTTATTACAATATTAACATATAATAAATACAAAGGTTATTTTAATTTGACATAAAATTTATATTAAAATGCTTATAATCAATGTTTTAAAATCTATAACGACTATTAGCATGGTCAATAAAAAAAAACATATAAAAACGAGATTTTTGTGAAATATTCAAAAACGGCTTCTGATACCTTAAAACTAATGCCTTAAAGGGTATTGGTTTTAAATTTAAGATTTGAATATGTACAGTATGATCAGTGTTTTTTGAAGCTATAAGAAACAACAGACTACAAAATAGTTGTATAATACTATTTTTCGCCCTCTTTCAAATGTTCTAGGGAAGGACTTTGTTTGTCCTCAAGATGGCTTGTTCGTTTTTCCAATCAATCCATTTTTGTCCCTGTATTTTGCGCATCAAATTATCCATATGTCGCATAATAAAGAAGTTGTAGAGTGCCTTTGTAAAATTCTTTGGATTTCTGGCAATAGAACGCAAGCTCATTGAAAACCCAGGGGTAATGTATTTCATATAATGCCAATATCCTTCGGGCATATATAAAACTTCGCCATGATCTAAATAGGTTTTATATCCTTCAGCATTTTTTAAGGCAGGCCATTTTTCGTAATCCGGATTAGAGAAATCGATGCTTTCATGGGTAATCAATGCGTGGGGCACTTTGTACAAGTGCTTATTTTGCGATTGCGGAAAGAGTATAATTTCCTTTTTTCCTTGAAAATGAAAGTGAAAGATATTGGCCAGATCCAGATCGTAATGCATAAACGTGTAGGAATTTGCTCCTCCAAAAAAGAGCATGGGCAACCCCTTCATAAATCTCACACCAAAATCCGGATAGAAAAAGTCTTTTTGTAGCTCGGGTACCTGTTTTAACATATTCCAAAGAAAAATACGATAGCGGGTGGGTTCTTTTTTAAGAAGTTCGATGTAGTCTGCCATTTTCATTTGTGCATGCGGCTCATTAAAGCCGTCTTTATGACTTACCGGCCTATCATCGTAAAGAGGCACTATCTTGTCACCGGCTACTCGTTGCATATAATCCAGATTCCATTTGGTAAAGGCAGGCCAGTCCTCAATAAACCTTTCAATAACGACCGGTTTTTGAGGTTTAAAATAGTTTTTAATAAACGCCTCTTTGGTAAGTGTAGGCACCCTTGGAATTTCGTGTAACTTCAATATGTATTAGGTTATTTATTGCTTTTTTGAACACCCCTTAATAATTTATAAGATCCGTTTTGTTCCCTTTGAGAATACGTATCACTCTATAAAAATATTCCCTTTTTAGTAGCCATCTCCCAAGTGATTATACTCCTCTGGATTTATCCTTGGCCATTTCATTGCGTTCTATGATATGGTCCGGACGGCTCCATTTTGGTTTTTCGCCAAGTGCGGTATGCGTTGCGTGTGCAGCTTCCACTGTTTCAGGTTGGGTCATTTTTACAAAAGCTTTTTGGGGTGTCAGTCCTAAAAGTTTAAACATTTCCATGTCGTCATTTACATCCGGATTTGGAGTGGTCAACAATTTATCCCCGGCAAAAATGGAATTCGCCCCTGCAAAAAAACACAGGGCTTGCCCTTCCCTGCTCATTTCTGTTCTGCCCGCCGAAAGTCGAACCTGAGTTTCCGGCATCACAATGCGTGTGGTTGCCACCATACGAACCATGTCCCAAATAGCGATGGGTTCCATATCTTCCATAGGGGTGCCTTTTACCGCTACCAACGCATTAATTGGGACCGACTCCGGTTGCGGATTTAACGTTGATAAGGCAACCAACATACCGGCGCGGTCTTCTAGTTTTTCACCCATCCCTATAATTCCGCCACTACAAACCGTTACGTTACTCTTTCTTACGTTGGCGATGGTATCCAAACGATCCTTGAAGGCGCGGGTGGAAATTATATCTTTATAATAATCTTCTGAAGTGTCCAAATTGTGGTTATAGGCATAAAGTCCCGCCTCGGCCAAACGCTTCGCCTGATTCTCTGTAATCATTCCTAAAGTACAGCAAACCTCCATATCCAATTTGTTGATGGTTCGTACCATTTCCAGCACTTGGTCAAACTCTGGGCCATCTTTAACATTTCGCCATGCTGCCCCCATGCAAACTCTTGAACTCCCTGAAGATTTCGCTCTCAAGGCTTGAGCTTTTACCTGAGAAACAGACATTAAATCGTTGCCCTTGATAGAAGTATGATACCGGGCGGCTTGTGGGCAGTACCCACAATCTTCGGGGCATCCGCCTGTTTTAATAGAAATCAATGTAGACACCTGAACCGTATTAGGCTCGTGAAATGTACGATGTATGGTGGCCGCTTCATAAAGCAATTCCATTAAGGGCTTGTTGTAGATTTCCAGTATTTCCGCTTTCGTCCAATTATGTCTCAGGTTGCTCATAAAGGTGTTTTAATACCAATCAAAAATAGCCTATTTAAAAATCAATTCCCAAAAAAAGAAGTATCCCATTGGATCTATAGAACTCACGCATCGTTTTTTCTATTTTAAGGACACCAAAACACTTACCGCATTTCCTCCAAACCCAACGGCATTGACCATTATTTTCCGCAGTTGTGAGGGCTCTTTTTTATAGCTTATATAAGGAACTTTGATAAATTTTTGATGTTGCAGCATCAACACCGCCATTTCCAGGCTGAACATTCCCGAAGCGCCAAAAGTATGTCCCATTTTCCATTTGTTATTGGTCAATGCCGGAATCCGCTTTTGGAACACTTTTTCTATGGCCAACAATTCTGCCTTATCACCCTTTATGGTTCCGGGGGCATGCATTACAATGGCATCCACTTCATCTGCATGGCATTGTTTTAAGGCCATTTGCATGGAGCGTTGAAAACACAGGGCATCTGTGGAAATGGAAATATTGTGTTCTAAAGGTTCTGTGGCATAGCCAATACCCTCAATTACGGCAAGGGCATTATGGGTAATGCCATTTTCCAAACAGCAAACCGATGCCCCCTCGCCCAAAACCATGGAATTCCTTTTTTTTTCTATATCCAGGGCGCGACAGGGGTAGTTATCTGCTGCATCAGCATAAATTTTCAGGGCTTTCATTTGGGCAATCGTAAATGGCGTTAGCGGTGCTTCACTGCCGCCCACCAAAAAAGTATCGGCCATGCCGCTCCGAAGCCATGCAATACCGTTTAAAACCGCATGCAATCCTGTGGAGCAAGTTATGGAATGGGATATTTCCGGGCCTTGTGTGCCCAGATCGTGGGCGATCCAAGATGAAATATTGCCCAAGGTAGTTGTAGGTGAAGCTAAGGTCGATGTTTTATTGGAATGTATAAACTCTGCATGGTATTTTTCAAAAAGAGCCGTTGCCCCACGGGAAGAACCAATATTAATACCAAAATTAACACCGGCGATCCATCCCGCAATTTCCACGGCCTTTCTGGAGGCATATAGGGCATAAAGTACGCTATTATCCAGGTTTTTATATTTAGCATCTTTGGATCTCAGTTGTGTTATTTCCGCCATGGCATGTTCGGGTATAGACGATATCCAGGTATCCATTTCTCCCACATTGGCACGCTGTAAAAAGTGCTTATCCTGCTGGTAATTGCGCCAGGTTTCTTCCGTGGAAATTCCCAAAGGTGAAATGGAGGCAATAGCCGTTATGGAAATGGGTTGCAACATAGGAAGTTAATTGCTGTATCAAAATTAAACCAAATCCAATGCGGATTTTATGGTGGAATAGATTTTTTTCATTTGTTTTTTAGATATGGTATAGGGTGCCAAAATGTAGATGGTGTTTCCCAACGGACGTAAAAATACGCCATTATCCATAAAATGACGGAACAGTTTGTTGCGTATATTTCCATAACGCTCCATGGCAACATCGAGATCCAGTGCATAGATGATGCCCGTTTGCCTTGTGCGTGCTATCTTGGGATGGTTCCTAATTTCGGCATCGAACTTTTGATGCCATTTTATGATGCGCTGTATGTTATTTTGGATTTTGTCTGATTGCAATAATGCAATTCCCGCCAAAGCAGCTGCGCATGCAATCGGGTTTGCGGTGTACGTATGCCCGTGAAATAGTCCCTTGGCCAAATCATCGCTGTAAAACGCATCGTAAATATCCTGTGTGCAACTGGTAATGGCCATGGGTACCATTCCTGCCGTCAACGCTTTGGACATGCACATAATGTCGGGCTTAATAGTTATGTAATCTGAGGCAAAATAGTGCCCGGTTTTTCCAAAACCAGTCATTACCTCGTCGGCAATCGTCAAAACTTTATGAGTTTTTAAAAGTTCTAATATGGGCGTAAGGAGCTCCGCATTGTACATCTGCATAGCCGCCGCTCCTTGTACCAAAGGTTCGTAAATAAAGGCGGCAATATCTTTTTTTTGGAGTCTTTGCTTTAAGAATTCGAGGTTTTTTTTTAAATTTTTGGTTGTGGGCACGGGAATACGCTCTACCTCTAGAAAAAATTCTTTAAAGGGTCCATTATATACGGAAAGTCCCGAAACAGACATGGCTCCAAAAGTATCCCCATGAAAACCGTCTTCAAAGGACAATAAGACGGTTCGTCTGTCTCCTTGGTTATAATGGAATTGCAGTGCCATTTTAAGGGCGATATCCACGGCGGTAGAGCCGTTGTCCGAAAAAAATAATTTGTTTTGGTTGTGCGGAAGTATTTTAATAAGTCTTTCGGATAATTTTACCGCAGGTTTGTGTGTGAAACCGCTAAAAACCACCTGATCCAAGATCTGAATTTGCTGTTGTACCCTTTTTACGATCTTTGCGTGGCAATGCCCGTACATACAGGTGTACCAAGAGGCGATTCCATCGATATATTCCTTGCCGTCCTCATCGACCAGAACGCATCCCTTTGCCTTTACTATGGCCAACATGTCGGGATTTAGTTTGTGCTGCGTTAAGGGATGCCAAAGGTGCTTTTTATCTCTTTTGGAAATGTTTTTCAACGACTTAAAATTTAATCAATGGTTTTTTTTCTACTTTACAAAGATGGTAAATTCCAATAGAATAGTTAATGTTTAAAAATGCTTCCGCCTTTGTGGTTCCCAAATAAGGTTTGCCTTATCCTGAATAGTAGGGACGGAAAATATCTCTTTTTTGACCATTTATTGGTATGAGTGCCCTATCGGAAAGCATATAAATATCATCTGCCCTTTTATTGCTTTGTCAATCTTACTTACTGTTTTCTTTGTATCAGGAAAAACAAAACAATTTATCGGGAAAAAAAGGGACTTGTTTTTCATTTATATAATTAATTTTTGAAGTGTAGGATATAAAATGCATTATGTAAATCGCATATTTCGGCGTGGATATTTTCTAGATCGGAAGTATTGAATTGGATAGTATTGTTCTCAATATTTCCTTTAATTAGCCGATAGTTATGAAATATGTGATTGTGGTTATCATGTACATTGGTCAGTACTAGACTGTGGACCACTATGTTTCTCTTCTTTCTTAATTTATCCAATTGATCGATTAATGAAATATATTTTAAACGCTCTTCAATGTTCGACTCTTCAAATTCCAATCGGATCTTACTAAGTTTCTCTTCTATTCTTCCATTTGCAAAGAAATTGATTCTGGTTTCTCGAAATCCAATTTCATATAAAATCTGAGAGAGAAGGAATTCAGTTCTTACAAATCCGCTTACGATATCTCCAATAAGGCAGTTAATCTTAGAAATGGGGATAGTAGATAACATTATGATTTAGAGTAACGAGAGATTTTTGCGCCACAGCTCCGCATATTTTTTTACCGTATTTCGATCAAAGACCGTCTCGTTCTCCATACGTCCAATAAGGGTAGCCCCCGTTTTTTTTAAAATGATGCTTTCAGAAGTGCTGTTTTCAGTGCCATTAAAGATTATAGCAACATCATAACCTCTTTGCTGAAGCCATAATACGGTTAAAAGGGTATGGTTAATACTCCCCAAATAATGCTTGGACACCACAATTATTTTATAATTGGGCATGATAAGGTCCAGAATAGTATCGGAATCGTTCAAAGGGGTCAGGACTCCCCCTGCACCTTCAATGACCAAGTGGTTTTCCGTTACAGGCTCTTCAATTGCATTGGTGTCTATGGTAATTCCTTCCAGTCCTGCTGCGGCATGGGGGCTTAATGGGTTTTTAAGACTATACCTGCTTTTGTGGATGACCGTTTTGGAATTGGAGATTAGGCCTGCGACCCGATCACTATCAGAATGCTCCGGGTCGCCCGCTTGCACAGGTTTCCAATAGTCTGCCTGAAGGGCTTCTGTTAGTATGGCCGACACCAGTGTTTTTCCTACATCGGTGGAAATTCCCGTTACAAAAATCTGTTGCATCTGTTTATTTTTTATGGGGCTCAGTAATCATATTACAATTTAAGCATTTATATTTTCTTTTTTCAAAAAACGGGAATAGTTTGTAAAAAACGCTTTTCCCGGAATAATAAGACTCTGATCTTGCAGCCTTACAGTTTGGACAAATAACGGGTTTTCCAAAAGTGTCCAGGGCATAAGCCCTGATCTCATTATAGACAAGCAACGCCTTTTCCCTATCTTCCTCGTACACCATTAATTTTACTCCGCCAATGGCGTTACTGATGAGCGGATCTGCGTTCAAGGTATTTTCATCCTTCAGAAAAACGGGAATGCCTTCGGACTCTAATTTCCCTTTCAGGATCTGGACATCCGCAACATACTCAAAAGCGCCCAGTAAAAAGAATTTTTCTTTCATTGGGCTTAGATAAGTGATTGAAGCAATTCAAGCACCAATTCCATCTCCTCTTTGGAATTATAGCTGTGGATGCAAAAACGCAGCCTTTCCTGACCTTCCGGTACCGTCGGGGATAGGATGGCCCTTACGTCAAAACCTTTTTCCGTCAATTTTTTGGATATGGTTTTTACCTTTATGTTCCCAGAAACCACACAGGATTGTATGGCAGATTCGCTGGGAATAAAATGAGGTTGCAGCTGTAGCCCTACCATTTTTTCCTTAAAAATAACGATGTTCTTTTTGAGTTGACTCTGGTCTTTTTCGCCCTGTTGAGCCACATATTCATAGGCCGATAGGATGGTAGCTATGGTATGTGGGGTAAGTCCGGTAGTATAGATAAAACTCCGTGCAAAATTTATTAAATACCTTTTGAGCGGATTGCTCCCCAAAATGGCGGCCCCATGGCAGCCCATGGCTTTACCGAAAGTCACTATTCGGGCAAAGACACTGTGTTGTAGTTTTAATTCCTGTACCATACCTACACCTTCAGGGCCGAAAACGCCAACCGCATGCGCCTCATCCACTATTAAATGGCATCTGTTTTTGTTGCAGAAATCAACTAAAGCAATTAAATCCGGTGTGTCCCCATCCATGGAAAATACAGATTCTGTTACGACATAGATATCCCCATCTTGCAGATTCGCCCTAACTCTTTGTATTAAAAGTTGCAGTTCCCCTAAATTGTTATGGGCAAACTTGTAGCCTTTGGCATGTCCCATGGCAACGCCATCCCGGATACTGACATGTATAAATTCATCATAAAACACCGCATCTCCCCGTTGTGGCACGGAACTAAAAAAACCGATATTGGCATCATAACCGGAATTAAAGACCAATGCGCTTTCGGTTTGATGGGTCTGGGCCAAGAAAGTTTCCAAATCGCCGTATAAAGGATGGTTGCCCGACAATAAACGGGAACCGCTAGCCCCATTTTGGAAATCGCCTTGCTTTAAAATACGCTGAAAGGTATTTGAGTAAATGACTTCGTTTTTTGCAAAGCCCAGATAATCGTTAGAGGAAAAATCGATTAAATTGTTTTTTTTTGGCAATGTCCTTAATGCGCCTTCCTTTTCTCGAAGCGCAAGTTTTTCCAAAAGTTTTTGAGGGAGATCAGGCATGGTACAAATGTAAGATATACTCCATTTATATGTTATATTCGTAATTATAAAATAGCGCAAAAAAATCCAGTTCATAACGGGCAACTTTTAGGAATTTAAAAATGGCCGAACTGCAATAACAATAACCATAATGTAATCCTAGTGCAAATGATCACCTTTACCAGAGTAACAGCGGATGTGGAACTGGAACAGATTTTGGGCCTGCAACAAAAGAACCTGATGACCGCCATACCGCTGGAAGAGAAAGAACAAGAAGGTTTTGTTACGGTGTCACATAGTTTTGGAACGTTAAAGGAAATGAATGGCATTTGCCCCCATATTATTGCCAAGGACGGGGATGCTGTAGTTGGGTATGCCCTATGTATGCATCCAAATTTTGGTGCGGATATTGAAGTGTTACGGCCCATGTTCCGGGAAATAGAAATGCTGCTTCCACAAAATGAAAACTATCTTGTTATGGGGCAGATCTGTATTGAAAAGTCGTATCGGAAAATGGGCATATTCCGTAAATTATATGATACCATGGCCCAAGCGGTGCAACCAGACTACACATCAATTATAACGGAGGTCGATGCCCTAAACATCCGTTCCCTTAATGCACATTATGCCGTGGGATTTAGGGACTTAAAAAAGTATAACTCGGGAGGGCAGGATTGGGTGTTGATTGTCTTGAAGGGATATTCAGGAGTTTCCAAGTCGTAGGAAATTTTATTTAAAAAACGTTCCTTTTTCGTCTATAAATCGTTTCATTGTCTGGTGTGCCTGTTTTTAGCTTACTGCCATTGTGTAGGCTTTTCATTCCGATGTTCATTCTACTTCTTCCGTATGTTTTTCTCGAACAATTTTTGAATAATGAATCCTGATCGGATGCCACTTATTCTTAATTTTTTTAAAAATCCATGTTTCATTATAAGGTTCATAGACCTCCTTATTCTCTGGCAAGGAAAAAACAACTTCATTCAATACGCCAACTATTGCAAAGTTGTCATTCGCATCAAATTCAAATTCTGAAAGATTTCGCTTTCTTGTGTAGCCTTCCCTAAAAATAGGACAGTTTAAAATTCGAATTTATTAACTTTAAATTCAAACTGTCACAATGAAAAGCAGCAAGTTTAGTGAGAGCCAGATTATCAAGGCTCTAAAGGAAATCGAACAGGGGCGTAGTGTTC
>JBGTBA010000001.1:0-2662 GCA_041749595.1 Flavobacteriaceae bacterium | reverse complement strand
ATTGTTTAGAAAAAAACCGAGTTCTTCCGAAAATAATTTTGAACCATAAGCTCCATTTAATGTGGTGGTCACGGATACGGCGTTACCGTATTGATCCACAATGGAATAGTGGGTGGTTTCGTCGCTCTCTATTATTTCTATTTCCCCGTGGCTCACGTCCTCGGATTTAGTGGCCTTATCAAAAGAAAAATTGGCCAGGTCGCTCTCGAAAAATCGGGAGAAAAAGACATCAAACTGTTCTGTTTGGGAAGAAAATGTAAAGCTGTGCTGAAAATCGTGGATTCTTCGTAACTTGGACATACAGATTAAGATTAAAACCCCGTTTTTTAAGCTAAGGACTCGTTTTCGTGGTTTTATTATACCTAAACATACGAATTAACAACTTGATATCAAAGTGATTATGTTACTTCTGAATGTGCCGAAATAAAACTGTCGAAACCTGCCTTATGGCTTGCCCTCCCAATTCCAGTCGGACAGGCCTCCGGGATAGTCCGTATCAAGAAATTTTTATTGTGAATATTGTGGGTTGTCGGTGTATTTTAGTGCGCATCCACTTGTATTTAAGCCCTAAAACGGTGTTCAGCCCTTAGTACTTGTAGTAGTAAACAGACTTATTTTACAGTGGTCTTATAAATTGCGTCCAGCAAACTACCTTTTTCTTTGGTGTCATTGCCCAATTCCCAGAACATGATTCCTCCCAGGCCTTTATCAATGGTATATTTGGTTTTCAAGGCCACCGAAACCGTGTCATCATAAGATACAAATAAACTGTCCGCAGCGTTATACAGGTAAGGTGCTTTGGCTTGACTATCCCAAAAGCGCTGAAAATCCTTGTTGGGTTCATATGAGTTCCTAATTTCGCGATACGCCATCCACCCAATATGCAACCCCGTACTCAACTGGTAAAGGCCATTATTGGCCGGAGGGACACCTTTCCAAACCCTACCATAAAATGCACTTCCGATAATGATTTGTTTGGGATCGACGCCTTCATCGATTAAAAAATTCACGATTTTTTCGGCGGAACGAGGGTCTGGGTCACGATTTTGACCATTTTGGTATAAACTATCCAAATGCACTTGAAATGGAGTACCTTGAATAGCTACGCTTTTTACATCTCCTAATGGCGTATGATGCCCTGTGTAGATGGAAACCCCGGAAACTTGGTCATAGGTCATTACATTGGTATAATCGGCATATTTCATTACCTCGTTTACCTCAATATGGTCGTAGTACCGCTTCCATCCCGCCGAAGCAAAGGTCAATAATTTAGGTTGGTCAAAGGTATCCAGCATCTCACGCAAACCTTTCATTAGCAGCGTAAAATTCTTTGTGTCTACATCACGTGCCTTAGTACCTGCACCGGAAATACCGGGATATTCCCAATCTATATCCATCCCGTCGAGCTGATATTTTTTTATAAAATCTGAGGCACTTTTAATAAACTTCACTCGACTCGCTTTGCTTAAGGCCATATCCGAAAATCCATCGGCACCCCATCCACCGCAAGCTATCATCACGTTTAGGGCAGTATTACGTTCCTTTTGTTGAACGATAGCCTCAAGCTTTGGCCCCGCTTCCTCAGGATTGCTAAATTTCATTTCCCCATCTATAACATTGGTGAAAGAATAAATAATATGGGTCAACTTTTCAACCGGGATTTTTTCTGGTTCAAAAGTAGACTCTGGTACATAGTAGGCCATAATAACAGGATTCGACGACACTACTTCTTCTGTCTCTATGGTCTTTTGTTTTTTAGCTTGTGGCGTACAGCTTAAAATAATAATAAAGGCCAGTAGCTGCCCTAAAGCAAAACGTTTATACTTCATTTTGTATTTATTAATGACTCGACATTTATGTTGTGCCGCCAATTTGAACGGAACGGCTTAACTTCGAATATACTTCTTTTTAAATGAATTTGTCCCTCATTTTGGAAGGATTTTAGTGGCAGCACTACATTTTACTCACAGTATTGCCGATACCGAAGTTCAAAAGTAGTGTAGAAATTGCTCAAACCATATTTTCAGCTTTTAGCGCAAGGAAGTTCATAAAGAATGTCCTAAAACCCCAAAGCTGTATCGTCTCCCCGCCTATCCGCACCGCCTTCCAGTCGCCCATTGGGCAAAACCCGTATGGCATCTACTTTGCCGATAATGGGTGTTCGCTCTTCATTCAGGATATAGCCTTTGGCCGTTAAGGTCGTTTTTAGTTCCGGTGAAAACCCTTCAGGTTCAAACACAAGCTGATCGGGCAACCATTGATGATGGAATCGGGGCGCATCTACGGCTTCTTGCATACTCAGGTTAAACTCGTACACATTTAATATGGTCTGTGCCACCGCCGTGATTATGGTAGAGCCACCGGGAGTGCCTACGACCATCCATAATTTTCCATCTTTCTCCACAATCGTAGGTGTCATACTGCTTAGCATGCGCTTTCCGGGAGCAATGCTATTGGCTTTGGCCCCAATGAGTCCAAACATATTCGGTATGCCGGGTTTAGTGCTAAAATCGTCCATTTCATTGTTTAGAAAAAAACCGAGTTCTTCCGAAAATAATTTTGAACCATAAGCTCCATTTAATGTGGTGGTCACGGATACGGCGTTACCGTATTGATCCACAATGGAATAGTGGGTGGTTTCGTCGCTCTCTATTATTTCTAT